>DATMLK010000040.1:0-6958 GCA_035570215.1 Acidobacteriaceae bacterium
TGCGCCGTTCGCCGCTGGGATGGATGTCACTCTGCGACGATCGCTGGCCGCCCAGGCTGGGTTGCGCAACCAGGGTGATGGTGTCCGGGTGCCAGAGCCGGAACATGTTGAGCGCGCCGTCATACTCCATGGGCCCGCCCACGGCATGGCCCGGCGGCCGCTTCAGGCAATCCTCGAGATACGCAATCAGACGATTGAAGACCGAGCCATGCACGGCATAGAAGTGCGAGGTTCTCAACTCGCCGTGGAAGGAGACCCATGCCGATGCCTTTACCGGCGCGGTGGGAAGAAAGTGCCCGAAGTAGGCGATGCCCCACGGCCTCTGCACAAGCAGATCCGCCATATAGGAGAGCGTGTCTATATCCTGAGGCAGCACCTGCAGGTCGTCTTCGATGACGAGCAAGCTGGCCGCGCCGCGTGCCCGCGCATCGCGCAGAATCTCCAGGTGGCTCAGAAAGCATCCGCGGACGGCTGGGTTGGTGAACCCAGCCGCTCCCTCCGGGCAGATGGCCGGAAAGAGTTCGACTTCGCCCACGGCAAAGGGCATCCCCAGCGCGTCCAGCTGCGCGGAGATCTCGCGGTAGCGGTCCGTACGTGACGGCAGGTTCACCACCCGGGTGAGCGCGAAGAAATCGGTCAGCGGTGCCATGCCGTCTATTGTATGCAGCGACAGAGACAGGTGATAAACAAAACCTTTCTGCTGAAAATCTTTATACTTAGATCTTGTGGGCCTGGCGCGGCCTCTTCCGCGCAGCCCGGAGTTGTTTTTCGCATGCAGGTTCTGTGGCTCAAGATAGCGGTTGTGCTCTACGGCTTGGCCACGCTGGCCGTGCTGCCGGTGGCGCTCTATGACCGTTCGCAATGGGACCGTCCGCGATGGGCAAGCGTTGCGGTGCCTGCCGCACTGGCGGCGGTCTTCTTTCACTTCGTCTCACTGGTCGAGATGTTGAATGCAGCGCACCATCTGTTACCGGTGGAGGTGCATGAGACGCGATCGCTATTCGGCCTTATCTTCGGCGTCACTTTCCTGCTGGTCTATTGGCGTTACCGGACGGTCTCTATTGGAGTCTTTCTGCTGCCGATCGCGTTTCTGCTCTCGCTGCTGCCCGCCTTTGGGCATGGTCACGAGGAGTTGAGCGCGCCGGCCGTTCACGGCGGCTGGATATTTCTCCACGTGGCACTGTTGCTGGCGGCTTACGCGGCACTCGCGGTCAGTCTGATAGCCAGTGTTCTTTACCTGATCGAAGAACGCCGCCTGAAGAGCAAGTACAAGGGGAGCGGGATGCGCTGGGTGCCTCCGCTGGAGACGCTGGATCAGATCGCGGCCAAGTCGCTCGTGCTTGGCTTCCCGTGCATGACGGTGGGGCTGATGATCGGGTCTTTTATTGCCGAAGCGAGCATCGGTGCAAGCTTCTTCTTCGATCCCAAGGTGCTGCTCTCGTTCGCGATGTGGGGCGCGTACGTGGCCATGATCTTTATCCGGCAGTCGGCCGGGCTGCGCGGACGCCGCGCCGTCTATCTTTCCAGCTTCGTGATGGTGGTGGTGCTGGCGGTGTGGGCGGCAAACCATTTCAGTCAGGTTCACAGGTTTCCAACGCCATGAAGCTCGTGCTGCTCGGCATCAATCACAAGACCGCGCCGGTCGAGGTTCGCGAGCGGCTGGCCATCCCTGCATCACGGCTGGCCGATGCGACGCGGACGCTGCTGCACCATCCGGGCGTGCGCGAGGGCATGATCCTTTCTACTTGCAATCGCGTGGAGTTGCTGACCTCGCAGGATGGCGGCGATGAGTCGCAGCCGGCGAACCTGCTGGCGTTCCTGCATCAGTATTTTGCGCTGCCACCGGCGACGGTGGAGCCGCATCTGTATGAGTACCGCGAGCGCGAGGCGGTGCGGCATCTCTTTCGCGTGGCGTCGAGCCTGGATTCGATGGTGGTCGGAGAGCCGCAGATCCTGGGGCAGGTGAAGTCCGCGTACACGGTGGCGCGCGAGGTCGGCGCGGTGCAGACGGAGCTGGAAGGTCTGCTACAGCGGACCTTTGCCGTAGCGAAAAAAGTCCGGCACGAGACGCAGATCGGCGCAAGCTCGGTCTCGATCGCCTCGGTCGCCGTGGAGCTGGCGCGCAAGATATTCGGGTCGCTCGACGGCAAGACGGTGCTGCTCGTCGGCGCGGGCAAGATGAGCGAGTTGGCCGCACGGCACCTGATGGAGCAGGGAGCAGCCGCGGTGATGGTTGCCAATCGCACGCATGAACGCGCCGTCCATCTGGCAGCGCAGTTCGCGGGAACGCCGGTGCCGTTCGATCAGCTCTACGCGCAGGCGGCGGCGGCGGACATCGTGATCACGTCGACAGGCTCCTCGGAGCCGATCTTCCGCCGCGAGCATGGGCGGCAGTTCCTGCAGGCGCGCAAGAACCGGCCGATGTTCTTCATCGACATCGCGGTGCCGCGCGACGTGGACCCGGAGATGAATCGCCTGGAAGGGATCTTCGTCTATGACATCGACGACCTGCAATCGGTCGCCGCGTCGAATATGGCCGAGCGCAGCCGCGAGGCGCAGGCGGCGGAGAAGATCGTGTCGCGCGAAGTGGACAGGTTCCAGCAGCGGCAGCAGTCACTGGACGCCGTGGGTACGGTGGTCGCGCTGCAGAACTCGGCCGAGGAGATGCGCGCGGCGGAGATGCTGCGCATTCGCAGCCGGCTTGCCGGGCTTACGGACGAGCAGGCTGCGGCCGTCGATGCACTCACGCGCGGATTGATGAAGAAGTTCCTGCACGCGCCGCTCTCCGCGGTGAAGCAGGCGGCACAGGAGGGCGATGCGGAGACGCTGGAGGCGCTGCGCAGGAGCTTCCGCATTGATAAAGATCAGGAGCCGGGCGAGTGAGCGCGCCGGGTGTTTCTCCCCAAAAGCCGCTTCGTATAGGCTCGCGCGGCTCGCAGCTTGCGCTCTGGCAGGCGAACTACATTGCGGATGCTCTGCGTTCTTTAGGACACAGCGTGTCCATTCAGATCATCAAGACGACGGGCGATCGCCTGCAGGATGCGGCGTTTCGCGAGGCCAATCCCGGCGCGGAAGACGGCAAGGGCATCTTCATCAAGGAGATCGAAGAGGCGCTGGCGGCGGGGTCGATCGACCTGGCCGTGCATAGCCTGAAGGACCTGCCGACGGAGCTGGCACCGCAGTTTGCCATCGCGGCCGTTCCGGCACGTGTGGATGCGCGCGATGTGCTGGTCACTGTGGGCGGGAAGACGCTGTATGAGCTGCCGGAGGGTGCGCGGGTCGGCACGACGAGTCCGCGGCGGCAGACGCAGTTGCTGGCGCTGCGGGACGATATCCAATTTGTCGCGATGCGCGGGAACATCGATACGCGCTTGCGCAAGCTGCAGGGGGGGCAGGCGGATGCACTTGTACTTGCAGCAGCAGGACTGGCCCGGCTCGGGCTGACGCAGCAGATCAGCCATTGGTTTAGCGTGTCAGAGCTGTGTCCTGCGCCGGGGCAGGGTGCGCTCGCCATCGAATGCCGTGCGGAGGATGCTGCCACGCAAGCTCTATTGAAGCCGCTGGATGATGTGCCGACGCGGTATGCCGTGACTGCCGAGCGCGCCGCGCTGCATGAGTTGGGTGGCGGATGTTCGGTGCCGATCGGTATCTTCTGCGAGCCGGGACGAGGCGGCTGCACGTTGCACGGTGCTCGTAGCGTGGGTGCGGAGCTGGTTCGCCGAGAGATCGCTGCCGCTGCGGATGTGCCGGCGGTGGAAGCGGGCCTGCTGATGGCCGACGCACTGCGGGGGGTCTAGGCATGTCTCTCACGGGGAAGAGAGTTCTGGTGACGCGGGCGCGAGAGCAGGCGTCGCAGCTGGCGGCGGCTCTGCGGGCTGCGGGGGCTGAGCCGATCGAGATTCCCGCTATTGCTATTGTTCCGCCGCATTCTTACGCGCATATCGACGGTGCCATTGGCGCGCTCAAGGAGTTCGACTGGCTGATCTTCACCAGTGCGAATGCGGTGCGGGTCTTCTGCGAGCGGGCGTTGTATGCGGGCGTGCATCCGGCGGCAGCGGGGCTGCAGATCGCCGTGGTCGGGCCGGCGACGGCGGAGGCGGTGCGCGTAACCGGGATGAAGGTGGCGCTGGTGCCGCCGAAGTTCGTGGCCGAGTCGCTGCTGGAGGCGCTGCGGCCGCTGGTCGGGGGCGAAAGCGTTCTGCTGGTGCGGGCCGAGGTGGCGCGGGATGTGTTGCCTTCGGGATTACGGGCGGCAGGGGCTGAGGTGACGGTGGCGGATGCTTACCGGAACGAACTTCCGGCTGGTTCGGTGGCGAAACTGAAGGATATATTCAACGCAAAAGCCCTTATACCTCAGGCAATTACATTCACAAGCTCATCCACTGCTCGAAACGCCCATGCTTTGCTATTGGCTGCGGGTGTAATAGTACCGCCGGAAACAGTGCTGGCTTCGATTGGGCCGGTGACGTCGGCGACGATGCGCGAGCTAGGCTTTTTGCCGACGGTGGAGGCGCAGGAGGCGACGATTGGGTCGCTCGTCGAGGCGCTGGTGGAGTACTTTTCTTAGCATCCTGCGAACCCACCCATCGCGATAAAACTGCGATGAATGGGGCACCCGCTATTTTGCCGGTTTTGGCTGCTCGTCCTCGTCCGGCTTTGCCTGGGGGCGGAGGAGCGGGAACAAGATCACGTCGCGGATGGACTTTGAGCCGGTGAGGATCATGGTGAGGCGGTCGATGCCGATGCCTTCGCCGGCGGTGGGCGGCAGGCCGTAGCCGAGCGCGCGGACGTAGTCCTCGTCCATGGGCTGGGCCTCGTCGTCGCCGGCGGCCTTCTGCGCGAGCTGGTCTTCAAAGCGGCGGCGCTGGTCTTCGGGGTCGTTCAGCTCGGAGAAGGCGTTGCCGACCTCGAAGCCGCCGATGTAGAACTCGAAGCGCTCGACCCAGTCGGGTTCGTCGGGCTTAACCTTGGATAAGGGCGAGACGGCGAGAGGGAAGTCGTAGATGATAGTCGGCTGCGTGAGATGTTCTTCGGCCAAAACTTCAAAAAGAGTAGCGATTTGTTTTCCAACGGGATCGCCAGTCGAAAGTACCGGCCCCATTCTGCCTCCACCCTCAACAACAATGGGGCGCATAGATTGGAAAATACCTCTAATCTTGCTTGCCAAAAGCTGTCGCGGTGCATGGAGGTCTTCAACTGTTCCTTCAGAATGAACTATGACGAAGTCGTAGCTTTTTGACCATGTCTTGAACGCGTCTTCAGTCAGGAAGTCCGCCATAGTGGGCTTGCCTGCTATGTTCGGCGGCCAAAACTTAATAATTGCTTCACGCATACTCAGCTTCGTCCACTTGCCGAGGTCGATCTCCACATCATTGAAGGTGGTGATCGTCGTGCCGTTCACCTCTAACGCAACGTACTTCACGATCTCTTCAGTGAGCTGCATGAGGTCGTGGTAGTTGGCGTAGGCCTGGTAGAACTCCAGCATGGTGAACTCGGGGTTGTGCTGGGTGCTGATGCCTTCGTTGCGGAAGTTGCGGTTGATCTCGTAGACGCGGTCCAACCCGCCGACCACCAGCCGCTTCAGGTACAGCTCCGGCGCGATGCGGAGGAAGAGGTCGAGATCGAGCGCGTTGTGATGCGTCTCGAAGGGCCGGGCCGCTGCGCCGCCGGCGATGGACTGCATCATGGGCGTCTCGACTTCGATGAAGCCGCGGCTGTCGAAGAAGTTCCGCAGAGCCTTCATCACCTTCGCCCGCTTCACGAACACCTCGCGGACGTTGGGCGACGATTGTTCACTGCCATCTTCGTTCTTGACGGTTTGGCCTGTGTTCATGAAGAGGTCGACATATCTTTGTCTATAGCGCAGCTCCACATCGGCGAGGCCGTGGTACTTGTCCGGCAGGGCGAACATGGCCTTGGTGAGGAACGTGATCGACGTGACGTGGATGCTGAGTTCGCCGGTGCGGGTGCGGAAGAGATAGCCGGCGACGCCGATGTGATCGCCGATGTCGAGCAGCTTGTAGAGCGCGAAGCCATCTTCGCCGACGGCATCCAACCGCACATAAATTTGAAGGCGCTGGCCGCCCTGCTGGAGCTGAGCGAATCCGGCCTTACCCTGCGCGCGGATGGCCATGATGCGGCCGGCGATGGCGACGTTGATCGGAGCGGCTTCCAGCTGCTCGGTGGTCGAGGTGTCGTAGGCGGCGCGGATCTCGGGGATGGTGTGCGAGAAGGCGAAGCTGTTCGGGTAGGCGGCCTGGCCGAGCTCAGCGATCTTCTGGATCTTGTCGAGGCGCTCGTTGTAGAGCCGCTCCTCAAAGTCGGATTCGAACACGTATTTTCCTTGGGTACAGACTGGCATTCAGTATATCGGGGTGCAGACAGATTGGTGGCAACAGGTACCAGGTGAGATTCATCACTGGGGAATGACAAGCAAAGAGACAAGCTGGTGTAATGGTTGCGATGAGCGACGATAACAAGAACAGCGGGCTGAAGGACTTCGCCAAGGCGGAGTCGATGATCCAGCTCGCCATCATCATGCCGGCGGCGTGCGTGATCGGCTGGCTGCTGGGCGCGCTGCTGGACCGCTGGCTGCATACGGACTGGATCTACGTGGCGGGCATACTGGTGGGCGCGGTGGCGGGTTTTGTGCAGATCTACCGCGTGGCCAGTGGCTATATGAAGGATGCGAAATGAATGAGATCGCAGGCCTGACGGATGCCGACTTCCGGCGCACGATCCTGCGCGCCATGAGGCTGACGGCGATCCTGCTGGCCGTGGGTGCGCCGCTGGTGTGGTGGAAGCTGGGCTCCGGGTCGGCGGTGTATCTGCTGCTGGGCGGGGTCATCTCCGGAAGCAGTTTGTGGCAGGGACTGCGGCTGATGACGGTAGTGATGCGGCAAATGGATCTACAAAACCTGCCGGATGCGCAGAATCAGACAGATGCAGCGCCTGGCAA
>DATMLK010000041.1:0-12144 GCA_035570215.1 Acidobacteriaceae bacterium
ATAAAAAGCAGCCGGTCGTGGTATTTCAGGATGGCCTGGGCCGGATCGCCGCCGCCGGCGACATAGTGCGCTGTATCCAGCTCGAGCTTGACGTACTTCGGGTCAGAGGCCGCAAGAACCAGGTCGAGGTTCTCCGGGCGCTCGCTGATGCTGGTGAGATGGTTGTGGTAGCCGATGGGAATGCCGATATCGGCGGTGCGCTTGCCGATCGCGGTAAGCCGCTCGCCCAGCCGCCTGCACTCATCCGGCGTAACAACGCGCTGGTACACCGTGTTCTTGTCGATCAGCTGCAGGTACTTGCCGCCGGCATCGCGCAGGAACTTCGCGTTGACCATCTGCGCGGCGATGTCATCCTCTTCGGAGACGTCCAGCGAGGGGCCGCCGCCGGAGAGCGCGACGAAGTCGAGCTTGTGCCGTGCCAGCAGGTCCTTCAGCTCCTCGGGTTTGAACTCGGTGACCGCATTGACGCGAAGCTGAATGCCGCGATAGCCCGCAGCGGCGATATCTTCAATGGCCTGGAGATCGTTTCCGCCCCAGGTGATGGCGGTATAGCCGTACTGGATGTGATCTTTGGCGGAGGCGCAGGTGGGAATCGCGCAGGCTGCCGATGCGGCGGCCAGAGTAGCAAGAAATTCACGGCGGGTTTGCTTGATCTGCATGGGGTCTCCGTTGTGGTTACGGTGGATAAGGGACTGCGGCGTTAATCGTGCGAGGGCGGCGGAGGTGGCGCGGTGGACGGCGGCACGGGCTTGCCGTCCGCGGTGTGCGTTTCCATCAGTTCCACCCGCGTACCATCCGGATCGAAGAGGTTTACCTGCCGCTTGCCGTTTATGCCAATATGCATGGTGAGCGGCTTGCCGTAGCTGCTGAATGCGGGGCGAGCTTCCAGTGTGGAGATGGCCTTGGCTACGTCCGGCACTGCAAGCGAGATGTGGTTCTTGCCGCCCCACTGATCGGGCGGGGGAAGCGTACGGTACAGCATGAATTCGACATAATCCTGGCCATCGGGAACCTGCATGTTGATCCAGCTCAGTTCGTTCGGGTCGCCGCCGCCGCGCCAGATCTCCTTAAAGCCGAGCACCCTGCCGTAGAAGTCCAGCGAGCGCTGGCTGTTGCCGACAAGAAAGCCGAGGTGATAGATCTTCGTGGAGATGCGCGTGTCCGGCATGAACTTGCCTGCCGCCTGTGCCTCCCAGCCGCCGGGCAGGCTCTGCACGAACTCGACCAGCATGCCGTCCGGGTCTTTGATCTCAAAGGCATAGTCGCCGGTGCGTGTCTTGGTGCCGTTGCCTGGCTTCACATCGAAACCCTGCGCCCGCAGATAGGCCCGCATCTGTTCTATGTTGTCCACGGTGAAGCAGAGGTGGCTCATCATGTTGTGCGGCGTGGTGGGCGGCTCATTGAAGAGTTCAATATGCTGGTGGTCATTGATCTTGATGAAGGCGATGCGAACGTCGTTGCTGCCCGGCTTCTTCAGGTCATAGGATTCATCGAACCCCAGCAGGTCATGCCAGAAGGCGATGGCCTTCGGCAGGTCGGAGACGAAGTAGCCGACGTGGGAGATGCCGGTGATTCTCGGCCGCGTGACGTTTTCCTGCGCCGATGCGGCTGATCCGGCAAGTATCAAAACCGGTAGAGTTGCCAGGACCATTCTGCGAACAAAGCACGCGACAGAACAACTCATACTTTCTGACTCCTTTTACTGCTGATGGTCATGGGCTAATAAACCTAGCAGCAAAAGCCGCAGGCTGGCAATCTTCAAACGCGGAAGAATGCAGTGTGGATGAACCGGCAGAGGAGGTTCTCTTAATACTTTCCTTGAGGTTGTATTCATGAAGCCTGTATGGTCAGTCATCCTGCAAAGAGACGGCCTATGTCTCTAAAATGTTTCAGCTTCCCTGGTAGCTGAAGAAATGGCGTGTATTAATTGCGGCGGCCGCTGCGATTCGCTGCCGGTATATCGGGCCGTGTGATGCATGTCACTGAGATACTGTAGCCGGGGCACCAGCCTGTGAACTGGCGGATTCCGTATACAGGGCCAGCCGGCGGAATATCCAGCCATCATGCGCAAACCCGGACTATGATTTGGTCTGGAGCTCCCGGAGGAGATGATGAATATTGCTGCAAACGTAACGGACCTGATCGGCGGCACGCCGCTGGTCCAGCTTAATCGCGTCACGGAAGGATGCGTAGCCAGGGTCGTCGTCAAGCTGGAGAGCGCGAACCCGGTGAGCAGCGTAAAGGACCGCATCGGATTCGCCATGATCGAGGCGGCGGAGCGCGAGGGCAAGATACAGCCGGGCAAGACGGTACTGATCGAGCCGACCAGCGGCAACACCGGCATCGGTCTGGCGTTCGCGGCGGCGGTGAAGGGCTACAGCATCACGCTCACCATGCCGGAGACGATGAGCGTGGAGCGCCGCGTTCTGCTGCTGGCCTTCGGCGCAAAGATCGTGCTCACCCCCGGCGCGAACGGCATGAAAGGCGCCATTGCCAAGGCGGAGGAGCTGCTCGGCCAGACGCCGAACGGCTACATGCTGCAGCAGTTCAACAATCCCGCAAACCCGGCGATCCACTTCAAGACGACCGGGCCGGAGATATGGAACGACACCGACGGCACGGCGGACATCCTGGTCTCGGGCGTCGGTACCGGCGGCACGCTGACCGGCGTGAGCGAGTACATCAAGGCGAAGAAGCCGGGTTTCTACACAGTCGCGGTAGAACCTGCTGACAGCCCCGTACTCTCGGGCGGTGCACCGGGGCCGCATAAGATCCAGGGCATCGGCGCGGGCTTTGTGCCCAAGGTGCTCAGAATGGACCTGATCGACGAGATCATCAAAGTGACGAACGATGAGGCCTTCGCCATGGCACGGCGTCTGCCGAAAGAAGAGGGTCTGCTGGTCGGCATCTCGTCCGGCGCGGCGGTACATGCGGCACTGCAGCTTGCGCGGCAGCCACGGCATGCGGGCAAGCTGATCGTCGTCATCATCCCAAGCGACGGCGAGCGCTATCTCTCCACCTTGCTCTTTGACGAGCTGCGGCAACAGGCGCTGAACACGCCGACGTCTCCTGTTACGGTATAAAGCCACTCTATGAAACTGCTCCAATCCATTCGCGAAGACGTGCAATCAGTCTCCGAGCGTGATCCGGCGGCGGCGTCGCGCGCGATGGTGCTGCTCTGCTATCCGGGTCTGCACGCGGTGTGGAGCTATCGCATCTACCACCGGCTCTGGTGCAAAGGATGGAAGCTTCTGGCGCGTCTGTTGTCGCAAGGCACACGCTTCTGCACCGGCGTGGAGATCCATCCGGGGGCGCAGATCGGGCGGCGGCTGTTCATCGATCATGGCATGGGTGTGGTGATCGGCGAGACGGCAGTTCTCGGCGACGACATCACACTCTACCAGGGCGTGACCCTGGGCGGCACCGGACACGGCGAAGGCAAGCGGCATCCCACGCTGCGCAACCGCGTCTACGTGGGAAACAATGCCAATATCCTGGGCAACATCATCCTCGGAGAAAACGCGCGCGTAGGTGCCGGTTCGGTCGTGTTGCGGGACGTTCCTCCGGACTCGACCGTGGTCGGCGTGCCGGCGCACATCGTCTACCAGGCAGGGAAGCGTGTGCTGGTTACGGATCCGCATGAGATCCACGACCCACTCTCCGATGTCATCATCGCGCTGGCCGATGAGGTGAAGCGGCTAGCGGCCCGCATAGAGCAGTTAGACCGGCTGGACGGCGCGCAGCAGCAGGACACACGCCAGGAGCCGGCGAGCGCACTGACGGTGGAGAAGGAAGAGAGTGCCCAGTACCGCAGCGAACAGCTTGCCCGCATCGATACCGTGACGATGGGCGAAGGCATCTGACCGGCAGGCGGCTCTGACATTCCCGCGCGATTGGGGCTAAAATAAGTCTCCCGCATCCGCGGCGAAGCCCTTCGGGAGGAACAGCCATGGCGACAGCATCGACATTGGAAGCCGTCAGCACCGTGCATCACTGGATCAACGATGCGTCTGTAAACAGAGGCTCCGGGCGCACCGGCGTGGTCTGGAACCCAGCCACCGGCGAGCAGCACGCGCTGGTGAACTTCGCGACCGCGGCCGAAGTGGACGCCGCCGTTGCCGCCGCAAAAGCTGCCTTTCCGGCGTGGCGCGCCACCTCGCTTTCGCGCCGCGCGGAGGTGATGTTCAAGCTGCACGCGCTCATCGTGGAGAACCGCGACAGGCTCGCGCAGATCATCTCCACCGAGAACGGCAAGACGCTCTCCGACGCAGCCGGCGAGATCGCGCGCGGCCTGGAGAACGTCGAGTTCGCCTGCGGCGTGCCGCAGCTGCTGAAGGGCAGCTACTCCGAGCAGGCCTCGAGCGGCGTGGATGTCTACCAGATCCGCCAGCCGCTCGGCGTCGTCGCCGGCATTACGCCGTTCAACTTTCCCGCGATGGTGCCGCTGTGGATGATCGCTAACGCCATCGCCTGCGGCAACACCTTCGTGCTCAAGCCGTCAGAAAAAGTTCCCGGAGCCAGCATGTTCCTCGCGCAGCTCGCGCAGCAAGCTGGCGTACCCAGGGGCGTACTGAACGTGGTGAACGGGGACAAGGTTGTTGTAGACCGCCTGCTGGAGCATCCCGACGTGAAGGCACTCAGCTTCGTCGGCTCCACGCCGATTGCAAAGCACATCTACGAGACCGGCACCCGGAACGGCAAGCGCGTGCAGGCGCTGGGCGGCGCGAAGAACCACATGCTGGTTCTGCCGGATGCTGATGTGAACATGGCCGCTGACGCAGCCGTCTCCGCCGCATATGGCGCGGCCGGCGAGCGCTGCATGGCGATCTCTGTAGTCGTTGCTGTGGGCAGCGTGGCCGATCCGCTGATCGCGGCCATCACCGAGCGCATCGGCAAGATCAAGGTCGGCCCCGGTAATGAAAAGTCCAGCGAGATGGGCCCGCTCATCACGAAGGAGCATCGCGATCGTGTCGCATCGTATCTCGACTACGCAACCAAGGAAGGCGCCACCATCCATGTGGACGGGCGCAAGGATGCGGCGATGAAGTCGAACGGCTTCTTTCTCGGCGCGTCGCTTCTCGACAACGTAAAACCGGGAACGAAGTGTTATACCGACGAGATCTTTGGCCCGGTGCTCAGCGTTGTCCGCATGAAGACCTACGCCGAGGCGCTGAAGCTCATCAACGACAATCCCTACGGCAACGGCACCGCCATCTTTACGCAGAATGGCGGTGCGGCGCGGCAGTTTCAGTTCGATGTGGAGATCGGCATGGTTGGCATCAACGTACCCGTGCCCGTTCCTGTGGCGTACTACAGCTTCGGCGGCTGGAAGTCCTCGCTCTTCGGCGATCTGCACATGTACGGCCCGGAAGGAATTCAGTTCTACACGCGCGGCAAGGTCGTCACCAGCCGCTGGCCGGATCCGGCATCCAGCAAGGTCGACCTGGGTTTCCCGCAGACGCGGTGATCATAGAGGCCCCATGGTGGCCTATGAATAAAATGAAGATTCCGTATAAATCCTGTGATGACAATCTGACAATTAAGCCTATACTCAGCCTGTATTCCACATTCCACGAATAGAGGTGCTTCTCATACATGAGCGCAACACTAAAGGTTTCTACGCGTAATCGCCTCATGTCGGGTGCTTTACTGACAGCCACCATGGTTCTCACCGGCTGCATCGCCGGCTTCACCTACACCGCCGGCACCCCCAACGCCGCCATCCAGCATGTCTACGTCGCGGGCAACGTCAGCGCAGGCGCCTTCGCCTCGCAATTTGCGCTTCCCACCAGCGTCGGTGTCAATGTTGCTCCCACAACGGACATTATAGGCACGGCTACCACTCTGAGTGATGCTCACCGCATAGCATTTGACGCCAGCGGCAACATGTACGTGACCGACCACGATAGCAATAAAGTGGATATCTTCGCTGCCGGAGCTACAGGCAATGTCGCCCCCACCTCCTCCATCAGCGGTGGAAACACCGGGCTGAGCTCCCCCAGCGGCATCGCTCTCGATTCCACAGGAAAGATCTATGTCGTCAACCAATTCAACAACGTTTCCGTCACCGTCTACGCCGCCGGAGCTACAGGCAACGCAACCCCTGTCGCGACCATCAGCGGTGGAAGCACCGGGCTCGTTGAGCCGAACGGCATCGCGCTCGATTCCACAGGAAAGATCTACGTCTGCGACGAAAGAAACTCTAGCACCGCCAGCGTAACCGTCTACGCCGCCAATCCGGTCGGCAATATAACCTCAGCTCCCCTCGCCACCATCATGGGCGCGAATACCGGACTCAATAGCTCCCACGATCTGACTCTTGACTCCTCGGGTAATATCTACGTTGTCAACGGCGATGACTTTGGCGGTGCAGGTGCCAGTACCGTGGACGTCTTCGCCGCCGGAGCCACAGGGAACGTGGCACCTATAGCTGTTATCAGCGGCTCGAACACCGCCTTCAGTGACCCCAACGGCATCTCCGTCGATGCCTCAGGAAAGATCTACGTCGGCAACCAGAAGGCGATTGAGGTCTTCGCCGCCAATCCGGTCGGCACTCTCAACGAAGCTCCCATCGCCACCAGCAGCGGCTCCAACACCGGGATCACATCAGGAGTGATCCACGGCGTGACCGTCCACTAAACAGGAAGGAACGCTGCACACTTTAGAATTCCGGATGGCTGCGGAGAGTGATCCTCCCCAGCCGCCCGGAATTTGAAGTTTAAAGCCTCTCTTCCTTCAGCACCTGCGTGTAAGCCGGCAGAGTAAGGAAGTCGATGAACTTCGGCGCGCGGATCAGATCGCGCATCAGGCTCGCAGCCTTCTCGTAGGATGCATACCGCACCGCATCCACCGCGCTCTTCTGCTTCGCCAGCTCTTCGGTGATGACCGACTCCACCAACCTCACGTCTACAGCCCGGCCGTCGGATAGCTTCGCTCCGTGATGCACCCACTGCCAGAGCTGCGCGCGGCTGATCTCCGCCGTCGCGGCATCCTCCATCAGATTGAAGAGCGGCACGCAGCCGATGCCGCGCAGCCACGCCTCCACATACCCCAGCCCGACGGCGACGTTCTGCTTCATGCCCGCCTCGGTGATCTCGCCTGCGGGGATCTGCAGGAAATCGGCGGCAGTCGGGTGGTAATCCGGCAGCTGCTTTTCGATCTGGTTCTTGCCCGGCATCAGGCGGTTGAAGATCTCCATCGCGATCGGCACCAGTCCCGGATGCGCGACCCATGTGCCGTCGTGCCCGTCGCCGGCCTCGCGTTCCTTGTCGGCGCGCACCTGCGCCAGGGCCTTCTCATTCGCAACCGGATCGGACTTGATCGGGATAAACGCGGACATGCCGCCCATCGCCCACACCTTGCGCCGGTGGCAGGTCTTGATCGCGAGCTTCGAGTAGCTGCGCATGAAGTGTGTCGCCATCGTCACCTGCGCGCGGTCGGGCAGGATCGCATGCGGATCGTTGGAGAACTTCTTGATGAAGCTGAAGATGTAATCCCAGCGACCGCAGTTCAGCCCAGCAGAGTGATCGCGCAGCTCATACAGGATCTCATCCATCTCAAACGTCGCCAGGATCGTCTCGATCAACACCGTGCCCTTGATCGAACCCTGCGGCACGCCGAGATTCTTCTGCGCCCGGATGAAGATATCGTTCCACAGCCGCGCCTCCAGGTGTGACTCCATCTTCGGCAGATAAAAATACGGTCCGCTGCCGCGCGCGAGAAGCTCCTTCGCGTTGTGAAAGAAATAAAGCCCGAAGTCGAAGATGGAGCCCGACATCGGCTCGCCATCCACCATCACGTGCCGCTCTTCCAGGTGCCATCCGCGCGGACGCACGAAGAGTACGGCGGTCGTCTCGTTCAGCGCGTAGTTCTTCTTCGTCGCGGGGTCACTGTAGGTAATCGCACGGCGCACGGCGTCGCGCAAGTTGATCTGGCCGTCGAGCAGGTTGTGCCATGTCGGCGTGGACGAGTCCTCAAAGTCCGCCATAAAGACCTTCGCGCCGGAGTTCAGCGCGTTGATGATCATCTTGCGGTCGACGGGCCCGGTGATCTCCACGCGGCGGTCGAGAATGTCCGTGGGGAGCGGAGCCACCGTCCACTCGGCGTCGCGGATGGTCTTCGTCTCTGGGAGAAAATCCGGCTTCACGCCGGCGTCGAGCAGCTTCTGGCGTTCCACGCGCGCGGCGAGAAGCTCCTTGCGGCGGCTGTTGAACGTCCGCTGCAGGTCGACGATAAACGCGATCGCCTCCGGCGTAAGGATGCCGGCGTAGGCCTCGGTAACAGGTGCGCGAAACTCCACGCCGTCGAGATGGGTCTTTTCCGTCATACTTGCTCCTGAATTTTTACAACTCCGCTCAATACTTTTGCCACTTCGTTAGATATTTTGTCATTCCGGCGCACGCCGGAATCTGCTTCTTTACGCGAAGCGCAGGCTTACATTCCCTGCGTGAGCAAACTTTACATCCACG
Source organism: Acidobacteriaceae bacterium (assembly GCA_035570215.1). Lineage (GTDB taxonomy): Bacteria > Acidobacteriota > Terriglobia > Terriglobales > Acidobacteriaceae > JARLFX01. Next base: position 8,469 of record DATMLK010000041.1, read on the forward strand.
CTGGCGTTCGCACCCGCCGGTGTGTTGCCGGTCCAGCTGCCGGTGGTGATCCAGTCGCCCTTCTTCAGGCCGCGGGTGCGCGCCGCGCCTTCGTTGGCGAGATAGACCAACAGCCGCACCAGGTCCGTGCCTGCGGGGTTGGATGCGGTCTTCTCCATGATCAGTTCGCCTTCGATGGTGAGTATTACCGACTCCTGCGCCCAGTCCAGCTTCTGCCAGCCGGCAAACGCCGCGCCGTAGACGAAGCCTCCGTGCTGCTGCATATCGCCGAAGAGCGTGAACCTCTCCTTGCCCTCGGGCGTGGGAAAGGCCATCTCCAGAACCTCGATCGCCGGATGGCAGCTTGCCACCGCGTCAATGACCTCGGCGCGCGAGTAGGGCGTGCCGCGCGGCGGCAGGTCCTTGCCGATGAGAAATGCGATCTCCGCCTCGACCGCACGGAAGCGAATACCCTTGAGCTTGCTGCCGCTGGCGGCCATCCACGCCTTTGGCATCGGAGCAAAGAACGGATCGGCCGTGGGCGGCCCGCCGATCTTCCAGCCGCCAATGGGCGGGTACGCCTTGATCATTTCGTCCTGCACGGCGTAGGCCTCTTCCAGCGTCTGCGGCTGCAGCGCGGCGGGCAGGTTGTCTATCAGGTTGCCGGTGTGGCGCGCCTCCAGGCAGATCTTCGCTGCCTGATCAAGTTGAGCTTTTCTCTCTGGGGTCATCAGAAGTTCCTTAAATGCAGATCGCCGCGCATGGAAGCGTCTCTGTCAGTTTGCCTGAATGCGGCTGCTTCTGTCTTGCCGCAGCAGCTCATCTGCCGTGAGCCCGCGTATGGATGCGTCCAACAGCTCCACCATGTGGAATGCGGGCATGGCATCCAGTCCGCGACGCCGCAACCCGCTCATCAGCTGCAGCAGGCAACCGGGATTGGCCGAGATCACCGCCTCGGCCTGCGTGCTGAGCAGGTTATCGACCTTGCGGTCGCCCAGCTCCTCGCCCGTCTCCGGATGCAGCAGGTTGTAGACGCCGGCCGAGCCGCAGCAGATGGCCGCGTCCGGCATCTCCGCAATCTCAAGATCGGGTATACCCGCCAGCAGCGTGCGCGGCTGGGCGTGGATGCCCTGCGCGTGCTGCAGATGGCAGGCATCGTGATACGCCGCACGCAGCGGCAGGGGATTGCGCGGGGCCAGCGGCTCCAGCTCGCAGAGAAACTCGGCGATGTCGCGGCATTTGGCAGAGAAGATCGCCGCGCGCTCGGCCCAGTCCGGATCGTCGCGCAGCAGGTAGCCATACTGTTTCATGGTCGAGCCGCATCCTGCGGCGTTGATGATGATGGCGTCTACATTCTCATTCTCGAAGGCGGAGATCATGCGGATGGCAGCGCACTGCGCCTGGGCCTCATAACCGGAGTGCACCATCAGCGCGCCGCAGCACTCCTGTATCTCCGGAATTACGATCTCGCAGCCTTCCGCGGCGAGCACGCGCAGCGTAGCCGCATTCACATGCTGAAAGAAGACCTGCTGCACGCAGCCGGAGAGCATGCCGACCCTGCGGCGCGGCTTCGGTGTCATCACTCGCGTGGGCAGCTGCGTGAAGAGCGAGTTCGGTACCGTGGGCAGCAGCGACTCCATCGCTAAGAGCCGTGCGGGGAGCAGCTTCAGCAGCCCGCTCCTGCGCACCAGCTTCTGCAGACCGCTGCGCTGGTAGACCAGCATGGGCAGAGCCAGCGCGCGCAGACGGTGCGCGTAGGGGAACGTCGCGAAGAGCACGCGGCGGAAGAGGGAATCGCTTGTGCCGCGCGGCAGGTGCCGCTCGATCTGCGTCCGCGTCGCCTCGATGAGTTTTTCGTACTGCACGCCGGAGGGGCACGCCGTCATGCAGCTCATGCAGCCCAGGCAGTTATCCATGTGCAGCTGGAGGCGTGCGTCAAGCGGGGCCTCGCCTTCGGCCGCTTTTTTCATCATGTAGATGCGGCCGCGCGGCGAATCCATCTCGTCGCCCCATAGAACATAGGTGGGGCACACGGGCAGACAGAAGCCGCAGTGCACGCAGTCGTCGATCAACTTCTTCTCCGGCGGATGATGCGCGTCGAAGCTTGACGGCTTCTTAATCGCGGACTCGGGAGCGGTGTGCGGGCTTGCCATCTATATTCCTCCCACGAAGCGGCCGGGGTTCAGCGTGCGATTGGGGTCGAACTGCCTTTTAATCTCATGCATCAGTGCGATGGCGGCGGGCGGCTCGCCCCATACATCGATGCTCTCACGCAAAGCAGCTGAGGCAGTTTGGATAAAAACGCTGCCGCCAAGCGCAGAGACCTCAGCGCACAGTGTTGTGACGGTCTGCACCAGCGAGTCTGCAGAACCCTCGATCCGGAGCAGCAGCAGCCCATGCGCCTGCGCCACGGCGTGCGCGGAGACATCTGAAGGAATGAGCTGCACGCGCGCGAGAAAGTTGCAGATCTCATCATGCGGCAGGCTGACCTTCAGCACGGCGTGGTCCGTGCCGCGGCCGCTCTGCTCCGGGCCGCTGCCGTTATGGCTCGCCAGCCGCTCGCGCTCGCTCCATATGCTCTCTTCTGCAAGCGTCACATCGTGACCGTCGGCGATCTGTTCCAGCGCGAGATGCTGTGAGCTTTTGCGCTCCGGGGACGACGCGAGCCGCACATCCAGCGATGCACTCTTCGGCCCGCAGCGGACTTGAGCGCTGATGGGTGCAAGCTGCGAATCCAGCAACGCGCGCAGCGGCTTGTCCAGTGAGAAGGCGTCGCTCGCGGTGATCGACCACGTCTGTAGAGTCTTTTCCATCGGATGCAGACGGAAGTTCACCTCGGCGATCACGCCGAGCGTCCCGAAGGCGCCGGTCATCAGCTTGTGCAGATCGTACCCGGCGACATTCTTCACCACCTTGCCGCCCGATTTGGCTATCGTCCCGTCGGCCAGCACGATCGTCATGCCGATGATGAGGTCGCGCAGGCCGCCGTACTTCAGCCGCAGAGCGCCGCTGTCGTTCGCGGCAATGATGCCGCCCACAGTCGCGTTACCAGGCCAGAGCGGATCGAGCGCGACGTGCTGGTTGTGTCTGGCAAGCGCGGTCTGCATCGCCGCCCACGTGCAACCAGCCTGTACGGTGCAGGTCATGTCCTGCCACGCGTGTTCGTGCACTGTATTCATGCGATGCATCTCCAGCGTGAGCTGCTGCGGAACTGGATTGCCCCAGCCATTCTTTGTGCGGCCGCCCACTGGCGTCACCGTAAGTCCGCGCGCATCCGCGTACTGCAGCACCGCCGCGATCTGCTGCGTGTCCGCAGGCGCGACGTGCAGATGCTCCTCATGCGGATGCACATGCTCCGCGCCAACGATGGCGGTGAGCTTTGCGTGTTGCTGCTGCAGGGGAGCGCTCATCGCTAGAAGAACTCCGCTACGCCGGCTGTCTCCAGCGGATGCGGCGTATAGGGTCCGGTCTTCTCGCCGCAGAGCCTGGTGCGCGGAAAGATCTTGTCCGGGTTGGCGATGCCGGCCGGATCGAAGGCGATGCGCACCCGCTGCATCGTCGCCAGATCCGGCTCACTGAACATGTAGCCCATCACCTGCTGCTTCTCCCGGCCAACACCATGTTCTCCGGTGATCGACCCGCCTTTGTCCACACAGAGATGCAATATGCGATACGAAAGATCGAGCGCAATCTCTTC
>DATMLK010000042.1:0-17827 GCA_035570215.1 Acidobacteriaceae bacterium
ACTCCACATCGATCAGCCGGATGCGAAACCGGGTGTGGCCAAGCGGTACATCCGCACCCGCCCCGGGTGCCATGACGAAATAGCTTCCCGTCGCGTAGTTGTAGGGAAAGTTGAACTTTCCATCTCCCACCAGAAGCTTCACATACGGCGTGACCCCGCGCAGTATCCGCGGATTGAACAAGATCCTTGGCCCTATCAGGAACGTCTTTGCATTCACATTCGCCTGCTGGTTAAAGACGAGCCAGCGTGCCTCACCCTCAATACCGTAGCGCGTCGTCAGGTTCATATCCAGGAATGCGCTGTAGCCGCCCAGCCGGTGCTCACCGTAGTCGAGCTTATACGCCGAAAGCATGCCACCGGCGGCCAGGAACGCGCCCGGCTTCACCTCCGTCGGGTCCTCCTGCGCCGCGGCACGTCCCGCGCACGCGATCATCGCCGTAAGCAGGAGTGCGGCAGCAGGAATCCACTTCGGTCGAGCAATTTCCATTATTGAGTCACCGTCAGCGTAATAGTAGCTGACTGTGTGATGCCGGTCTGGATGCCCGTGGCGAAGACCTGCACGTTGTATGTACCCGGAGCCACGCCGTTGATCTGCAGTGCTCCGCAGCCGCTAAGTCCGATCGTTAGCAGCGTAAGCGCCAGCACCAGCAGACCGCCCATCGCCCTGCGCCCATCCTTCGAGAGACGCTTGCGCGTTGTCCAGAGCAGTAAGCCGAGGAGCACGCCCACCGGCAATCCGCATGCCAGTGTCATGGAGCTGTTCTTCATCTCCAGCTTCGCCTGGCCGCCTGCCGTCAGTGGGTCCGCCGTATCCAGCGTGACCTGTACCGTCTGCGTACCGCCCAAAGCAAGATTCACCTGGGTCGAGCTGAAGGTGCAGCTCGCGCCCGATGGCAGGCCAAGGCAGCCTATCGACATCGCATCGCTAAAGCCGTCCAGCGACTTCAGTGAGATATTGATCACGCCGAACTGCTTGCTCTGCACCGTCAGCGAGGATGGGTTTGGCGTTATCGAGAAGTTCAGCGCCTGACCCACCGTGATCGTTCCCAGCACGGAGGATGTTGACGCGGCATACACTGCATCGCCCGAGTAACTCGCGCTGATGTTGCTGTACGTTCCCGCCGTGGGAGTGTAGTTCAGCGTCGCGACTCCCGACGCGTTCAGCGTCGCGCTGCCTATCGTTGTGCTGCCTGAGTAGAACGTGACTGTTCCCGTCGGCGTCACGGCCGCGCCCGCCACCGCCGCAAACAGCGTCAGTGGAGCGCCTGTCGTCACCGTCGTGCCTGAGGCAGCCACCGATGTCGTGCTCGCCCGCAGCTGCACCGTCTCCGTCACATTGGCCGAGTTGCTGCCGATATTCAGCGTGTCGCCGGCGTAGCTTGCGGTCAGCTCATGCTGTCCCGCGCCCACCAAAGTAGCGGCAAACGTCGCCACGCCATTCACATTCAGCGTCGCCGTGCCCAGCACCGTCGCTCCATCGCTGAAGCTGACGGTTCCCGTCGTCGCGGCGGAGCTTCCGCCATTGCTTACGGTCGCAGTCAGTGTGATCGCCTGGTCTGTCATGGCCGGGTTCGTGCCGGACTGCAGCGTCGTCGTCGTTCTCTGCTCCACCGTCTGTGTCAGCGCGGGCGAGGCCGCTGCCTGGTTATTGTCATCGCCGCCATACTGCGCCACCAGCGAATGCTGGCCCGGCAGAAGCGCCGAGGTTGTGAATGCTGCCGTGCCGCCGGTGATATTCACCATGCCCAGCACTGTGGTGCCATCCTTGAAGGTCACGGCGCCCGTTGCCGCCTCGCCGTTACCGGTCACAACCGCGGTGAATGTCACCGCGGCTCCCACCACCGACGGATTCAGGCTCGAAGTGAGCGTCACCACCGTCGTCGCCGCCGTCACCGACTGTGTCCACGGCGCCGACGTGCTCGCCTGGCTGTTCACATCACCGCTATAGACAGCCGTGATCGCGTGCAAACCGACGGCAAGCGTCGTGGTATCGAAGACCGCGACTCCATTCGTGATCGCGCCCGTTCCCAGGGTGTTCGCGCCGTCCTTGAAGGTCACCGATCCGGTCACCGGATCGCCGCTGCCGCCGGCTACTGTCGCGGTAAAGTGCGTGTTGGTTCCGGCAATCGACTGGTTCGCATTCGACTGTACCGTTGTCGTCGTCGCCTGCTGCACCGCCTGGTTCAGTACGCCCGAGGTCGCCGGCGCATTGTTCACGTCGCCGCTGTATGCGGCCGAGATGGCGTGCTGGCCCACGGTCAATGTGTTCGCGTTGAAGCTGGCCGCCGATGCGCTCATCGCACTCGTGCCCAGCACCGTCGTTCCGTCATACCATGTCACCGTTCCCGCCGGCGTCGCCACGCCGTTCTTCAGCGTCGCCGTAAACGTTACGCCGCTGCTGGCCAGCGAAGGATTGATGCTGGAGTTGATCTGTATCGAAGGCGACGCCTGCGATACCGTCTCCACGATCACGGTCGAGTTACTGCCCGTGTCGTTCGCATCACCTGCATACGCCGCGGTAATAGAGTGCTGTCCCACGGTCAGTGCGGAGGTCGTAAGGCTCGCCGCTCCCGAGCCGTTCAGCGCGCTCGTACCCAGCGGCTGCGCGTTGTCCATAAAGGCCACGCTGCCGCCCGGTGTGCCGCCGTTGCTGGTCACGGTCGCCGTCAGCGTAACTGCCGAGCCGCGCGTGATCGTGCTTGCCGTCGCCGTCAGTACCGTCTGCGACGTGGCCTGCTGGATCGTCTCCGCGTACGCGTTTGACGTACTTGAGGCATTCGCGGCATCGCCACCGTAGCTCGCCGTAATGCTGTTCGCGCCCACGCTCAATGTAGAGAGCGTCAGTGTCGCCACGCCCTGCCCATTCAGTGCACTCGTGCCGATCACAGTCGAACCGTCGCGGAAGGTGATCGTCCCCGTCGGCACCGTGCCCTGGCCGGTCACCGTCGCCGTGAAGGTTACAGCCGCGCCCGCGGTCCCCGGATTCTGATTGGAGGAGAGTCCGACGCTCGTCACCGGCAGAACATTCTGCTGCAGTGAAGCCGAGGTGCTGGTGTTGTTCGCCGCGTCACCCTGGTAGACGGCCACGATGGTGTGCTGGCCCATCGTCAGGGAATTCGTGCTCCATGTGGCAACCCCGCCCGCGCCCACCGTGGCCGAGCCAAGCGTCGCGGTTCCTTCCATGAACGAAACCGTTCCCGTCGGCGCGGTTCCATTGCTCGTCACCACCGCGGTGAACTGCACGTATACGCCCTGCGATGACGGATTCGGCGTAGCCACAAGTACCGTGGCCGAGGTGGCCTTGTTCACCACCTGCGTCATCGCGGTCGAGTCGCTCGCCACATTATTGGTGTCGCCTCCATACGCCGCGACGATGCTGTGCGATCCCACCGCAAGCGTGTTGGTCGAAAAGCTCGTCTTGCCCGCGCCGTTCAATGTTCCCGTACCCAGCGTCGTGGCGCCGTCCTTGAAGGTCACCGCGCCCGTCGGAGCCGCACCGGTCCCCACCACCGTGGCCGTGAAGGTCACAGACGCATTCACGATGGACGGGTTCGCGCTTGATGCCAGCATCGTCGACGTCGTCGCCTGCTGCACCGTCTGCGTCAGTACCGGCGATGTGCTGGCCGTGTAGTAGGTTCCACCCGCATAGCTCGCCGTAATGCTGTGCGCCCCGAGCGAGAGCGTTGCCGTGCTGAAGGTTGCAACGTCCGAACCGCTCAGTGTTCCCGTACCCAGCGTTATAGACCCGTCCATGAAGGTGATGGCTCCGGTGATCGCGCCCGTCGAACCATTGCTGCCCGTCGCCGTTACGGTTGCGGTGAATTGCACCGAGGCGCCGGCGCTCGAAGGATCGGCCGAAGAGATCACCGTCACCGCCGTCACTGCCGTCACCTTCTCCGCAACCACTGCCGAGGTGCTCGTCAGGCTGTCGCCGTCGCCCTCATACAGGGCGGTGATGGTGTGCGGACCGGGCGTGAGCGCCGTCGTGGTAAACGTCGCAACTCCACCCGCGCTCAAAACTCCGTTGCCGATCGCCGTTGTGCCGTCCTGGAAGATCACGCTTCCCGTCGGCATCACGCCTGCGCTCACCGTGGCCGTGAACGTAACCGATGTGCCGTTCACGACGCTCGCCGCGCTGGTGGTCAGGGCCGTCGCCGTCGTCTGCTTTACAGACTCCGTCAATACCGTCGATGTGCCCGGATTGCTGTTCGCATCACCGCTGTAGACCGCCGTGATGGAATGCTGCCCCAGGCTGAGCGACGTCGTCGTAAAACTCGCCGTGCCTGCCCCGTTCATCGTCGCACTGCCGATCTGTGTCGTTCCGTCCAGGAACTTCACCGTGCCGGTCGGAGCCGTGCCGCTGGCCGTCACATTACTTGTGAACGTGATTGCCGCGCCAAGCGCGGCCGGATTGCTGCTCGATGCAAGCGTGACCACCGTCGGGTCGAGCGTGTCCACCTCGCCGCTCAGCAGGATCGTGCCCGGAGTGTTCGCGGCATTGGAATTGAGATTGATCGAGCCCGTCACCGTCTTTCCGGTCACCGTCGGCGCAAACTCCGCACCCACGATGCAGGCGGTGGAGACCGCCAGCGGTGTCGTCGTCAGGCAGGTTGTCGTCGCCGCATCCACCGCGCCGTTGGTGACACCGGCTATCGACGTAAAGATCAAGGGAGCGTTGCCGTCGTTCTCAAACGTCTGCGGCTGCGGCGTGGAGACGCGGCCTACGCGTATCGCCGGAAACATCTGGATGGACTGCGTGCTGGCGATCTCGCGGATGCGGTTGTGGAAGACGTCCGCCACATACAGATTGCCCAGGCCGTCGAGCGTGACAGCATAGGGACCGTAGACTCCGGCCTGGTTCGCCGGCCCGCCATCACCGCTGAAGGTCTGGGTGCCCGTTCCGGCGATGGTGCTGATGTTGTTCGTAACCGCATTCACCTTGCGCACACGGTTGTTGCCGGCGTCTGCGATATACAGATTGCCGCCCACATCCACGGCAACGCCTGCGGGATTGTCGAGCTGCGCCTGCAGAGCGCTCTGCCCATCGCCGAGCGCGCCCGGCTGACCCGTGCCTGCCGCCGTTGAGATAATGCCGGCGCTCACCATGCGGATGCGGTTGTTGCTGAGGTCTGCGATATAGAGATCGTTGCCCGCGGCCGCCAGGCCCCACGGCGCGTTCAGCTCCGCGGCGGTCGCGCTGATGCCGTCACCGTTGTATCCCTGGCCGCCGCTGCCTGCAAAGGTGGAGATCGTGCCGGCAGCGTTCACCCTGCGCACCACGTTATTGCCTGTGTCCGCGATATACAGATTGCCGGCTGCGTCAAAGGCTAGGCCCTCCGGCGTGTTCAGCAACGCCAGTGTAGCTGCGCCGCCATCACCCGAGCGTCCCTGCTGCCCGCCGATTCCGGCCACCGTCGTGATGATGCCCGTAGCCGCATTCACCATGCGCACCACGTTGTTGTTGCTGTCTGCAATGTAGAGATTGCCCGCGCCATCCAACAGAAGCGCGCTTGGATTGTCGATCGACGCATTGACCGCCAGCCCGTTGTCTCCGGAGAAGCCGGGATTGCCGTTGCCGGCCACGGTGGAGATTAATCCGCTCATGGCATCCACCCTGCGAATGCGGTTGTTGCTGGAGTCGGCGATGAACAGGTTTCCCGCCGCATCTATGGCCACGCCGCTCGGAAGAAAGATTGACGCGCCGTCTGCCGCTATGCCGTCCCCTGCATAGATCCAGCTGCCGTCGCCGGCAACCGTGCTGATGATGCCCGGCAACATCACGCCCACCGGGCCCTGCCCCACGGCGTACAGATATTCGACAGCCAGCGGCGCGCCGTGGCTATCCACCGCCATGATCGCGCCGCGGCGTTCGCCGGGGACAGTGGGGAGAAAGCGCACGGAGACCGTGCAAGTCTGCCCGGAAATCCAATTTGCTGTGCTGCCCGTGCAGGTGCCTGCGCCCGTGTCGGTATAGTCCAGGTGGGCAATGCCGCCCGTCAACACCCGGATGGAGGAGATGACACCGGAGCCTGTGAATGTGACCGGCACATTCACGACTGCAGCGGACGATCCTACGGCCGTCATGCCCGTAAAGGAATAGGTCCCTTGCGCGTATGCGGTAAGGGGCAGCATCGTAAACAATGCGACGGCCACACCCGTAAAGAGCTTCTTTTCGAACAAGGAAACAACGCGTTTCACAGAGCTAAGTGCCACAAGGTTACCCGCCTTCGGTGTAGGTTACTTGTAGTTACCTTAGTCCTCAGTTATATGGGGTATAAATGGCACTTTAGTTACAAAAGGTAACCCACTTGCCGGACGGTTCGGCACCCTTTCCCTGAGCGGCTAAACCACTGATTCAATTTTGGAAACTCCCCTGCTGACTCCGCCACACGCATCATCAAAACCATCTGTTGATGAGCCTGCAACTCGTAACATCACCCGAAAGAAGGATGTTCAGGGTTAAACAGACCGGGCGCGGAGTGTAGATCTCCGCGCCCGCATCAAGCCAAACCTGAACTTTTGGTGCCGAAGAGAGGACTCGAACCTCCACACCCTTGCGAGTACGTGGACCTGAACCACGCGCGTCTGCCAATTCCGCCACTTCGGCACTTCTCTGCAACACCAATTTCCATTCGGAAGGACTCAACGGCCAGGCTGGGCCAGAGTCAGGGGCAGCGAGTTCCTAGTGTTTCAAACCCGTATCTCCATGTCAATCGCGGGCCCGGACTGCACACGCCCATTCGACGCACTCGCCCCTCGGCGTTTAGACTTGCTGCTGGCCCGCCAACCGCACTAGCCGCGTCGCTGAAGTCCCACAGAACGGAGTCCTGGACCGTATGGCCGATTCTCTCCCGCCCCACGACGCAGCCATTCCCGAAGATCACGCGCTTGAGATTCGCAAGCTCGCGCACGACCTCTCCAATGCGCTCGAGATCATCGTGCAGACCAGCTATCTTCTCGGCACCGTCGGCCTGAAGGAGCCAGCCATCGAGTGGCACCGCATGCTTGACAGCGGCGTCCAGAAGGCGCTCGATATCAACCTCACTCTCCGCAACTACATCAAGACCCACTCGCCGGAATAAGAGCATTCCCTCTTATGGAAGGTGTCATCCTGGCCCTGAGCATCGCGAAGGGGCAGGTGCGGGCTTCAGCCCGCGCATTAAGAAGTATCGGCACGATCCGGGCTTTAGCCCATGAGGTATCCGGCGCAAGCAAAAAGCCACGGCTCGCACCGTGGCTTTTCTTGTGATTTATACGCTTTGATTCCTGCGTATCGCGCAGGCCACGCGAAGCAGTTAAAGCGCCCACGGCGCCTAGACTAAGGTTGCGTCCAGCGTGATCTCCGCCGCTGCCAGCAGCCGCGAGATCGGGCAACCCTTCTTCGCATTGCCCGCCAGCTCGTCAAACTTCTCCTTCGTCGCGCCGGGAACCTTCGCTTTGGTCGTCAGGTGGATCTTCGTCACCGTGAACCCGGCGTCGGTCTTCTCCAGCGTCACTACCGCGGTGGTCTCGATCGACTCCGGCGTCAGCTCCGCCGTACCTAGCTGCGCGCTCAGCGCCATCGAAAAACATCCCGCATGCGCCGCCGCGATCAGCTCCTCCGGATTCGTGCCTACGCCGTTCTCAAACCGCGTACCGAAGGAGTACTGCGCCTCCTTCAGCGTTCCACTCTGGGTTGAGATGCTTCCCTTGCCCTCTTTCAGGCTGCCCTTCCAAACTGCATTCGCGCTGCGATCCATAATGTTCTCCTTAGGTTTCCTTCTCAATTTCCATATTAACTCTTGTCATCCCGTAGCGCAGCGGTGAGACCTGCTTTTGTCTTTAGATTTGTCATTCTGACGCTGAGCTTACGAAGCGGAAGAATCTCACCCTCTCAAATCGCCACAAAAGCACGTGCGCGCAGCACCAACTCGCGCTATCCTGTCCGCGTGACGGATTCTACCCACACCGGGCCACAGACACACGAGCCACCCGCGGAGGTCTGCCCGCTCGAATCCCGTGACCACCATCAAGTCTACTGCCCCACCTGCTCCTCCCGCCTGCAGGACAGCCGCTGCAAACTCATCTGCCGCACCTGCGGCTACTTCCTGAGCTGCGCCGACTTCTACTAAGAGCGGCCATCCCCTCCCTGATTCCCTGGTATCGCATACTCCCTTTGTCCCCCTCTCTGTCTCCGGGCCCATATTCCTCTCCACCCGGATTGGAATCGCCGCCAATCCAAAGGGTTTACCCGGCTGGCGCGGCATCGGCCGGTCAATCCGCAGGCATCCTTTCCGCGTACCCATATATGACAGAAAGAGTGGCAACCCTTTGATGCCGCGCACACATCTTTCTACAAAGTGAAGTACCTGCACGTGGTTTCTCTTGCTCAGGTGTTTGTTCTATTGGAGGTACGCCATGTCAGCAGCACATTCTATGCCCGATCCTCACGAACCGCTGATTGACCCCAAGGCCGCCCGTCAGGCCGCGCACCCGGTCCAGCAGATTGCCCCCGAAACCGCCGAGGCCTTCATCTCCGAAAAACGCATCGGCGAGCGCATCAAGCGCCTCCGCCTCAAGCGCTCCATGGGCCTGGTCGAACTCGGCCGCCACACCGGCCTCTCCGCCAGCTTCCTCTCGCAGCTTGAGACAGGCCGCGTCGTCCCCACGCTGCGCAACCTTGCACGCATCGCCATGGTCTTCTCCAAGGATCTCTCGTACTTCTTTGAGGCCGACCCCGTCGCGCTCTTCCGCGTGCACCGCCGCCACGAACGCATGAAGCTTCCGCAGACCGGCGTCGACGACCCGACCTACTACTTTGAGTCGCTCGCCTTCCTCGTGCCCGACCGTCAGATCGATCCCTATCACGCGGAGTTCCTCCCGCTGAAGACCGGACAGACCGTCCGCCCGCACATGCACGCCGGCTTTGAGTTCCTCTACATGCTCCACGGAACCCTCAGCCTGCAGCACGGCGAGCAGACCACCGAGCTTGAGCCCGGCGACTCCGTTTACTTTGACGCCGGCACCAGCCATAGCTACCGCTGCGCCGGCAAGGTTCCCGCCTGCGCGCTCATCATCACCATGCAGCCCAACGCCGCCCCGCGCACCAGCAACGGCCTGCGCAAGCCTCCCACTGCCGACGCGACCGGACAGAAAGACGAAACCCCGGCCGCCAGCGCCGAGGCCAGTCCCGTCAAGATGAGCGGCAACGCCATCAAGAGCACCGCCTCTTCACGGCCCACACGCCTCATCTAAAGAACTGTTTCGCTTGAAAGTCATTTGCTCAACAAAAGGCTGCGCACAATGCGCAGCCTTTTGGTTTTGCTTTGATCCATCTTTGCCTTTGCTTTTAAATCCGTGGTCTTTTGTTTTTAATCCGTGGTACGTTTTTTGCTCGTACGGGCAATACCGCCCGGCAAAAAATAACTCTCCACCTCGACCCAGTTCTCCACCCGCGGATACCCCGTCGCCAGCGCATTATGCGGCGCGGAGAACAGCACGCCCTGCCCGCTGAACATCTGCAGATACCGCGGCATGTCGTCGACCAGGTAATCTGCATGCAGAATGCTCTTGTCGCCGCAGTACACATAGTTCCTGTACGAGAGGAACGGAAAATTCTTCTGCAGCCAGCGGAACTTCGAGGCGAACGAGTTCGGAAACTCCATCGCCGCCGTCGCTACAAAGATCTCGTAGTGCTCCTGCAGACGCTCCAGCACCTCCACCGCGCCGGGCAACACATGCAACTCCTCAAAAAAATCATCGCTGCGCATGGTGCGCAACAGAAATTCGCGATGCTCCTCCGGCACATGGTCCCACAGCCACTTGCCATGCAGATCACTCTTGGTAATGGCCAGTCCATGCTCCGCGTTGTAGCGCGACAGATGCTCGCCGACGGTGTCCGCCATCGTGTCATCCATGTCCACGCAGATTCTCAGTCTTTCAGAAACGCCTCTCGGCTTCGTCACGCCAGCTTCTCCAGAGCTTTTAATGCGACGCGCTCCTTGGCGGCATCCGTGCCATGTCCCACGTCATAGTAGAGCCGCCGCCCGCAGGTCTCGCACGGAATGGGCGTTTCGATATCTGCATTGCGCAGATCGTTCCACCGCTGCGGCCGCACCATCATCTGGCACGCCGAACACTTCTGGTCCCACGCCGCCGCCAGACCCGTCTTCTTCGCCTTGGCCACGCGATCGTAATCCGCCAGCGCCTTTTCGCTCACCAGCCCGCGCAATCGCTCACGCTCTTTCTTCAGCAAAACCAGCATGGCCTCATGCGAACTCTTCACCACCGAGGCATCGTCTTTCGTGCGCGCAAGGATCCCGCTCTGATTCTCAACATCCTCGCTCGCCTTCTTCTTCGCAACCTCCAGACCTTCAGTACGCTCCATGCTCTCGAGCTCGGCGTCCTCCAGCGAGCTGATTGCCTTCTCCGCGAATGCGATCTCATGCTCCAGCGCCTTCAGCTGCGCATCGTTCTGCACCGTATCCATGTGCGTGCGGTATTTTTTGATCTTCAGCTGATGGTCCTTCACGTCGGACTCCTGGCTCCGTCGCGCGACCTCCTCAGCCTTCAATCCTTTCTCCGCGGTGGCCAGCGTAGCGCGCGCCGCCGCCAGCGCCGTCTCGATCGCCGCGATCTTTCCCGGCAGCGCAGCGATCTCAGACGAAAGCCGCGCGATCTCGCCATCGCAGGCCTGCAACTCGATCAGTTCATCCAAATCACGCTGCATTTTCCCAATCCTCAATGAATCCGCAGTCTAGCATCCCTGCCATATTTTTATTTGTCATCCCGCACCCTGAGCGAGCAACGCGAGTCGAAGGGGGAGGGACCTGCTTTTGTCTTGTCTTTTACTCTTTTTCTGCATCTCCTCAGCGCGTATGAGACTCTAAAAAAGCACAGATGAGTACGTCCGCCCTCACCTCAGACCAGATGCCGGGCCAATCCCGCACCGTCGACGCCCCAGCCAAACCCTGGCGCGCGAAGGCAAATCCCTGGGCCATCGCGATCACCGTCACCCTCGCCACCTTCATGGAGGTCCTCGACACCTCCATCGCTAACGTCGCCCTCCCGCACATCGCTGGCGGCCTCGGCGCATCGCAGGACGAGGCCACATGGGTCCTTACCTCCTACCTCGTCGCCAACGCCGTCATTCTCCCAGCCTCCAGCTACCTCACCACCTTCATCGGCCGCAAGAAGTTCTATATGATCTGCGTCGTCCTCTTCGGCATCAGTTCCATGCTCTGCGGACTGGCGCCGTCCTTGCCGCTGCTCATCTTCTTCCGCGTTCTGCAGGGCGCGGGCGGCGGCGGCCTGGCTCCCAGCGAGCAGTCCATCCTCGCCGACACCTTCACCGGCGCCAAGCGCGGCCAGGCCTTTGCGCTCTACGGACTCGCCGTCGTCGTTGCGCCTGCCATCGGCCCCACCCTCGGCGGCTGGATCACCGATAACTATGACTGGCGCTGGATCTTCTTCATCAATGTCCCCGTCGCCATCCTCTCGCTCTTCCTCACCAACCGCCTCGTCGAAGATCCCCCCTGGGTGGATAAAGAGGTCGCCCTAGCCAAGAAGCGCGGCCTCAATCTTGACTACTTCGGCTTCGCCCTGCTCGGCATCGGCTTCGGCTCGCTCGAGTTCATCCTCGACAAAGGGCAGGAGGATGACTGGCTCGGCTCGCACATCATCGTCTTCTTTCTCATCGCCTGCGCCGCCGCGCTCATCACGCTCATCTTTTGGGAGATGCGGCAGCTCCGCGTCGGCCACAAGCCCATCCTGAACCTGACGCTCTTCAAGCGGAAGACCTTCGCCATCTCCTTCCTGTTCATGTTCGTGCTTGGCTTCGCTCTCTACGGAACCACCGTGCTCATCCCGCAGTTCGTGCAGTTGCTGCTGGGCTACACCGCCGAGCTCGCCGGCTTTGCCATGTCCCCCGGCGGCTTTATGACCATGCTCATGATGCCCCTCGTCGGTTTCCTCATCGGCAAAGTCGATGCGCGCTATCTCATGGCCACCGGCTTCCTCACCGTCGGCTGCGCCCTGCTCCTGATGCACACGCTCAACCTCGAAGTCAGTTACGGCTATGTCGCCATGCTGCGCGTCTTTCAGGCCAGCGGCCTCGCCTTCCTCTTCATTCCGATCAACACCATCGCCTACACCGGCGTCCCCCAGACCCAGAACAACGACGTATCCGGCCTCACCAACCTCGCGCGTAATATCGGCGGCAGCTGCGGCACCGCCTTCGTCGCCACCGAGCTCGCCCGCCGCACCCAGGCGCACGAGTCCAACATGATCCGCAACCTCACGCCGGCGGACCCGGCCTTTCAGCAGCGCATCCAGGCGCTCGGTCAGGTCTTCGTCACCCACGGTCTGGCGCCCAACGCCAACTCCGCCGGTTTCATGGCGCAGGCCTACATCTACCAGCAGATGTTCCGCCAGGCCCAGATGCTCTCCTACCTGGACATCATCGCCATGCTCTCCATCGGCTGCTTCCTGATGCTGCCCTTCGTCGCCCTCATCGGCAAGATCAAGAAGCCCGCCGGCGACGCCCCCATGCACTAGCCAAAAATCTGGGTGCCCCATCTTCGCCGCGGTTGTATCGCGGCTAAGGTGGGCATCGCGCGAAGCACGACCGCCTTTACATTTACCTCTTATCGTCTTTATGCCTTTAAATCCGTGACAATCCGTACTCTTCCGCGACCATCCGTGGAAGGCTTTGCTTTTATCCCCGCAATCAGCCCTTATCACCGTCATCACTGTTAAGTTTTTAGCTCAGCGAACGTACAATTCCTTCATGAAGCGTACGGCCCTCTTCATCCTCCTCGCCCTCGCCGCCGCCCACGCCCAGAAACCCTGGACCGTCGAAGACATCTTCAAAGACGGTGGCCCCACCGGCACGCCGCCCCGCAGCATCGAGTGGTCGCCCGACGGCAAACTCCTCACCTTCCTCGCGCCAGACGACACCGTCGGCTCGTCTCTCCCGGGAAAGCCCGGCGACCTGCTCGCGCTCGACACCGCCACCGGCAAGATCTCCGTGCTTGCGACACAGGACAAGCTCGCCTCCGCCACGCCGCTCTCCGAAAAAGACAAAGACCACCGTGCCCGCTACGGCATGCCCAGCTACACCTGGGCCGCCGACTCCAAACACCTCATCCTCGACGCCGGCGGCGTCATCTCCCTCTACGATGTCGCCTCGCAGACCGCCACCCGCATCGTCGACACTCAGAACGGCTCCGGCGACGACCCCAGGTTCTCACCCGACGCCAGATCCATCTCTTACCTCCGCGACCACAACCTCTACGTCGCCCCTGCCACTCCTGACTCGCACAACGAGCGCAACCTCACCAATACAGCGGGCGACACGCTCCTCAACGGCGAGGTCGACTGGGTCTATCTCGAAGAGCTCGACGTCCGCAGCAACTACTTCTGGTCGCCCGACTCGCAGCGCATCGCCTACCTTCAAGCCGACGAGACCAAAGTCCCCGAGTATCCGCTTCCCGATCTCAGCGGCACCCACGCTACCGTCGACATGCAGCGCTACCCCCAGCCCGGCGACCCCAACCCCAGCGTCCGCGTCGGCGTTGTCAGCGCCAAAGGCAGCAAAACGAAGTGGCTCGATATTCCTCAGTCCGCCGGCAACGACTACATCCCGCGCTTCGGCTGGGTCGATGCGCAGACTCTCTACGTCGAGGTCCTCACCCGCGACCAGAAGCACCTGAGCCTCTACCTCGCCGACGCCACCAGCGGCAAGTCGCACCTCATCTTCGACGGCTACGACAGCAAATACCTCGACACCAACTACGACGTCACCTTCATCGACGACTCTCGCTTCATCCTGAAGTCCTGGCACAGCGGCCACACGCATCTCTACCTCTACACCATCGACGCCAGACATCCCCTTGACACCACCGCCACGCTCACACAGCAGCTCACCACCGGCGGCTACGAAGTCGACGAGCTCCTTAGCGTCGATCCCAAAACAAGCACCGTCTTCTACACCTCCAACGAAGGCAACCCTCTCGAAAACGCACTCTGGACTATCCAGCTTGATGGAACCGGAAAGAAAGAACTCACCGCCAGCCCCGGCACGCACTACATTGAGCTTGCACCCGATAACAGAAACTTCATCGACATGGCCGGCAGCACGCTCTCGCCCTACACCGTCTCGCTCTGCGATCTCGCCCAGAGCTGCACTACTATCTGGAGGCCAAAGACTCTCACCGATCTCGGCTACACACCCATCGCACCGCGGCAACTCCAACTCAAAGCCGCGGACAAGATCACCACGCTCTACGCTTCTTTGATTCTGCCGCCCAACGCCGGAGAAAAGATCCCGCTCATCCTCAACCCCTACGGCGGTCCGCACGAGCAATCCGTCACCAACTCCTGGGGCGGCGGCGATGCACTCTTCGATCAGCTCCTTAGCCAGCACGGCTTCGCCGTTCTCCACGTGGACAACCGCGGCATGGGCGAGCGTGGCCGCGACTTCGAGCAGGCCGCCTTCAACAACTTCGGCCCCGTCCAGCTTGAAGACCAGCTCACCGCGCTCGACCAGATCCTGAAGCTCTATCCGCAACTCGACCCTGCGCGCATCGGCTTCTGGGGTTGGAGCTGGGGCGGAACGTTCACTCTGTACGCCATGGAACACAGCGCCGCGGCAGGAGAACCTGCACGATTCAAGGCCGGCGTCGCCGTCGCTCCCGTCACCGACTGGCAGCTCTATGACTCCATCTACACCGAGCGCTACCTTGGCCTGCCCGCTGACAACGCGAAGGTTTACGACGCCGGCTCCACCCTGAAGGCCGCCGCGCAGCTGCACGGCAAACTCCTCCTCATCCACGGCACTGGTGACGACAACGTCCACCTCAGCAACTCCATGCAGCAGCAGCAGGCCTTCATCAACGCACAGATTCCCTTCGACCTCGAGCTCTTCCCCGGCAAGACCCACTCCATCGCCGGCTACACCGACCGCGTCAACCTCTTCAACCACATCCTCCAGTACTTCGAGACGAATCTGAAATAGTTGAATAATCTGGGTGCCCCATATATGCGCAGCCTCATCGCGCATATGTGAGACATCGTCGCGTAGCGACGACCGCTTTATCATTGCTACACTCTTGAAACGATGCACCCAGCTTACAAACCCACCGACTCCAACCTCATCCGCGCCCGCACCACCCTCGGCGACTTCGAACTCACCGTCTGCACCGACGGCATCTACCTGCTCGACGGCGGCGCCATGTTCGGCGTCGTTCCTAAAACTTTGTGGAGCAAGCGCGCCCCAGCCGACGAGTACAACCGCATCCTCCTCGGCCTCAACACCGTCATCGTCCGCACTGGCAAACACACCATCGCGATAGAGACCGGCGTCGGCAACAAGCAATCCCCGAAGATGCGCGAGCTCCAGGGCAACCAGGAGCTTCTGCCGCAATCTCTCGCAGCCGCGAACATCAAGCCCGAAGAAGTCGATATCGTCATCAACTCCCATCTCCACTTCGACCACTGCGGCTGGAACACCACCCTCCACCCCGACGGCACCGTCACACCCACCTTCCCCAACGCGCGCTACTTCGCCCACGCCGGCGAGGTCGCCCACGGCCACAAGCAATACGAGCGCGACAAGGTCAGCTATATCTCGACCAACTACGATCCCCTCATCGCCAACGGTCAGATGACGCTCCTCACCAACGAAATCATCGCCACCGCTCCAGAAATAGCCCCCGGCGTCAGCGTCGAAGTCTTCCCCGGACACACCGCCCAGCTCATGGCCATCCACATCGAGTCCGCTGGCCAGCACGCCTGCTACATCTCCGACCTCATCCCCACCGCGCACCACCTCGACACCACCTGGTGCATGGGCTTCGACCTCGACCCCATGCGCGTCATCGAAGAGCGCAAGCGCTTCTACCAGCGCGCCATCCCCGAAGACTGGCTCGTCCTCTTCACCCACGACCACCAGACCCCCATGGCCCGCATCGCCTTAAACGAAAAAGGCAAGCCAGTCGTGGCAACAAAATAATGTGGTCGTCATTCTGAGGAGCGCCTTCGGAGAGCCTGTCCTGAGCGAAGCCGAAGGAAAGAATCCCGACGAACCCTCGCACCGCCCATGCCGCGCCAGGCTTCCTAACACCCAAAAGCAAACGCGGACAAAACACTCTCGTGTCCTATCCGCGTTGATCCGTGTTCTTTTGTCTCTAATCCGTGGTAAGTTTTTGCTTTTCGCATCATAGCGGTATATTCCCATGCTTCCGCTTCGGAGAAACCTCGCGCTTCCCCTCCAGCATCCCCAGCGCCACGCACAACCTCCGCCGCGTATCGCTGGGCTTGATCACCGCATCGATATACCCGCGCTCCGCCGCCACATACGGATTCGCGAACCGCTCGCGGAACTCCTCGATCTTCTCCGCGCGCGTCTCCGCCAGGATCGCGATCTTCTCCTCTTCCGTAAAGGGTTTTCCCTGCGGCCAAACCGCCTGCGCCGTCTTCACCACATCCTCCAGCTCGCGCTTGTAGACGATGTTCACCGCACCCTCCGGCCCCATCACCGCGATCTCCGCCATCGGCCACGCCAGATTCACATCCGTCCGCAGATGCTTCGAACTCATCACGCAGTACGCTCCGCCGTACGCCTTGCGTGTGATCACCGTCAGCTTCGGCACCGTCGCCTCCGCGAACGCATACAGCAGCTTCGCCCCATGCCGGATAATCCCGCCGTGCTCCTGCTGCGTCCCCGGCAGAAACCCCGGCACATCTTCAAACGTGATCAGCGGAATATTGAACGCATCGCAGAAGCGCACGAACCGCGCCGCCTTCACGCTGGCGTTGATGTCCAGCACCCCGGCAAGAAATGCCGGCTGGTTCGCCACGATCCCCACGCTGCGCCCATCCAGCCGCGCAAATCCCACCACGATGTTCTTCGCAAAGTGCTCCTGCACTTCGAAGAAGTACCCGGTGTTGCTGTTGGGATCTAAGCCGTCCACGATCTTGCAGATCACGTCCTTCATGTCGTACGGCTGGTTGCTCTCATCGGGAACGATCGAATCCAGCGCCGCATCCGCCCGATCGATCGGGTCCGTCGAAACCTTCCGCGGCGCATCATCCAGATTGTTGCTCGGCAGAAAACTCAGCAGCTCCCGCACCATCGCCAAACATTCAGCATCATCGCCCGCCATAAAGTGCGCCACGCCGCTGATCTCGTTATGCGTCACCGCGCCGCCCAGCTCGTCCTTGGTCACATCTTCGTGCGTCACCGTTTTGATCACCTCCGGCCCGGTCACGAACATGTAGCTCGTCTTCTCCGTCATCAGCGTGAAGTCCGTGATCGCCGGCGAATATACCGCTCCGCCCGCGCACGGCCCCATGATCGCCGAGATCTGCGGCACCACGCCGCTCGCCAGCGTGTTCCGCAGAAAGATGTCCGTGTACCCCGCCAGCGAGACCACGCCCTCCTGGATTCTCGCTCCACCGGAATCGTTCAGCCCGATGATCGGCGCGCCCACCTTCACCGCCATATCCATCAGCTTCACGATCTTCGCTGCATTCGTCTCACTCAAACTTCCGCCGAAGACCGTAAAGTCCTGCGCGAACACGAACACCACACGCCCCTCGACGCGCCCGTACCCGGTGATGAACCCATCCCCCGGCACGCGCTGCTCGTCCATCCCAAAATCCGTGGCGCGATGCGTAACGAACTTGTCCGTCTCCTCGAACGTGCCCTCGTCCAGTAGAAACAGCACCCGCTCCCGTGCCGACATTTTGCCCGCCTTCGTCTCCCGCGCCCGCCGCTCCGCGCCGCCACCCTCTTCCGCCAGAGCATGTCTGGCCGCCAGCTCCAGCAACCGGTCGTGTTTCTTCG
>DATMLK010000043.1:0-46213 GCA_035570215.1 Acidobacteriaceae bacterium
TGTTCGTAAAGAAGCTCTACAGTATTTTTTTGCAACGGCGGAAAGCATCGCAAAAAAGCGGAGTGTGCGCGTAACGAATAAAACAATGTCAGAGCAGGCGGCGGTGCCGATGGATGCTCGACTGACGGAGACTCTGGCCGCCGCGGTGAAGGCCGCCGGGGTGCCTGCGCGAAAGATGGTGAGCGGCGCGGGCCATGATGCGATGATGGTTGCACCGCATATGCCGGCAGCGATGCTGTTTCTGCGTTCGCCGGGCGGGCTGAGTCATCATCCGGATGAGAGCGTTGTAACGGGCGATGTGGAGCAGGCACTGGCGGCTGGAATAAAGTTTCTGGAGATGCTTGCGGCGAGCCAGAGGTAGCACGGGAGACAGCGATGGACATACACGGGCTTGGACACACGCGCAGCGCGCACGAACGCGATCATCTTCTGCTGACGCCGGACAGTTTTGTGCGTTCGCCGCTGCCCGGAATGAAGAACGCGACCGCGGTGATCCACGTAGGGCCGGCCGCGGGCGCGGGCTTCACGCAGTACACGGCCGAGATGGAGAGCGGCGGCGCGCTTGGGCTGGTGCCCGCGTTCACGCAGCGCTTTCTGTATGTGATCGAAGGCGCGGTGCATGTGGATGCGAACGGCAAGGATCACCCCCTGCTCGCCGGCGGGTATGCGTATCTGCCCGCGGGCACGGCGCATTCGGTGAAGGCCGCGAAAAAGAGCCGCGTGGCGGTGATCGAAAAGGTCTACAAGGCGGCGGGCGGCGCGGCGATTGCGGAGATCGTGATCGGCAAGGAACAGAACACCGCGCCGGTGGCGCTGCTCGATGATGCGTGGGTGCAGGTGCGCTCGCTGCTGCCGGATTCGCCTTCGATCGATTTCGCTGTGAACACGATGGAGTATCAGCCGGGCGCGGGGCTGAGCCAGGTGGAGATCCACGTGATGGAGCATGGCCTGCTGATGCTCGAGGGCGGCGGCGTCTACCGGCTGGGCGACAAGTGGTATCCGGTGCAGAAGGGCGACTTCATCTGGATGGCGCCGTACTGTCCGCAATGGTTCTGCGCCGTGGGCAAGACGCCGGCAAAGTATTTAATCTATAAGGACTGGAACCGGCACCCATTGGTTTGATGGTGGGGTTGGATTTAAAACTGGAGAAGAGAATGTCTGTTGAAGTGAGCAATGCGATTGCAATCGACGCGGCGCGCCTGCTGGCGGAGCTGAAGACGCTGAGCCGCATCACCGATTGCGAGCAGGACCCGGCAAAGCCGGAGGATGTTGCAGTGACGCGCGTGGTCTTCAGCGAGAACGATATGAAGGCGCGGGCATGGCTGAAGGGACTCGCGAAGGATGCTGGCCTGAAGGTTCGTGAGGATGCGGTGGGCAACACGTTCATCCGGCTGGAGGGTTCGCACCCGGAGTTGCCGGCCGTGGGAACGGGCTCGCATACGGATGCGATTCCGTTTGCCGGGATGTACGACGGCACGGTGGGTGTATTGGGCGGCCTGGAGGCTCTGCGCGCCATCAAGGCAGGCGGGCTGCGGCCGAAGCGGTCGGTCGAACTACTGATGTTCACTTCGGAAGAGCCGACGCGCTTCGGGATCGGCTGCATCGGCAGCCGGCTACTGGCGGGGACGATCGATCCGGTGAAGGCGGATGCGCTGGAGGACAAAGACGAAAAGACGATGGCCGAGCGTCGCGCGGCGAGCGGTTTTACGGGAACGCTGGCATCGGTCAAACTGCCCAAGGATTACTACAGCGCGTGGGTCGAGCTGCACATTGAGCAGGGACCGCTGCTGGAGCGCGAAGGCATTCAGATCGGGATCGTGACCGACATCGCCGCGCCGAGCGGGTACAAATTTCTCATTGAAGGTTTCGGCGGACACGCCGGCGCTCTGCTGATGCCGGACCGCAAGGATGCACTGTGCGCCGCGAGCGAGATCATCCTTTCACTTGAGAAAAATGTTTTAGCCACCGGCTCCATCAATACAGTCGGCACGATTGGTCTATGCCGGGTGCATCCGGGAGCGGTGAACTCCGTGCCTTCGCGCGTCCTGCTGGAGGCGGATGTTCGCGATACCGACCCGGCACGGCGCGAGGGCGTGATGCAGCGGGTACGCGCTGAGATCGAAGCGATTGCCGCGCGGCGTGGCGTGAAGATCACGGAGACCAAGGTAAATGCGGACGATCCGGCGCAGTCGTCGGCGCATATTGTGGATGTGGTGGAGGCGATCTGCAAGGCGGAGAAGCTGAGCTACAAGAAGATGGTGAGCCGGGCGTACCATGATTCCCTGTTCATGGCGCGGATCGCGCCGATCGCGATGATCTTCATTCCCTGCCGCAACGGCGTGAGCCATAAGCCGGATGAGTACTCGACACCGGAACAGATCGCGATGGGCACGCGGGTGCTGGCGCAGGCGCTGGCGCAGCTGGCAAACGAATAAGTCCGGCGCCATGGGCACTCTTACCGCTTCGCGTGGCGCTCGCGTTTCTCGCGAGTGGATAGTTGAAGCCTTGGTCTTAAGGAATCGCATCACGGTACAATCCGACTGATGTCCATTCAATCCATCAATCCGGCGAACGGCGAGGTGCTGCGGAGCTTTGATGCGCTGAGCGACGACGTGCTGCAGCAGAAGATCGCCGTAGCGGCGGACGCGGCGAAGAGCTATCCCGCGACGTCGCTTGAAGACCGCGCGCTGTGGATGCGCAAGTTGGCCGTGCTCATCGAGCAGGAGAGCGGCGAACTGGCCGCGCTGATGACGCAGGAGATGGGCAAGCCGATCACGGCGGCGCGCGCCGAAGCGATGAAGTGCGCGCTGGGCTGCCGTTACTACGCCGCGAACGCCGCGAAGATCCTGACGCCTGAAGTAATTCGCACGGAAGCGAGCCGAAGCTACGTGCGCTACGATCCGCTGGGCGTGGTGCTGGCGATCATGCCGTGGAACTTTCCCTTCTGGCAGGTGATGCGCTTTGCCGCGCCGACGCTGATGGCGGGCAATGTGGGGTTGCTGAAGCATGCGTCGAATGTGCCGCAGTGCGCGCTGGCGATTGAAGCGTTGATACGCCGCGCCGGATTTCCCCGCGGGAGCTTTCAGACGCTGCTCATCGGGGCACAGCAGGTGGAGGCAGTGATCGCCGACAAACGCGTGGCCGCGGTGACGGTGACAGGCAGCGAACGCGCGGGAAAGTCCGTGGCCGCGCAGGCAGGCTGGCTGCTGAAGAAGACAGTGATGGAGCTCGGCGGTAGCGATCCGTTCATTGTGATGCCGACGGCGGACCTGGAGCTTGCGGTCACGACGGCAGTGAAGGCACGGACGGTGAATACCGGACAGTCCTGCATCGCGGCCAAGCGCTTCATCGTGGATGAGGCGATCTACGACGAGTTCGAGCAGCGGTTTGTCGCGGGCATGGCGGCGCTGAAGGTGGGCGATCCCATGAATGAAACGAACGACCTGGGGCCGATGGCGACGGCGAAGCTGCTGGAGGATCTGGAGACGCAGGTGCAAGCGGCGCTCTCCGCCGGTGGAAGGATTCTGTGCGGCGGGTCGCGCATCGCGGGCAAGGGAAATTACTTTGAGGCGACGGTGATCGCTAATGTTCCACGTGGAGCATCGATTGCGAAGGAGGAGCTCTTCGGGCCGGTGGCGTTTCTCTTTAAATGCAATGGCGTGGACGACGCCATCGAGCTGGCCAACGATTCACCCTTCGGCCTGGGTGCGTCTGCCTGGACGCGCGATCCGGCAGAGCAGCAGAGGTTCGTGGCAGAGTTGGAGGCTGGGTCAGTGTTTCTGAACAGCATGGTCGCGTCGGACCCGCGGCTTCCCTTCGGCGGTATTAAGAGCTCCGGCTATGGGCGCGAGCTCGGCGCGGCGGGTATGCGCGAGTTCATGAATGCGAAGACGGTTGTGATCGCGTAGGGTGCGGTAAAAGCAGGTCCTTCGCTACGTTCAGGATGACAAATAATAAACGTAGATGACAAATAAAGAGGCAGCGCTTAAGCGTTGCCTCTTTATTTTTGCGAGCGGAGCGAGCGATTCGCCGTGCGCGCAGCACTTAGAAGGTGAAGTTCGCCTGAAGCGAGATGCGGCGAACGGCGCTGTTGCTGGAGTAGATGCCACCGGCAAGCTGCGTCTGCTGACCGAACTGCGGCGAGCTAAGCACACCCTGCGGCGGGGCGTAGTTCACCACGTTGAAGAGGTTCAAGGCCTGCGCGCCGAGGGTGAGATTGTAGCGGCGGCCGGTATTGGTGCCTCCCATGCCGCCACCGCCGAATCCCATACCGCCACCACCGCCGCGTCCTCCGCCACCACCGCCGGACGGCGCTGCGCCGAGACCACCGCTTTCGCCGCCGCTCCTGTGACTGCCGCCCTGCGGCTGCTGGCCGTGCAGATACGAGCCGAAGCCGAAGGTCTTGGTCACGCGGAGGTTCAAGGTGAACTGTGCCGGACCCTGCGCGTAGTTGATGGGAATGCGTGGCTGCCCAAGCGTTGTTCCCTTGTCAAAGCAGCCGTATTTGCTGTTGACGGTGTTCACTGCGGTTGTGGTGGCACTGCAGAAGGCGGGGCGGTCGTTGTAGATGGTGTCACCATTCAGATCTTCACCGAGGGTGATGTTGAAGGGTGTGCCGCTATTGGCGATCAGGAACGGACTGAGGACGATGTGATACGGTAGCGGCGCGCTGCCGCCGAAGAAGACGCGCTGATGGACATCGAAGCTGGCGCGGCCGTAGTCGGCGACAATATTGTTCGGAGAAGAGTTTGAGGGAAAGATGATATTGCTGGTGCCGGAGATGTCTGAGTTGGCGTGCGAGAAGGTGTAGTAGCCGAAGAGCGATGTGCCCGCAGGGCCGCGGAAGGTAGCCTGCACGATGAGCTGGTTCTGCTTGAAGATTCCTTCCGAGACATACTGGTAGATGTTAGGAGCGCCGACCGCAGCACCGGCGTTCCGCGCTGTGTTCTGCGCGAAGAATTGATGCTCGCCGCGCGAGTTGAGATAGGTAAGCGTGAGCGTGAGCGGCTTGAAAGGCTGGTTCTCAACGGAAGCGCCGGTCTGCATGGTGTAAGGCGCACGCAGGTCGGGTGCCTGACTGTAGGTGATGTTACTGCCGGTACCCGCAGGAACACAGGAAGGCCTGGTGTTGAGTGCGGTGAGGCAGGTGTCGTAGGTCAGTGCACCACCTGCCGTGGGGGACGCCACTGAAACCTGCTGCTCGGCGGAGCCGTTGTAGCGGTCTGTGTTCTCCACCAGAGCGAGGCCGTAGCGGTCATAGAAGATGCCGAAGCCGCCACGGATGACGAAAAGCGGTGCGCTGTTGTGCGTGCCAAGACCCCACGCGATAGAGAGACGCGGTGCGAGGTCGTGGTGATCGCTTATGCGATCCTGCGCCTCATAGCGAAGACCGCCGCTGAGGGTGATGTTCGAGCGGACCTTCCAGTCATCCTCAAGATAGAGACCGATATCGCCGACGGAGGCTGCGATGGCGGGATTGCCGTAGTTCGCATTGAACTGCGTGGGGCCGACGTTGGTGAAGGTACCGGGACCTTGTGCCTGCGTAACCGAGTAGTTGCATAGGCCGGAGAGTGGGATGACGGTGCCGTAGGCGGTGCCTGCAGCGGGCTGGCAGCTTGCAGGCAGCGCGGCTTGAAGAGTTGAAGTGAAAGTGGGCAGGGTCTGGCCGTAGACAAAAGTGCCGTAGAAGCCGCCAGTGCTGCTGTTCGCATCCCGGTCGACACGCAGGCGGCCACCGAAACGGACGAAGTTGTTCTTGAGCTGGACGGAGGTGTAGCTCTGCAGTTCGTAGTGAGTGGCCGTATCGCTCTGGATGCCGGTACTGTTGCCGAAGTCGGTGAATGCGCCTTGCACGCTGTTGCTCTGGATGGGGTTCAGCGCGTTGGTTGAAGTGGTGTTATTCGAGTACTCGAAGCGGGTCTCGGTAATGATCTTCGAGCCGATGGTCTGCGAATCGCTCAACTGAATCTCGTTGTTGTTCTCGGTGCTGTCGTACCCGGCAGAGGCCAGCTTGTTGCCGCCGACGCCGCCGTTGGTGGCGATGTTGCGATCGAACTGATAGCGCGCGGTGAGCGTGTTGGTGGGTGTGATCTGGAGATCGATGCGCGGGCTGATGTCGATGCGCGTCTGCGGGAAGAAGACGGACTGGATAAACGGGGTAGGCGTGAACGCCGGACCCAGCCCGGCGATGGTGGTGTCGACGATATCGTTGTCCTGAATGTCGCGATAGTTGGAGCCGAAGCTGAAGGACGCGTGTTTGGAGAGCGGGCCGGTGAGGCTGCCCTGGAAGAAGAGCGTGTGGTACGGCGGCTGCGGCCCGCTCCCGACGAGCGCGGAGGTGTTGAAGGCATTGTCATTGCCCTGTAGTTGGAAGGAGCCGTGGAACTTGTCCGTGCCGGGCTTGGTGAAGACCTCGATGCGGCCGTAGCCGATCTTGTCATATTCGGCGGAGAAGGGATTCTGGTTGATGCGGATCTCGCGGATGGAGGACTTGGGCGGAAGCGTGCCGCCGGTGAAGCCGTCGATGTAGATCTGGCCTCCGTTGGGACCGGCTGCAGGACCGGCGAGCGCGCTTAGTTCGTCAGAGAGCTCATCGGGATCATCGGAGAGCGCATCAAGATCCTTGCCGGAGATGATGAGCGTGCTGGTATTGCTGTCCGGATTGGTGCTGAGCGCGGCATGGTCATCTGACTTCACGGTGACGACGGTGGTGACCTCGAGATCGAGATGCAGATTCTGGCGAGTCAATACGCCGGCGCTGATCTTGATGCCGGCCTTCGTGTAGGAGGTAAAGCCGTTGATCTGCGTGGTAACGGTGTAGGTGCCGGGATCGATATTGGGGATCAGGTAGGTGCCGTCGCCGGTGGATTGCGTGGCGTAGGTCTTGCCGGAGTCCGAGGTGAGGGTGATGTTGGCGCCGGGGATGACGGCATGCGTAGGATCTTCAGCGCGGCCACGCAGTGCGCCGGTGGTGGCAGTGGTACCGGGAGCAGGAGCGGCAGGCGTTGTTGCCGCGGCCGCAGGCGCGATGGGCTGGGCTTGCTGAATCTGAGCCGTGGACGCGGATGTCGGCTGGCCGCCGGCTTGCGCGAAGGCGGGAAGCTGTAGAAGTAACACGGCGCTAAGTGCTGCAGTGAGTTTCAGCGTGACACGAGCTTGCATTCGTACTCCTGAGTGCGTTTCAGATCCGGTTCGGTGCCGGAGAAGAGGTTAGTTTCCGCCACCCGTGTCGGGAGCGTCGCCGCCGAGGCTCCAGGGCGCGAGCGTCATGACCTCGCCGCCTTTGGGCGTGGCAGAGAGAATCTGTTCCACGCCGCCGAGCACGGTGATGGCTGTGATACTGGCAGCAGCCGCATCCGGCGAGGAGGCGACGACCATGACAGCATCGTTCACGTTGTAGCTGGAGAGTGGGACCGACGGCATGCGCTGGATGGCCTGTGCGAGATCGAAGCGGGGGCGCACGGGCATGCCTGCGCCTGTACCAGCACTACCGCCTGCTCCGCCCGGAGCTGCCGCACCCGTGGGATTGCCGGCGCGCATGGCGAAAAAGGCCGAGGCGCGGGCATCGAGCTTCTTGAGGCTGGTCGCGGGCGTTGTGTGGATAAGAATGCCGCGCTTGGTGGTCAGGTCCTTCACGGTGATGGTGCCGGCGGTAAGATCGATCGCGGTAATGGGGCCGGCGATATTGCGAAAAGACCCGCTGACGATCTCGTCGGCGGTGATGGTGAGGCCGTCGGCGCTGCGGTCACCGCGAACGCGAAGCTGGTCGCCGGGCAGTATCTGCGCGAGTGTGCTGGGCATCGCGCTTGCGAAGTCGACGGAGTCCGGCGCGTAACGGCGCAGAATAGTCGTGCGCTGCAGCTGGATAGTGATGGTCTTGCCGTTGCTCGTGATGGTGATGGTCTGTGCGGCACCATCGACGGATCTGACGAGGCCGCCGGAGCCGCGCTGCCGCCAGTCAGACTGCTCGGCGCTATGCAGCGAGGCGATGGCGGTGGCTTTCATGAGAATGACGCGCAGGGCAGCGATGACGATAGGGTCGGCTGCCGTGCTGCCGTTGACGAGGATGCGGTCGCCGACGGCGATGTCCGTCAGCGCAAAGGGCTGGGCGGCGGAGAGATCTTTGCTGCCGGGAGGGATCTGGAGGAGCCTGGTGGAGTCTGCCACCTGCACGGTGTACTGCTGACCAGCATCGGTGTTGAGGGTGATGACTGAGCCGCTGACGCCCTGAACGGTACCGGCCGCGTGAACGGGAGCCTGGGCCTGCAGCGCGGACGGGGCGATGGCAAATGGCAGGGCGGCAAATAGCAGGGCGGCGAGCAGATGGCGTTGCGCTGAGGGCAGTGACGGCATGAGAAAAAATCCTTATTTCGTATTCAGCGGTCTTTGACCGGCAGGGTCTGCAAAGCGCAGAAACACACTGGGATAAAAGCCGCTATTGGGGCCTGTAAAGGAGACGGCTGGTGCGCGAAAAGGTTTCCCCTTTGAAAACCAAGAAGCGAGAAAATTCGAGACTAGACCCAACATTTCACTATATCCTTATCGAATCCCCAAAACGGCGGAAATGGGGGCATTTTTATGGCAGCCGGAAACCCTGAAAAGATCGTTGGGCACTCGCCGCAGCGCAAAGAAGGGCCCGATAAGGTCCTGGGACGGGCGCGCTACATCGACGACTATGAGATGCCGGGGATGTGGCACGGGGCGACGGTACGCTCCACCATAGCGCGCGGAAGTATTAAGAGTATTAATTTCCCGAAGCATATTCCCTGGGACGAGTTCGTGGTTGTGACTGCGGCGGATATTCCGTTCGACAACTACATCCACCACATTCTGAACGACCACACGTGCCTTGCCTGCAGAGAGATCAAACATCCGGCGGAGCCCATCGTTCTACTGGCGCACCCTGACAAGCAGCGGCTGCATGCCGCGGTAGAGGCAGTGCAGATCGAGTACGAGAAGCTGCCCGGAGTCTTCACCATTGAAGAGAGCGAGAAGATGGACACGATCATCTGGGGCGAGGACAACACCTTCAAGAGCTACCTGATGGAGAAGGGCGATGTGGACTCCGTCTGGAAAGACGCTGCGTACATCGTAGAGGGTGAGTACCGCACCGGCGCGCAGGAGCAGCTCTACATCGAGAACAACGGTGTGATCGCCGAGTACAGCGAGACAGATGGCGTGACCGTGTGGGCTTCGATGCAGTGCCCGTTCTATCTGCACAAGGCGCTGATGGAACTCTTTCATCTGCCGGAAGAAAAAGTTCGCGCCATCCAGGTGGAGACGGGCGGGGCGTTTGGTGGGAAGGAAGATTATCCAAGCGTGATCGGTTCGCACGCGGCACTGCTTTCGATGAAGGCGAAGCGTCCGGTGAAGATGATGTACGACCGCATGGAGGACCTTGCGGCGACGACGAAGCGGCATCCATCGCGGACGCGGCACAGGACGGCAGTCGATAAAGACGGCAAGCTTTTGGGCGGCGAGATCGAGTTTGCGATCGATGGCGGGGCTTATTCGACACTGTCGCAGGTGGTGCTCTCGCGCGGAACGATCCATGCGCCGGGACCGTATTTCTGGCCGGCGATCCGCGTGAGCGCGAAGGCGATGGCGACAAACTGCCCGCCGCACGGGGCGTTTCGCGGCTTCGGCGCGCCGCAGAGCATCTTTGCCATGGAGCGGCACATGGACCACATCGCGCATGTGGTAGGGATCTCGCCGGAGGAGATGCGGCGGAGGAACTTCATCAAGACGGGCGAGACGACGGCGACGGGACAGCTCGTCCGCGATGACGTGGACATGCAGAAGCTCATGGACAAGGCGTTCGCCGAGTCGCACTACTACGCGAAACGGAAAGAGTTTGCGAAGACGAACAGGACGAGCGTGGTGAAGCGCGGGATGGGATTCGCCTGCTTCTTCCACGGCGCGGGGTTCACCGGTTCGGGCGAGCGCTATCTGGCATCGATCGTGGGGCTGGAGGCGACGCCGGAAGGGAAAGTACGCGTGCTGGTTTCAAGCACGGAGTTTGGGCAGGGGACGAATACCATCCTGAGCCAGATCGCGGCGGAGGCGCTTCGGCTGGAATATGACGATGTGATCGTGCAGCAACCGGACACAAGCAAAGTACCGAACAGCGGGCCGACCGTAGCTTCACGCACGGCGATGGTGGTAGGCAAGCTGGTGCATTCCGCCGCGCTGGGGATGCTGAAGACGCTGACCGACGCCGGACTGCGCGAGGACTACACGCGCGAGGAGTTTCTGGCGGCATGTGCGGCGCACATCCATAAACATGGTGCACTGAAGGTACTGAGCCAGTACGAGGCTCCGCCGAATATCTTCTGGGATGACCAGCTCTACCGCGGCGACGCGTACCCGGCGTATGCATGGGCGGTGTATGTGGCGGAGGTCGCCGTGGACACGCGCACGTACTTTACCGAGGTGAAGGACTTCGTCGCGGTGCAGGAGGTGGGCCGCGTACTGCATCCGGTGCTGGCAAAGGGACAGATCGAAGGCGGCGTGGCGCAGGGCATCGGGTATGCGATCTACGAAAAGGTGGTCTGGAAAGAAGGCGTGATGGCCAACAACCAGATGACGAACTACATCATGGCGACCAGTGCCGACGTGCCTGCGATCAGAGTTTTCTTCGAAGAGGTTCCATTCCAGTATGGAGCGTATGGCGCGAAAGGCATCGGCGAACTGCCGATGGATGGGCCTGCGCCGGCGATCCTGAATGCGATGGAAGAGGCAACGGGGTTGAGCTTCAACGAGTGTCCGGTGATGCCGGAGGATGTGTTTGAGGCAATGACGGGCGCGCCGCACAGCGAAGAGCAACCGGTGATCACGGAACCGGCGTTTACGGGAGCGGGACGGCGATGACGCAGATCTCCTTCGTAGTGAACGGCGAAAAGAAAACGGTGGATGCGCCGCCGATGGCGCGGCTGCTGGATGTTCTGCGCGAACACTGCCACCTGACGGGAACGAAGGAAGGCTGCGGCGAGGGCGAGTGCGGATCGTGTTCGGTGATGATGAACGGCGAACTGGTGAACAGCTGCCTGGTCCCGGTGCTGCAGGCTGACGGCGCCACGCTCTGCACGATCGAAGGCATGGCGCACGACGGGCAGATGCACTTGATACAGAAAAAATTTCTGGAGTGCGGCGCGGCGCAGTGCGGTATCTGCACACCGGGGATGATCCTGGCGGCGCATCATCTGCTGGAGAAATATCCCGCACCGACGATGGAACAGATCCGCGAAGGACTTGCTGGGAATCTCTGCCGGTGTACCGGATACCAGAGGATCTTTGACGCAGTCGAGAAGTGTGGGACGGGTACCGCCGGGACCGCGAAGCGAGGCGACGAGATAGATGCGTTCGAATGTGAGTGAGTACGAGCTGATCGCTCCGGGCACGCTCAAGGGAGTGCTGCAGACGCTTGCCGATAAACCGGGGGAGTATCTCCCCGTGGCGGGCGGCACCGAGGTGATGGTGATGCTCGGCGTGGGCCGGCTGGCACAGAAGAAGCTCATCAGTCTGTGGGGCGTGAAAGAGCTGCGTTTCATCCGCGAGACGGAAACTACGCTCACCATCGGTGCAGGCGCGACCTTTACCGACATCCGCAAAAACAAAATAATTGCGAAGGAATTTCCGCTGCTGGCGCTGGCGGCAAGCTGGACAGGCAGTATTGCAAACCAGAATCGCGGCACGCTGGGCGGCAACATCGTGAACGCTTCGCCCGCCGCGGACACGCCTCCGGCGCTGCTGGCTTACGACGCCACGGTAGAGATCGTGAGCGCTCGCGGCTCGCGCATGCTGGAGTACCGCGCGTTTCACAAGGGGTACAAGAAGATCGCTCTCGAACCGGACGAGCTGCTGTATGCGGTGCACATCCCGCGGAGGTTCGCGGATTCGTTCCAGCGGCTGCGCAAGGTGGGAACGCGCAATGCGATGGCGATCTCCAAGGTGGCGCTGGCGATTGTGGCGAAGAAGACAGGTGATGTCGTGAGCGAGATCGCCATCGGCGGCGCAAGCGTGCGCGAGATGCCGTATCGCTGCATAGCGGCTGAGGCCGCGGTGCGCGGCAAGGCTCTGAATGCTGCCACGATCGCGTCGGCGCGAGCGGCGCTGGCGGGTGAGATTGCGCCGATCGACGACATCCGCTCGACCGGCCGGTACCGCGCGCAGGTGGTCTGCAATATTCTTGAAGATTTTCTGACGGAGCTGCAGAACGACCTGCAACACCGGTAGAAAAGCAGATTCCGCGCGCTTCGCTTGGGAATGACAAACAAAAACAAATACTGAGATCCTGCTACTGAGATCCTTCGCTCCGCCCAGGATGACAAGTCATTAAATTTATGCAGACCAGAGACGCCGGATCGCAACGAGTGACTCCGGTGTATCGAGGTCGAGTTCGCCGTTCTCCAACGGTACTTCCACCACATCCTGCTTATGAATTTGCAATAGATGGCGCGCGCCGTTATCGCCTTCGAGCGCGAGCAGCTCCGGAAAATATCTCCGCGGGAAGATCGCGGGTACGCCGGTGCATCCGGCGTAGGCGCTGGCGGCGATCTTCTCCTCCCCGTGCGTAATCAGAAGGGCGAGATGGAATGGCGTGACCGCAGGCTGATCACAGGGGAGCAGAAGAATGGCGCCGTAGCCGCTTGCCGCGGTTACTCCGGCGCGAACGGAGGCGGCCATTCCCTGCTGCCAGTGCGGGTTTTCTACGATGGTGGCGATGTGTGCATGTTCTTTCAGCGCGTCTGCATTTGCGCCGAGGACGGCGAAGATGTGATCGGCGCCGGACTCCTGCGCGATGCGGATGGCGCGGGCGAGAAGCGTCTCGCCGTGGATGGTGATGAGCTGCTTGGGTTCTCCGAGCCGCGTGGATGCGCCGGCGGCGAGAACGACGGCAGCGACGCGCATGTTACTTTTTCCCCGACAAAGAAGCAGGTCCCTCCGCTTCGCTGCGGGATGACAAAAAATTTGAGATCGATACAGCAGCATCGAGTGAGCAGACAGGCGTGGGGACGTTGCTGCGTTCGGCAAGATGGCGCTTCATCTCCTCCGCGGTGATGCGGCGCGGCGCCGCGTCTCCGCCGAGGCAGCGGGCGTGCGCGTCAGCGAGGATGGAGAACGCGATGGACTCGGGCGCGTCGCCGCCGAGATTGAGGCCGACGGGAGCGTGCAGGCAGGCGGCGCAGGCCTCCATGCTCCAGCCGAGGATGGCGGCGACTTCACGCACCAGAAGACTGCTGCGGTGGCGTGCACCGAGGACGCCGAGGTATCGAGGCGCGATGCCCAGAAGCTGCACGAGAAGAGCGCGGTCCTGCTCAAAGCTGTGGGTCATGAGAACAATCGCGTCTTTACCGGTGATCTCGAGCGGAGCGATGCTGAGAGATTTATCGAGAAGGATGATGCATTCGGCGGCGGGAAAGCGTTCGCGCAGAGCGAGCTGGGGGCGTCCGTCGGCGACGAGGACGGACCAGCCGAGGAGCGCGGCCATGTTGACGAGGGGCTGGGCGTCATCACCCGCGCCGAAGAGGATGAGACGCTGCGGCGGGTTCAGATGCTCGGTGAATTTTTCTGCGGTGGATGAAACTGTTGCGCTGGCAAAGATCGTCTCTTCGTTCGTTGTAAGGATGACCCGCTGGAGCGGCTGGCTCTCCGCAGGAAGGGTTGTGATCGCGATGCGTGATTTGCCGTGGAGCGAAGCGCGCATAGCTTCGATGAGAGCTTCGCACTCCGGCGTGTTGGCGGGCTCGAGCAGGATGTCGATCTCGCCGCCGCAGCCGAGGCCGAAGGGAATCTCGGCCGTATCGTCAAAGAGCGTGGAGTAGCGCTGCATCACGGCGCCCGAGCGCGTCAGCCAGAAGGCCTTACGCGCTATTTCGGCTTCGAGACAACCCCCGCTGATGGTCCCGGCGTGGCGGCCGTCCGCGAGCAGAAGCACATGCGCGCCGGGATGGCGATAGGACGAGCCTGTAGCGCAGGTGAGCGTGACCAGAACAGCGTCCTGCCCCTGCCGTTGCTGCCATAACTCGAGAATCTGGCGGCGTTCCATCATCCTTTGATAATCGGCGCGCAGGGGTGGTGCGTCAAGGGTCCTGCACGGACGGCGAATCGCGCGCTTCGCGCGCAAAGCAAAGGGCTCAAAAGCCTGCAAATAGGCTTCAGCAAAGCGCTTCGCGGGCATCAAACTGGTATTATTTGCTTACCGGGATAAGTTCAGCTTCTAGAGCATATAAACAGGACGCGCACCAGTGTGACCCGCAAAGAGTTACCGGTTTGAAGGGTTCTCTCCACATGGATTTTGAGCAGCTTAAAACTTTTCTTGAGGTCTGGCGGCAGAAGAGCTTCTCGCGCGCCGCGGAGAAGCTGTTGATCACACAGCCCGCCGTCTCGGCGCAGATACGCTCGCTGGAAAAAGAGGTGGGGGCTGCGCTGTTTGACCGCAAGGGCGGCAAGGTCACCTTTACGGCAGCGGGTCGCGTCTTTGAACCCTTCGCCGAACACTCCGTAGAGACGCAGCGGCACATCATGATGACGGTGGCCGAGCTGCAGCGCTCGCCGCGCGGCGAGATCTCGATCAGCGCGAACGAGTCGACCAGCCTGTACGTGCTGCCGCACGTCTTCGCCGAGTTCAAGAAGCAGTACATGAAGGTCTCGCTCTCCATCGTGCGTTCGGACAAGAGCCGGACGATCGAGTCGCTGATCAACCGCGAGGTGGACTTCGGCGTAGTCTCGCTGCCGATCAAGGACCAGCGCTTCAAGGTCGATACGATCCACAAGGACGAGATCGTGCTGGTCGTGCCCGCTGGCCATCCGCTGGGCAAGTCGGCCAAGGTGACGCTGGAACAGCTTACGCGGTATCCGCTGCTGCTGCCCAAGGCGGGCCGGCAGCGCGAGCTGCTGGACAACATCTTCCGCATGCATGACTACCATCCGCGCACGGTGATGGAGGTGGAGTCCAGCGAGCTGATGAAGCGCTTTATCGCGGCCGGGCTGGGTATGGGCTTTCTGCCGCGCACGAACGTGCTGGAGAGCGCCAAGGCGGGCGAGCTCTGCATGGTGACGGTCGAGGGTGTGCGGCTCTCACGCGACCTGGGACTGATCTATCTGAAGGACAAGACGCTGACGCGTGCGGCCCAGGCGTTTCTGGATATCGCGATGGGCGTTTCCGAGGCCTGAGGCGGTACGCAAGTTTGTAACAAGTTAAATTCCGCGAAGATCGCGCTAAACGCGCGATGCCCACCTTAGTCGCAATAAAGCCGCGACAAAGATGGGGCACCCGATTCAGTGGCTCAATAAAAAGCCGCAGGCATGGAGCCCGCGGCTTTTGTTGGGTTGGGTAAGGCTTACAGTGCGACTTCGCCGCGCTCCTGGTTGCGGATGCGGATGGCATCGGCCACCTTGAAGAGGAATATCTTGCCGTCGCCGATGGCGCCGGTGCCTGCGGACTTCACGATCGCGGCGACGATCTCTTCGACGCGCGCGTCCGCAACCACAAGCTCCAGACGGATCTTCGGGATAAGGCCGACCTCATACTCACGGCCGCGATAGGTCTCGGTGTGGCCCTTCTGGCGGCCATGGCCGCGAGCCTCGGAGACGGTCATGCCCTCGACGCCGATTTCGGTCAGGGCCTCTTTTACAGCGTCAAACTTATTGGGTCTGACGATTGCTTCGATCTTTGTCATGATGGATTCCCTCAATTCTTCCGTGGATTGTAAGTCCACGGGGAGGGCATGCCCTCCCCGTGGGAGCTTACAGCAAGTTGAGAATTAGTGCCCGATCGTTTCAGCCGGTGCACCAGCAGGAGAACCGAGCGACGAGATGACGTACTCCGGGTAAGCGGAGATGCCGTGCTCGTGCAGGTCCAGACCATACAGCTCGCCTTCCTTGCTGACGCGCAGTCTGCCCGTCGCAAAGTGGATGCCGTACATCAGGACCAGGGCAACCGCAAAGGTGGAGAGCGTGATGATCCCGTTGCCGATGATCTGCGCCTTCAGGATGGTGTACCCGCCGTGGTAGAACAGACCCGCCAGAGGAGCCGAGTTGTCCGGACCGGTGGGACCGGTTGCGCCGTACTTGCCGCAGGCGAAGAGGCCCAGCGACCAGGTACCCCAGATGCCGGCGAATCCATGGACCGGGACAGCGCCGATGGGATCGTCGATGCGGAGGTACTCGAGCAGCTCAACACCCAGGTAGACCACCACGCCGGCGACGCCGCCGAGGATGATGGCGCCCGTGGGGCTGACCCAGTAGCAGGGGCAGGTGATGGCGACCAGGCCAGCGAGGAAGCCGTTGACCGTGAAGCTCATGTCCCACTTCTTGGAGGGTATCCAGGCAGCGAACATGGCGGTCAGACCGCCAGCGCATGCAGCGAGGGTGGTATTGGCCGAGACGCGGCCGATACCGACGAAGTCCATCGCGGAAAGCGTGGAGCCAGGGTTGAAGCCGTACCAGCCGAACCACAGGAGCAGGCCGCCGGAGGCTGCGATGGTGAGGTCATGCGGAAGCATGGGACCGCCGCCATCGCGCTTGAAGGTACGGCCCAGTCTGGGCCCGAGGGCGATGGAGCCCGCGAGCGCGATCATGCCGCCGATGGTATGCACCACGGTGGAGCCGGCGAAGTCATGGAAGGGCTGACCGAGGTTGGGGAGCCAGCCGCCGGGTGCGCCCATGAGGGCCAGAAAGCCATCAGGACCCCATGCCCAGTGACCGATGATCGGGTAGATGAAGCCGGAGACGCCGAGGGAGTAGAGCAGGTCTCCGACGAAGTCCGTACGGCCGATCATGGCACCCGAGCAGACGGTGGAGCAGGTGTCGGCAAAGGCGAACTGGAAGATCCAGAAGGCCAGGAAGGCGACGCCGGTTCCCTCGTAGGTCTGCGGCGCATTCTGGAGGAAGAACCAGTGATAGCCGATGAACCCGTTGCCGTGGGAGAACATGAAGGAGAAGCCGATAGCATAGAAGAGAATGCCGCAGAGGCAGGTGTCGACGATGCACTCCATCAGCACGTTGACGGTCTCACGCGAGCGGCAGAAGCCTGCCTCCAGCATGGTGAAGCCGACCTGCATACAGAAGACCAGGTAGGCCGCGACCAGTGTCCAGGTGGTGTTGATGGGGTTCACGCAGTCAGCAGCCGCAACGGTCGCGGGCGCCTGGGCCGCCAGCACATGAGTGAAGCAGGTGCGGGTGACGAACTGCATGATCAGGAGCACGGCGCCTATGCCGAGAACCTTACCGAGGGCAAGCACAGCGCCATAACGGCGCCACTCCGGCTGCTTTAAACGGCTGCCGAGACGGGAGACTTTTTGGGACAGAGACAGCTTCGCCTCTGAGTGCATTGTGGGAGACATAAACTTGCTCCTTATGTAGGAAGTAGTGGTGCGGCTCAGGCGCCAGGCGCCTGCGGTTTAGGTACACGATGGACAAAGCCGGAAGGCACTTTGGGACATCGGGAATGTCTGCGTAGTAGCTGTACCGTACAGCCGAGGGCGGGGTGAGAGCAAGCGCCGAATTGCTATAAAGCCAATTCTTATCAACTAGATAAGCGTTTCAAGGGGCATTTGGGCTTAGCGCCAGTTTTATGAACAACTTACGACTTTTTTATTTGTTTTTAACTAATTGAAAAGCTGGTTTTGCACACTGAACGGTGCATATTTAACACTGGAGCCATAATTTGGGGCACAGAGGGGCGAGAAATGTTAAGCTGATGTAAATCAGGTTATTTGATGCCATTTATTAGTTGTCCTTATGCGGGCAGAGCAAGCTTTTTCTGCGTGTATACAGATAACTAAGCATAAAAGTTTGGCCGGCATCCCCCGATATTTGGGACACCTGCGTAGCACACGGCTCGGAAGGGCCGAATTTTAATCCGCCAGTGACTTACATATTCGAAAGGACACTCACCAATGCCAGTATTCCAGAAGGCAAACAAGCTGATCGCACTCTCCGCGTTTGCGCTTAGCGCTACGCTCTTCCACGCCACCACCATGCGTGCAGCGACGACCTCGGCAGATGCTGCCGCTGCCGTCTCCACCAGCGCAGACGCTGCTCCGGCGGCCGATGTCGCAACTCCGGAGCCTCAGGCTGCTGCTCCGGCCGCCGCACCCGCGCCGGCTGCACCCGCAGCGCCGCCGACCTGGAGCGTTGGACCGATCGCCTTCAGCGGTTTGGTGGACGGCTACTACAACTTCAACGCCAACCACCCCAACAACCCCAACAACCCCAACCAGAACCAGCTTCGCAACTTTGACTTTGATGCGAACTCGTTCAGCCTGAACATGGTCAAGCTGTCCATGTCGTACTCGCCCGCTCCGGTCGGCTTCCAGGTCGATCTCGGCTTCGGCAAGGCGTTCTCGGCGTTCGGCACCGGAGTGACCAGCTGTAATCAGAACGGCGGTTACTACAACTACTTCACCCCGCAGTGCGACTCGCAAAACGATATGCACCTGGAGCAGGCTTATATCGCGTGGAAGCCGACCAAAGCCAAGGGCTTCGAAGCTGACTTCGGTGAGTTCGTCACCTCCGCCAGCGCCGAAGTGATCGAGACGATGAACAACCCGAACTACTCCCGTTCGCTGCTGTTCACCTACTTCGCACCCTACTACCACATGGGTCTGCGTACCTCCATGCCGGTCACCAAGAAGGAGACGGTTGGCCTTCAGATTGTCAACGGCTGGAACAACATCACCGACAACAACGAGGGCAAGACGTTCGGCCTGACCAGCCTGTACACCGCGACCAACTACAACTGGGCGCTGAACTACTACGTCGGACCGGAAAACAACAACACCGATGTGGGCTACCGCAACCTGATTGACAGCACCTTTAACTGGACACCTGCCAAAATGGCCAAGTGGACCGGCTACGTCAACTATGACTACCTGCAGAACCGCAATTCGGTTCAGAACGGAAGCGGCACTGGCTACCATGCCACCAACCTGGTTCACCAGCAGGGTATCGCGGGCGAACTGCGCTATCAGGCAACCGGCACGATGGCACTCTCGGGCCGCTATGAGTATGTGTACGATGCGTCTGGCGTTATCACCGGTTTCGCCAAGGCCAGTCTGGAAGAGTTCACCGTCACCGGTGAGTACAAGATGTCTCAGGGCCTGCTCGCACGCCTCGAGTACCGTCGCGACTCCACGGACAACTTCTTCTTCTACAAGGGCGGTGCCCAGAAGGCCAAGGCACAGTCCACGCTGGAGTTCGGCGTGGTTGCCTTCTTCGGACCGACTCACTAAACCAAACGGAGCTTCTGCTCCGCACAACAGAAGAGGCGGGCCAAAGTGGCCCGCCTCTTCTACTTTAATTTGCGGGTTGGGAAGAAAAACAAAAGCAGATTCCGGCTTTCATCACCCCACCGATCAAAGATCGTCGGGGACCCCGATTCGCCGGAATGACAAAAGTAAAAGCTACGCTCTGGTCTTGCTGATGTCCGGGCCGAGGAGCTCCTGTGCACTGGGCGCGGGTTCCTTTGGCGGAGGCGGAACGCTCGTCTCCTGCGCGTGAGGCTGCAGATGGTTCGCGATAAGGCCGGCCTGCAGGATGCTGAAGGCCTGCTCCGGCGTATCGGCGAACTGGAAGAGGTTGACATCCTCCGGCGCGATCACGCCTTTGTCGACGAGCGTCTGCATATTGATGATGGAGTTCCAGTAGCTGCTGCCGTAGATGACCACGGTGATCTTCTTGGCCATCTTCTGCGTCTGCGCCAGCGTGAGCATCTCGAACATCTCATCGAAGGTGCCGAAGCCGCCGGGGAAGACGACGAGCGCCTTGGCGAGATAGGCGAACCAGAGCTTGCGCATGAAGAAGTAGTGGAACTGGAAGTTCAGCTCGGGCGTGATCCAGTGGTTGGGCTCCTGCTCGAAGGGCAGAGCGATGTTGAGTCCGATGGTCCGGCAGCCGGCCTCGAATGCGCCGCGGTTGGCGGCCTCCATGATGCCGGGTCCGCCGCCGCTGGTGACGACGAAGCGGTGGCGCGGGCCGCCGAGCGAGCAGGCCCAGCCGGCCATCATGCGGGCGAGCTTGCGGGCGTCTTCGTAGTAGTGGGACATCTCCACGGCGGTCTCGGCGCGGCGGAGCTGTTCCTGATCTGCGCCAGCGCGGGCTTTCTGTAGCGCGGCGGTCGCGACCTCCATCGAGCGGATGCGGGCGGAGCCGAAGAAGACGACCGTGTCCTGAATGCGTTCGCGGCGAAAGCGGGCGAGCGGCTCGGCGTATTCCGAGAGGATACGGAAGGGACGGCCGTCGGACGAGTTGAGGAAGTCCTCATTCTCGTAGGCGACGGGCGCGGTGGCGAGATGTTCGGGGGGCAGCTTCGGTTTGTTGTCTTTCTTATCCACGGTAATCACGATAGTGGATGGCCTCGGAGATGCCAATCCAGATGTCGAGCAGGCCGACGCCGCTGAGGACTCCGCGAACGGCGCCGAGGCGAAGCCAGGCCGCGAGCCGCGGGTGGTTGAGAACGATGGTGTTGTTCTCCCAGACCTGCGGCCACCAGGGCAGCACGGCGACCATGAAGCCAAGATAGAGGCAAAAGGTGACCAGAACGACCAGCGAGAGTCTCTGCAGCCAGACCGGCGCGGGCCTGGAGGCTGGCTGCGGGCGGGGCTCTGCGGGCGGCGTGGATTCAAGCGGCGGCGCGGCAGAGACAGGTGGCTGGAATGGCATAGCGGTTCTAGGTAAAGGCTAGCATGGGCCGACGCGGACGACGAAGGCGGGTCGCTACGCGACGATATGCCACATAAGCGCGCTATCACCCCAGCGAACCAATACGTTCGCCGGGGACCCCGATACCGCGCATATGTGGGGCACCCGCATTCTCGCTTACCGGGCACACTATTCCGCCGGAGGGTTGTTCTTCTTGGGGCGGCGGTTGGCCTGCAGGATCTTCTTGCGCATACGGATCGTCTTGGGTGTGACCTCCACCAGCTCGTCGTCGGCGACGAACTCGATGGACTGCTCGAGCGTGAGCACCTTGAAGGGAACGAGGCGGACCGCATCGTCGGAACCCGAGGCGCGCATGTTGGTGAGCTTCTTTTCGCGGACGCAGTTGACATCCAGATCATTGTCGCGCGAGTGCTCGCCGATGATCATGCCTTCATAGACCTCGACGCCGTCGCCGAGGAAGAGAACGCCGCGATCCTGGATGCCGTCCAGCGCGTAGAGCGTGGTGGTTCCCTGACGGTCGGAGATAAGAGCGCCGCTGGCACGCTGCGGGATCTCGCCAGTGTAGGGGATGTACTCGCCGGCGATGGAGTTCATCACGATGGTGCCGCGGGTCTCGGTCAGCATCTCGTTGCGCAGGCCGATGAGGCCGCGCGAGGGGACGTTGAACTCCATGCGGACGCGGCCTGAACCGTGGTTCGCCATCTTGACCATCTCGCCTTTTCTGGGGCCGAGGCGTTCGATGACGGTGCCGACGAAGTTCTCCGGAATGTCGATGGTCAGGA
Source organism: Acidobacteriaceae bacterium (assembly GCA_035570215.1). Classification (GTDB taxonomy): domain Bacteria; phylum Acidobacteriota; class Terriglobia; order Terriglobales; family Acidobacteriaceae; genus JARLFX01. Next base: position 21,447 of record DATMLK010000043.1, read on the forward strand.
TCTCGGAAGGCTCCATGAGCTGGTCATTGATGCGCTTGGTGACGATCATCGGGCGCGAGACCATGAGCTCGAAGCCTTCGCGGCGCATCATCTCGATAAGCACGGATAGCTGCAGCTCGCCGCGGCCGAGGACCTTGAAGTTGTCCGGCGTGCCGGTGTCTTCCACGCGAATGGAGACGTTGGTGAGCAGCTCTTTCTCGAGGCGCTCCTTGATATTGCGCGAGGTGACGAGCTTGCCTTCGCGACCGGCAAAGGGACCGTTATTCACCGAGAAGACGATGGCGATGGTGGGCTCGTCGATCTTGATGATCGGCAACGGCTTGGGGTTCTCGAGAGCGCAGAAGCTCTCGCCAATGGTGATGCCGGGGATGCCGGCGATAGCGACGATGTCGCCGACGGTGGTCTCGTCGGTGTCCACACGCTTGAGACCGTCAAAGGTGAAGAGCTTGGTGATCTTCACGGTCTGGAGCGAGCCGTCGATGCGGGAGAGGTTGATCTCCTGGCCGGTCTTGAGCGTGCCGTTGAAGACGCGCGCGATGGCGAGGCGGCCGAGGTAGTCCGAGTAGTCGAGGTTGGTGACCAGCACCTGCAGGTCGCCGTCAGCGGTGCCGGGCGCGGCAGGGATCGTCTTGAAGATGAGCTCGAAGAGCGGCTGCAGGTCGGTGCCGGGCTTGTCGAGATCCATGGTGGCGGTGCCGGCCTTGCCGTTGGTGTAGATGACGGGAAAGTCGAGGACGGACTCGTCGGCATCGAGATCGATGAAGAGGTCATAGACCTCGTTCAGGACCTCCTGCGGGCGCGCGTCGGGGCGGTCTATTTTATTCACGACGACGATGGGGGTCAGCTTGGCCTCAAGCGCCTTGGAGAGGACGTAGCGGGTCTGCGGCAGCGGGCCTTCGCTGGCGTCGACGAGCAGGACGACGCCGTCGACCATCTTGAGGGCGCGCTCCACTTCACCGCCGAAGTCGGCGTGGCCGGGGGTGTCCACGATGTTGATCTTGGAGTCTTTGTAGTGGATGGCGGTGTTTTTCGCGAGGATGGTGATGCCGCGCTCTTTTTCGAGGTCGTTGGAGTCCATGACGCGCTCGGCGACGACTTCGTTGGAGCGAAAGGTACCGCTCTGGCGCAGCATCGCGTCCACGAGCGTGGTCTTGCCGTGGTCAACGTGGGCGATGATGGCGATGTTGCGGATGGCCTGGGCGGTCGTAGAGCTACTCAATGCGTTCAGTTCCTTTATTGGCTTTGCTTAGGCAATGGCCGGGGTTTGCGCGAGGAGCCTCACCCGCGAGGGGAGACAAGCGCGCCGCAGAGTGCAGATGTGCGGCTGTTCTTCTATTTTAGCGTATTTAGCGTACTTAGGCTGGAATCGGACGAAAGACGGTTGGCGCGAGGCGCGAATGCCCCTACTCATCGCAAAATACGCGATGAGTAGGGGCACCCAGATTTAGGCTATTTCAATATCGCGTCGATCTCGGCGCGGGTGGGCATGGATGGGGCAGTGCCGGCACGGGTGACGGAGATGCCGGCCGTGGCGCAGCCGAAGCGTGCCGCGGTGATGAGGTCCATACCTTCAGAGAGCGCGACGGCGAAGCCACCGTTGAAGGCGTCGCCTGCGCCGGTGGTCTCCAGGACCTTGCCGGCGTCAACGGCGGGGACGTGGCCCTTGAGCTTGCTGTTTTTGACGAAGGCGCCCTGCGCGCCGAGGGTGATGATGGCGTTGCGGACGCCACGGATGAGGAAAGCGTCGGCTGCCCTTTCAGCGTCGTCGATGGAGCCGACGGGAATGCCGGTGAGCGCGGCGGTCTCGGTCTCGTTCGGCGTGATGTAGTCCACGAACTTATAGACGCTCTCTGGCAGCGGCATGGCCGGCGCGGGGTTCAGGATCGTCGGCACGCCGAGTGAGTACGCGAGCGCGAGGCCATGCTCGACGACGGGCAGTGAGAGTTCGAGCTGGGCGACGAAGACGCTGGAGTCTGCGAGGAGCGAGCGCGCAGAGTCGACTTCGGCTTCCGTGACCTCGAAGCAGGCTCCGGGAACGACGATAATGGCGTTCTCGCCCTTCTGCGCGTCGATGATGATGGCGGCCGCGCCGGTGGGAGTCTGCGTCTTGAAGAGGAACTGGGTGTCGATGCCCTCCTTCGCATACATGTCGCGGGCCATCTGGCCGAAGGCGTCCGGCCCGAGCTTGGAGATGAAGCTGACTCTGCCGCCTGCGCGCGCGGCGGCGACGGCCTGGTTGGAGCCTTTGCCGCCGGGGCCGAGTTGGAAGGATGGGCCCATCAGCGTCTCACCCCAGGCGGGAACGCGGTCGGTGCGGAAGGCGAGATCCGCCACGAAGCTGCCCATTACAGTGACCCACTTCTTTGCCATAGCAAACTTCCTTTGATTAAAGGATCGTTGGAAGAGAGTGAGATTCCATTTCCACTTCACGCCGCTCAGGGGCAGAATGACACTTCATAAATTTTACTTTTGAGCCTGAATCCAGGCGATGGTCTTCCCGGCGAGTTTTTCCAACGCATCAACGGCAAGCCCAAGGTGTTCGAGCTTCGTGTCTTCGATCTTGTTGTGGCTGATCCCCTTCAACGACTGCACGAAGATCATCACGGTGGGAATGCCGGCACGGGAGACCTCGGCGGCGTCGTGCAGGGGGCCCGAGGGCAGACGGTGGACCCTGCCGGCGGTCTCAAGGATGGCGGCTTCGGCAAACTCGATGAGCTGCGGATGAAACGGAATAGGCTCGATCGACCAGATGCGCGACCACTCCACGGTGCAGCGCTCTTCTCCGGCAAATTTTTTGCTCGCGGCGACAGCTTCCTTATACATCTGCGCGAGAACATCGGCGCTGAGGTCGCGCTGATCGAGCGTGCACTCCGCGCGGCCGACGACGGCGGTGACGATGCCGGGAAAGGTCTTCAAACTTCCCATGGTGCAGACGGCATCCGGATGCTTCATGGCGATGGCGCGAATCTCGAGCGCGAGCTTGGCGGCGGCGGCGAGCGCGTCTTTGCGCACGGCCATGGGCGTGGAGCCGGAGTGCGCCTCCTGCCCGTGGAAGGTTATGGCGTGGCGCTCGACGCCCTTGGTGCCGAGAACGACGCCGAGAGGCAGATCGAGATGCTCGAGGACTGGACCTTGCTCGATATGGAGCTCCAGGTAGGCGGCGGCGTTCTTCTGCTCGGCCTGAGCGTCGCCGATCTTTTCAATATTGATATCGACCTCTTCGAGCGCGACTTCCAGGGTGACGCCGTCCTTGTCGGTGCGTTTGCGGTCTTCGGCGATAGTTGCGGTACCTGCAAACGCGGAAGATCCGAAGAGGCTGCGGCCAAAACGCGCACCCTCTTCGTCGGCCCAGTCGACGAGGCGGATGGTGACGGGCGGCCTGCCGTTGTAACGCACGGCGATGCGGCTGAGAACGGCAAGACCGGCGAGTACGCCGAGTGCGCCATCGAGCCAGCCACCGTTGGGAACGGAGTCGAGATGGCTGCCGAGAATCAGCGCTCTTTCTGATGCGCCGGGGAGGGTGACCCAGTTGTTGCCGGCCGCGTCGCGATGTTGCTCGATGGGAAGACCGGCGATCTCGTGCACGAACCAGTTGCGGGCCTTGATCCAGGTGCCGGTGAAGGCGACGCGCTGCGCACCGTTCTCGTCACTCGTGAGAGAGCGGAGCTCCTGCAGCATCTTGACGGCGTCTTTGGTGGGAATCGCCATGAATGTTTATAACGTATTTATGCTGTCGCTATTCGGCAATACCCACCCTAGGCGCACTGCCACCCCTGCGAACAAGTTCGCCGGGGACCCCGGCGCCGCGCCGAAGATGGGCACCCAATTTATGGCGGGACTAACTCTTATCGGGACCGGAGTGAACGAGAGAATCCAGCCAGAGCAGACGGGGACGCCACACGGACCAGGTGGAAGGCCTCTTCATGCAGGAGAGCACCAGAGCCGGCTCGCTCCAGGGCACGTCGTGGTAGCCCTCCTGCAGCATGGGGCTGGAGGGATCGCGGTGCAGTTCGTGTGGGAAAACGGCGATGAGGTCCTTGTCGGTGATGGCAGGACGCTCGCGCACGGTTCTGCCGGAGGCCGCGCCGACCCATGCGGTAACGAGATCGCGCTTTGCGCCGAGCTGAAGATGGGCCAGCTGTGTCGGACGGGGGTTCATCTCGATCATCAGGGGCGTGCCAGTGTGTTCATCCAGGATGAAGTCAAAGCCGCAGAAGCCCGAGAGTTTGAGCCGCTTTACGATCTTTCGCGAGGACTCCGCCATCGCGGGATTATCAACGACACGGACAACGGAGGATGGGCCGTGGGGGTACCAGACACTGACCACCTCTAGGCAGATGCAGGCCAGAACCTCTCCCTGCCAGCAGGAGACGACGGTATTGGCCTCCGAACCGGAGACAAAGGATTGAGCGTTCACGACGCGAGTGTCACGGCGCAGGAACGGTAGGATCTGGTTCCAGTCGGAGTCGACGATCATGCGCTTCAAGAGGCGTGCCACACCGATAGGCGCGCGGAGAGCCTGCCACACCTTTTCGGCGCCGTAGGTCTGGGTCAGTACGCGGACACCCTGGCCACCGGTGGTTCCGTCGGCCTTGAGGATGAGCGGCAGACCGAAGCGCGAGGCCAGTCCGGGAATGTCTTCCGGAGAGGGAACCTCCGCCGTGAGTGGCGTCGCAACGCTCTCCTCCTGGGCTACAGCCATCAGCTCGTTGCAGCTGTGGGCAAGAGGATAGTTGGCGGGATCGCCGAGAGAACGCTCGATAAGGGCACGAACATCCGGGGTCGTCCGGGCATGGATGCGATGCAGGTAGAAGATGGCAAGCTCATCGCCCGGGATGATGAATTCAGGCGCGGACTTACGGATGGCCGATTCAATGCACCCTAGCGGCGCAAGTGGATGAAAGAGCTGATGTTTGCGAATCACGCTGGACTGCAGCATGGGGTGGTCGTTCGGGCAGAGCGCCTCTACCTCGCAACCGACGTCTGTGAGCGCCATGGCTAGCCTTGCGGAGGAGAGCCATCGGGCTGTGGTGATTATCAGTATCTTCATCGAAAACGAACCTTACCGGCACCTGAAGCGGCCATTAAGCTCCTTCCAGTCTGGAAGCATTGGCAAGTATTGGACATACACACTATAGGGGATGGCACACCCCTTTCGTGGTAGTGAAAAGCAGGGGGGAGAACCTAGAATGAGACATAGCTGTGCGCGGAAAGTGAGCCAATGGAACGAACTAAGCAGTCGACACAGGTTGTGATCATCGGAGCTGGGCCCTATGGGCTCTCCCTGGCAGCACATCTGCAGGCCGTTGGCGTACCCTACCGCATCTTCGGCAAACCCATGCAAACATGGCAAGAACAGATGCCGGCCGGTATGCACCTGAAGTCCGACGGCTTCGCCTCCAACCTCTCCGACGCACAAAAGAGCTTCCCGCTCGGCTCCTTCTGCGCCGAGATAAAGCAACCGTACCATGACACGATGATCGCCGTGCCCCTGGCATGCTTTATCGCCTACGGCAAGGAGTTCCAGAGACGGCTGGTGCCAAATCTGGATACACAGAACGTGGCCAGGCTGGAGCGCACGGAGAATGGATTTACGGTAACGCTTGAAGACGGCAGTACGGTGACCGCGGCGCAGGTGGTAGCGGCCGTCGGCATCAGCCGGTTCGAGTATGTGCCGCCGGTATTCGATGGACTATCGCGGGAGTTGGTCACGCACAGCGCGGCACACGCGGAGCCGGCAAAGCTCGCGGGACGGGATGTGACGGTGATCGGCGGAGGCGCTTCGGGCCTGGGCCTGGCGGCGCTGCTGCATGATTCCGGAGCAAAGGTGACGTGCATCGTGCGGGAAAAGGCGGTAAAGTTCTCCAGCCCGCCGACTGAGACGCGCAGCCTGTGGCAGCGGCTGCGGCACCCGATGTCGGAGATGGGTCCGGGATTGCGGTCGTGGATGGCGCAGCACTTCCCTCACATCTTCCGGCTTCTACCCGCGAAGTTCCGTGTGCTGGTTGTGAAGCGGCACCTGGGACCTTCCGGCGGATACTATTCGCGCGACAGCTTCAAGGGCAACGTCGCCGAACTCGTGGGATGCAGCGTGAAGCAGGCGGAGGCTGTAGACGGCAAGGTGAAGCTGACGCTGGATCGCAATGGCACGGAGCATGTTCACGTGACCGGTCATGTGATCTGCGCGACGGGCTACCGAGTCAATCTGGACAGGCTGGCATTTCTGCCGGAGTCCATCAAGTCGCAGATCGAGACTGTGAGCGGCGCGCCCGTGCTGGACCGGAACTTCCAGTCCACGGTGCCAGGGCTGTTCTTCGTGGGGCCGCCGGCCGCCAATAGCTTTGGGCCGCTGATGCGCTTTGCCTGCGGCGCGCGCTATACATCGACGTGGCTGGCGAAGTATCTGCGGCGGCGGATGAAGCAGCACAGTGCTGCTGCTGAATCCAAGCTGCAGCTCGGCGATGCCCTGCTATAGCAGCCTGAGTACGCCGGTTTCGTTCACCCAAGATCAAACCACACTGCGTATCGCAAAGGGCCACTCACGCCGCAGCGCCGAACGCACCAGAAAAGCAAGCGTTCCGCTGACGGCGAGGATGAGGCCGTAGCGAATCTCGACGGCTGCGTTCGGGCGCGCGAAGAGGATGAAGAGAAACCCGGCGAGTGCAAAGAGCGGCGGCAATGGGTAGAGCCAAACGCGGAAGGGCCGCGGGCGTTGCGGCTGGCGGATGCGCAGCAGGATGACGCCCGCCTGCTGCAGAACAAACTGCAGCAGAATGCGGATCGTCACCAGCGCGGTAATGACATGCGTGAGCGAGAAGAAGCAAAAGAGCGTTGCCAGCGTGCCAAGAGCCAGCAGCGCAACGTGCGGAAAGCCGTGTTTGGGATGCAGACTGCCGAAGACGCGGAAGAAATTGCCGTCGAGCGCAGCCACGTAGGGCACGCGGGAGAAGCCGAGCAGAAGCGCGAAGACGGAAGCAAAAGCTGCTGCGACGATCAGCAGCGCAAGCGTATGCGCGGCGGCGGAGCCGAGCGTCTGCTGCACCATCACGGCCGCGACAGCGAGATGGTTCCCCTTTACGATCTGCTGCCAGGGCATCGCGCCGAGCACGCTTAGGTTCATCGCGAGATAGAGCGCGGCGATGGCGGCGATGGAGATAAGCACCGCGCGTGGAATGTTGCGCCGCGGATCGCGGATCTCTCCGCCGAGGAAGCAGACGTTGTAGTAACCCCAGTAGTCGTAGGTGGTGAGCAGCGTGGCTGCGCCGAGCGCGGTAAAGAATGCCGGGCTGAGCGTAAACGCTCCCGCGGGCATGGTGAAGACGAGCGCGGCGTGAAAGTGGGTGAAGCCGGCGAAGAGAATGATGGCGAAGGCGAGGAGCATCGCGCTCCAGAGGATCCAGGCGAAGCGGGCGACAGCGCGGACGTTGCGATAGAGCAGAAACACGGCGAGGACGCAGGCTCCGGCGGCGGCGAGCTGCGTTCCCTGCAGATGCGCGAGCGGACCGGACTCCGCGACCGAATGGCCAAGCGCAGGATAGAGAAAGCCGGCGTACTGCGCGAGGCCGATGCATCCCGAGGCGACTGAGAGCGGCGCGCTGCAGCAGAGCTGCCAGACGTAGAGGAACGATGCGAGACGCCCGCCGCGATCTGGGCCGTAGATCTCGCGCAGAAAGGCGTAGGAGCCGCCGGCCTGGGGCATCATGGCACCGAGCTCGGCCCATACGAGACCGTCGCAGAGAGCAATCGCCGCGCCGAGTATCCATCCTAAGAACGCCTGCGGCCCGCCCAGCGCCGCAACAACGAGCGGCAGGGTAACGAAGGGGCCGATGCCGACCATGTCCAGCATGTTGAGCGCAATGGCGGAGCCGAGGCCGAGCTGACGATGGAGTTGCCGAGGCGGGCTTGAGGATGGCTGCGCCATGCGTGAGAGTGATTATAGGGGTGCGGGCGCGGGGATTCGTTCATGCGGCCAGCGTACAGCGTTACAATAAACCCACCGCGGAGGGATGTGTGAGCGGTTGAAACAGGCGGTCTTGAAAACCGCTTAGCCTGAAAGGGCTACGGGGGTTCGAATCCCTCTCCCTCCGCCACTAAGTGTTTTATTACCAATAACTTACTTGCATTGTTCGGTTACTTCCCAAAGCGGTAGCTGACACCGAAGGCGAGCCTGAGATCATTCTGGGTGTTGGAGCCGGCGTTGGGCAGGCTGGTGCGTACGTAGTCCACTTCGAGCGCACGCACACTGAAGCCCTCCGCGAGAGCCACATCAACACCGCCGCCCAACTGCATGGAGAAGGCGTTCGCCGACGAACTCACGCCGCTCGCGGCCGGGAAGATCGAGTCGAAGCCGTGCACTCCGCCGAAGAGCGCTTCGCCGAAGAGCCGCATGTCATGTTTATCCAGATAGCGGTCGGTGTACTTCGCAGTGTCCAGCGTGTAACGCGGGCCGAACATGTAGGCGAACTTCGAGAGCGCAACTCCATTTGCGGCATTATCCGTACGCTCGCCGGTGAAGTTGGCCGCCAGGCCGAGACCCTTCCAGAAGGTGGCTGCAGCATCGGCCGAGCCGCCCTTGAGCCAGAAGCCGTTGCCGTTCGGCCGCGCGACACGGGAGTGCTCCGCGTCGAAGGTTATCGCCACATCGGCCGACTGAGCGTGCGCCTTCTGCAGCAGACTCTTCTGCTGGGCGGTTGCATTCAGCGTGAGCGTAAGTGCTCCGGCCGTAAGCGCACCTACAAGGAGCGCAGCTTTGCATGTCATACGTTGCATCGTTGTTCTCCTCTTACTCGATCGTCAGGGTTACGGTGGTGGAGTGCGTCAGCGTACCGGAGGTTCCGGTAACGGTAACGGTAGAACTGCTCACCGGCTGCGTGAAGAAGCCCGACGTTCCGCCGCCGCAGCCGCTCAGCCCAACAACAGCTGCCGAGCCGGCAACCAGCAGAAGCAGCATCGCCGTCAGCCGGCCCAGTTTCCCTGCTCTTCGCCGCAGTCTGCGCGAGAACGGCAACAGCAGCAGAGCAAGCGTTACCGGTGCCAGCTCCCTGCCAAGGCCTGTGGGGCGTTTACTGTTCTGCGCGCTGGCTGCCGGCGTGATGATGCTCAGGGTGACTGTCGTCGCGCCGGATCCCGCAGTGATGCTGGATGGCGTGATGGTATACGTCGCTCCTGCAGGCAGGCCGGTGGCCGTGAGATTCACCGTCGCCGGGAAGGTGCTCGCTCCCACCGGCGAGATCGTCAGCTGATACGTCGCCGTCGCTCCGGGCAATACCGTCACCGAGGTGATCGAGCCCGCTGTGGTCGAGATCGCCAGGCTGAAGTCCAGCACGGTGATGCTCTGCGCCGCGCTGGTGACAGTGGCGTAGTTCGCGTCGCCGCTATAGACCGCGGTGATCGAGTGCGAGCCGATCGAGAGCGTCGAAGTGTTCAGCACGGCAACACCGTTCGTCAGCGGCACCGTCGAGAGCAGCGTGAGACCGTCCATGAAGTTCACCGAGCCGGTCGGCGTGCTGCCTGCGCTGAAGCTGATCGTCGCCGTCAGCGTCTCCTGGTTCTGCGTCAGGATGCTTGTGGCCGAAGCCTGCAGCGTGTCCGTCGGCGTCAGTTTGCCCACCTGAATGCTGACGTTGATGCTCGTCGCCGCGTTGTAGTTCGTGTCGCCGGCATAGGTGACGGCTATGGTGTACGGGCCGGGTGCGAGCGTGCTCAGCGTCGGGATCGTCGCAGCGCCGGAGGTGATCGTCGCAGTACCCGTGCAGCTCGCCGCGCAGGGTGAGCCGATGGTGTAGCCAATGCTGCCGCTCGGCGTGCTCACTCCCGTGCCGCTGTACTGGCCGGTCACCGTGACCGGCACGCTGCCCGCCGTGTTCACCGTGATCTGCACTGGCTGCGTCGTCGGCCCGGTCAGCGTGGAGCTGGCCTTGCCCACCACGATCGTGGTGGCGTTGGTGCGGGAGACGGCGTTGAAGTTCGTGTCCGCCGCCAGCGACGCGCCGTAATGCCGCTCACCCAACTGCGCGATGGTGTTGTAGCTCGCGCTCGTGAAACTGCCGCCGAGCGTGCCTGTGGGCGAGAGCGTGGTGGTGCTGTCATAGAACGTTACTGCGCCGGTCGGTGTGCTGCCGCCAACGTTCAGCTGTGAGCTCGTCGCTGTGATCGTCAACGGCTCGCCGTAGACCAGGGCGGTCGGCGATGCGGTAACGGTGAGCGTTATCGTAGCCTGCGTATTGGTCAGCGTGAAGGTCGCCGGCGCCGTTATACCGGTAGCCTTCGCCGTCACGCTGTACGAGGCCGCCGAATTCGAGATGCCGTTCGCTATCGCCGTCACCGAGCAGCTGCCAGCGGGCGTGTTGCTCAGCGAGGTCGTGCAAGTGGAGGAGTTAGACAGCGTTGCGCTCGCGCCCGTTGAAGGCGCGGTGAACGTCACCGCGTTGCCGCCGATGGGATTCGAGTACGCGTCCAGCACCTGCACCACCAGCGGGTTGGTAAGTGCTGCGCCGATCGTCGCGGACTGCCCGCTGCCCGTCGCTGCGCTGATCGTCGCCGCAGCCGCCGCGGTGATAGTGACGCTGTTACTTGTGCCCGTCACGGTGGTGTAGGTGATGGTGACGGTCTGCGAGCCGGCTGTCTTGAAGACGATGCCATTGCTTCCGGTGAGCGCCAGCACGCCGTTGTTCGCGCTGTTGAAGGTAAGCGTGGTGCCGGTGCCGATGGTGACGCCGTTGATGGTGGCGGCGGCATCGGTACTGGTCACAGTCACCGTACCGGTGAAGCCGGTGGCTGTGGTGGCGGGCGAAAGGCTGCTGAGCGCGGTGATGGTGATGTTCTGCGCCGTACCTGCACTGACGCCGGAGAGCGTGGAGACGTTGAAGCCGGCCACCAGCGCGGTGACAGAGAAGGTGTTGCTGTTCGCTCCGGTGTAGGTCTGTGTGCCTTGACCGTAGACGGTCATCCGGAGGTTTTCAGTCAGGGCGTCGGTGGTCTCGCCACTTGTGGCATACGCGCCGCTGTAGGTGGCGCTTCCCGAATTGAGGTAGGTTGTGTCGAATCCGCCAAGGACGCCGTCCGTGTCATAGAGGATGACAGCAGCGGTGGGGTCCGTGTAGGAAATGGGATAGCCGTCGTCCTCCAGCGAGATGACGGGCGCCGTCGTGTTGCCGAAGTTGGCATTCTGCACGTAGGTGGAGGCCGGCTGGGTGGTGAAGCCGACGCCGTAGTGCGCCTGCGTGGCGCCCGAATCCGTGCAGGAGCTTGTGTAGGTTGTGGTACGTGCCACGCCGCGCTGGTCGTTACCGCTGCCACCGGAGCCGGCGCAGATGCTGGTGCTGCTCGGCAGCTCAGCCATGGTCGGCGTGGGGCCGCCGTAGTTGCCAAGTGGGGCAAGTACGGCGGTGCCGTTGGAGATGTCGCTGGTGCTGGTGCCAACCACGTTGCCGCCGCCGTCGGTGTACGAGCCGACGATATCAGCTTCGCCGCTGACGGCTGAGTTGCCGGAGACGATGCTGTTAGTGAGGGTCATGCCACTGAGCATGGCCATGCCGCCGCCAACTGCAGCGGAGTTGCCGGAGACGGTAACGTTGGTCAGAGTGACGGTGAGGCTACCAGTGTCTATACCGATGCCGCCACCGAAGCCACTACTAACGGAGGCCGAGTTGTTACTGATGGTGCTGTTGCTGATGGTCATGGCGCCACTATCAATGTAGATGCCGGCGGTGCTGTTGCTGGAGGAGTTATCAGCGATAGTGCTGTCGCTGACCGCCAATGATGTCCCCCCGTTGTCGTAGATGCCGCCGCCCACTCCGATGATGCTGGTCGCTTCATTCCCGGTGATGGTGGACTGGCTGATGGCGAGTGAGCCGCCCGTCTGATCGATGCCGCCGCCGTTGATAGTGCTGCCCCCCGTGATAATGAGATTGTTCAGGGTGACGGAAGTGCTGTTCACAGTGAAGACGGAGTTCGCATTATTGCCGTTCACGGTAACGAGGTTGGTCAGCGACGCACCGCTTCCGGTGGTGAGGCCCTGAATGGTGGTGTAGGCAGGGAGAGTGAGCGTACCATTCGTCTCCGTGATGGTGAATGGCGTCTTGCCCCCCGTCCCCGCAAGACCGGGCAGAAAGTAGATCGTCGACGGGAACGTGCTGCCCACCTGCGTATTGTTTGCCGCCGAGAGCAGAGCATCGCGCAGCGTGCAGCTTGTCCCTGTGGCGCCTGTGCCGGTAGTGGCCGTGGTGGCTGTGCAGTTGCTCGCGTAGTTCGTGCCGTCATCGTCCGCCGTGCTGGTCACGACGTAGTTCACCGGCGCGGTGCAGGAGAGGGTTACCGTGCCGGGTGTTGACACCTCATACTCATAGGTACCCGTGCCGCCTCTTCCCGATGTGATCGTGTACGAGCCTGTCCCCGTTATAAAGAATCCGGCTCCTGGGCCGCCTGCGGAGGGATATTCCAAAACCGATCCTGTCACACTGTATGTGATCACATCCCCAAGTACCAGGCTGACGGGGGCCATCGTCTCGAAAGGGGCCCCGGAGATTGTCGCGCCGACGTTACCTATCGTGGCGCAGGTAGTCATACCCGCATATGCCTGCTGCGCGCCGCAGAACAGAACTACGGCGGCCACGAGCGCGAGGGCGATGCGGCGGGTGGGGGCGAAGGTGCGCTTAAGGGCTGGTAGAACAGAGGCAGATCTGGACATACGAAGACTCCGGGAGAAAAGCGCGTCAAGTTAACTCAACGCTCGCCGGAGTACATACTCGCAGCAAATTAGGGATGGTCCACCGCGTACGGGTGAAAACCTCCCTATTCCAAATCTAATAACCGGGGAGCTTAAAACAGATTCGCAAAAATCCGGCGAAAAAATCAAGCTATTTCTTAGCCTTACAGGACAGCGCGGACCCTGTTGTTCGTAAAAATCAGACAGCTGCTCCTCAAAAAAGCCGTGTATCTATTACGTACTTCAAATCCCCAAATTGCGCGTTTGTAGCATTTTGAGCGATTTGTTTTTTCAATAACTTGTTTAGGATCAGCGCGAAACGGTAATTCGAATCCCCACACCTAAGTAATTTATTATCAATAACTTACATAGATATCGTCGTTTTTCGCAAGTTGCTCATTATGAATAAAGCAGTTTTTCGTTGCGAACCGAACAACTATTCCTCTCCCTCCGGCTAATAGCTACGATCGGTAGTTGCCGTACGCGCTAACACTCGGGCATGATGGCTCTCTAACTTCCGACTTGCCGACCACCCCGCGGCAGACGCCTGGATCCATAACCATTTTGTGATGGCCGTCACGAGGGCGTGATATTCTTCCTCTATCAAACTAATTTGAAAGTCTTTGACCGCTCATAGGGGAGAGTCTCACCCTCTTGTGGACAGTAAGAGCTTGCCCGGTTGAGTCTCTTTTCTACCCCGGTTTGCTGCCGGGCTGTGTCTGGTCTCACTCGCTCCTGCCTTACCCCTGAACGACAGCAGTAGAACGGAATCGCCGATTTCAAAAACAAAAGTACACAAGGCTCCTCATGCCCTTGCACCACTTTCTCTCAGTTGAACGCAAGGCCCGGTCTGCGCCTGCGCGTCCTCATGCGAACTTTATGGTTCGCATGGCAAAGACTGCGGCACTCTCGCTGCTGCTGGTGGCTGTATGTATTGTGGTGACAGGGGTTGCGGGCGCGCAGACAACGGTCGCCTTAGGATCGTCGAGTACCACGCAGACCGCGACTCTGACCTTCGCGGCGGCGGGAACGGCGGCGCATATCAATGTGCTGACAGTGGGCGCGCCAAACAAGGATTTTCAATTTGTCTCCGGCGGCACCTGCGACACCGTCACATCGCATAACAGCGGCGACACCTGCACAGTGATGTACACGTTTACGCCTGTGTACCCTGGGCCGCGGAATGGGGGAATCACGCTCACATCAAGCACGGGTGCCGTTCTGGCCAGCGCAGCGGTCCTCGGTGTGGGGACGGGGCCGCAAACCGTATTTTTTGCCGGACAATCCACAACTACGCTTATGACCGGCTTTAGCATTGTGACCGGCGGAGCGGTGGATGGTAACGGCGACGTATATGTGGCTGATAACGGCAACAATACCGTGAAAGAGATTGTCGCAGTCAACGGCGTGATCAACACCAGCTCGACCGTTACGACGCTGGCCAGCCCCAGCGGTGCGCAATGCGTTGGCGTGGACGCCTATGGCGATGTCTTTTACGGCAGTTCGTCCAGCTACAACTTGTACGAGATTGCAGCGGTGAATGGGGTCATCCCTTCCAGTCCGGTACCGATCACCATCGTCCAAAACCAAAGCGTCGGCCAGCCTTACGGCCTGGGTTTTGACGGCAACGGAAATTTGTTTGTTGTCGACAACACCGGAGGTCTGTACGAAATGCTGGCTTCCAACGGTATGGTCTCATCGAGTTCCACCGTGGTAAAGGTGGCGAGTTTGATCAACCCCAGAGGGCTTGCCATCGATTCGAACGGCGATGTTTTTGTCACCAGCGGCGATAGTACCTATGAATTACTGGAGTTCGTTGCGGTCGGCGGGTCCATTCCTGCCTCTCCCACCGTGAATACGATAGGACTTGCTGCGTCGAGCAACGGCGTTGTGGCTGTGGATGCGGCCGGCGATGTCTTCGTTTCAGAGACTGGTCTGGGTCTTGAGGAGATCGTTGCCGTGAACGGCGCTGTCTCTTCGAGTTCTTCCGTTATCACGGTCTACGGCACAAATATTTCGAACCGTCTGCGGCTGCCGAATGGAAGTTTTCTCCAGCCCGCCGCTAACGTTGTCTCCAGCATCGATTTCACGGACCCGCCCGCCCTCAGTTTTGGCGGTGTGCCTTTGAATACGACGAGTCCGCTGACCGCGACTCTACAAAACGAGGGCACGGCCGACCTGACGTTCCCTGTGCAGGGAGCGGGCGGCAACCCCAGTTCTCCGGCATCGCCATTTTCTCTGGATGCCAGTTCTACTTGTTCGCAGTTGAGCAATGGCAGCTCCGGTTCACCAACGCTGAGTCAGAGCGCGACATGCACCGAGACGGTGGACTTTACGCCGACAGCCAGTGGCAACTACAGCAGTTCGGTGACGAACACGGACAATAACTTGAATGTTGCTGGAACAACGCAGAGCCTCGCCCTTTCCGGCGTCGGCGGCGATCCGATTCTCGGTCTCACGATTTCGGACTCGCCGGCGACATTCGCTCAGGGCACTACAGGGGAAACATACACCCTGTATGTCTCGAACTCCGGCAACATCGCAACGACGGGTGCCACGATCACAGTGGTGGACACTCTGCCGTCGGGCATCACGGCTACGGCCATCTCCGGCACAAACTGGACGTGCACGCTGGCAACGGTGAGCTGCACCAGCACGGCCTCGATAGGTATAGGGGCTACTTACACCAACCCCATTGTCATTACGGTCAGCGTAGCCGCGAATGCTGTCTCCGGGACGAATACGGCTACGGTTTCCGGCGGCGGTGCAACGGGAACCGGCAGCGGATCGGACTACACCACGGTGGGCGCTACCTACCAAACAGCATTCGTGGTGAACAGTACGACGGACCCCTCGACCGGGGTGGCCTCCAACTGCGCCACCGGCAACAGCAATACGTGCTCGTTGCGCGATGCGATGACGGCAGCTGCAGCTCAGGGCGGCACGACCTCCATCAGCTTCAGCTCGACTGTGTTCTCGTCGGCTCAAACCATCACGCTGACGAGTGCACTGCCAACACTCAGCGGATCGGGTTACAACCTGACCATTACCGGGTCCGGACAGAGTCTGCTGACCGTTTCCGGAAACAATACCTACAGACCTTTTAGTTTTACTGCCGGGACGTACTCCATCTCCGGCCTTACCGTGTCTTCCGGAAAGACTTCCAGCACCGGGGGTTGTATTTCCAGCACAACAACTTTGTCACTGACGGACGTGACGGTCACCGGGTGTAAGACCACCAGTACTACAGGCGGGGGCGGCATTTACACCACAGGCGCCCTCACACTGAGCGGTGTGACCGTATCCAACAATACATCCAGCGGCAGCGGCGGCGGCGTGTACAACACCAGCACCGGCACTTCGATGAGCGGCAGCACCATCACCGGCAACAGCGGCAGTACCGACGGTGGAGGCTTCTTCACTTCAGGGGCGATTACGCTGAATGGAACTAGTGCGGCCAATACGGTTTCGAATAACAGCGCGACGCTTGGCGGCGGTCTATATAGCTCTGCCAACCTGACTGTGATCGACATGAATATCTCCGGCAATAGCGCAACTACTGGCGGCGGCATCGAAAACACTAGTCTGGGGACGATCACACTGACCCTGACCGGCAGCACCGTTACCGGCAACCACACTACAGCGAACGGCGCAGGTGTTTTTACGACCAAGAATCTCACGATCACCAACAGCACGATCGCCAACAACAGCGCCACCTCCGGCATTGGCGGAGTCGATGACACCTTCACTACGACCGGCGCAGTGCTCAACAACGTGACCCTCGTTGGCAACACCAATAACAGCGCGGCCAGCGATTTCAGCGGCGGCAAGTTGGCCACGGGCGCCAATAACCTTTTTGGCACATGCGTCAGCAACTGCCCGAGCGGAAGCACGGACATTGTTTCTTCGTCGGACTTATCCCCGCTGGGCAGCTATGGAGGATCGGTGCAGACGATCCTGCCGCTGCCAGGGAGCGCGGCGATCGGGGGAGGCACCACATGCACGACCGGCACGGATGAGCGCGGTTATACGCGAGCGACGACAGGGACGTGCGACGCGGGAGCGGTGCAGACGAGCTATGCGGCCACGTGGAGCACGCAGCCGCCGAGCAGCACGGCGGTTGCGACGAACTTCAGTGCGGCGGTGACGCTGAAGGAGCAAGGCAATACGCTGAGCTTTAGCGGGGCGCAGACGATGTCGCTGCCGGTAACGCTGACCGGTACCGGCACACTGACGGGTTCGCCGCTGACCTCGCTGGGGACGACTGGCATTGCGACAGGCACGTTTCAGGTGAGTCTGGCTGGGACGGGCGATACGCTGACGGCGCTGGGGACAGCCAGCAGTAATTTCACCATCACCAGCATGACCACGCCCACCATCGCCGTGAGCTCCGCGCTGGTCCTTGTGGGGACCACGAGCACGGCGCTTGCCGCCACGGTGACGTATACGGGCAGCACCGCGCCGAGCGGCGCCTTCACCTTTCAGGTGGATTCGGGCGCGACGGTATCGGGAGTGTGCGTCGGCTCCAGCTCGCCGCTGAGCTGCACGGCGAGCTACAACACCACCTCCACCACGGCGGGTGTGCACACCATCACCGGCGCGCTGACGGCGGACACGAACTTCAACGCGGCCTCGGGCACGAACACGCTCGACGTGGCCTCCGGCGAGATATGGGTGGTGGACCAGAGCGGCAGCCTGAGCGAGCTGAACGACGTGGGCACACCAGCGTCCGGCTCTGCGATCATCGCCGGCGGCTCGGGCACGGCGACCTACGGCGGCGTCGCGTTCGACAGCTCCGGTGATATCTGGAGCGTGAACTCCTCCGAGAACCAGCTGCTCGAGGCGACGAAGACCGGCGGCAGTCCGGTGACCTTCACCGGCGGAGGATTGAATGCGCCGTCTGCGCTTGCGGTCGACGGCCTCGGGCAGGTGTGGGTTGCCAACGGCAACGGCAGCGTGAGCGTCTTCACGAACGCCGGCGTGGCCATCACACCTTCGGCGGGTTATACCGGCGGCAGCATGAGCTCGCCCAGCAGCATCTCGATCGATGTGGCGGGCAATGTGTGGGTGGCGAACAGCGGCAACGGCAGCGTGACCGAGATACTCGGCGGGGCGGCACCGTCTCCGCCGCTTGCCGCCGGCACAGAGAACAAGACCCTGGGAGTGCGCCCGTGAAGAATCCTCTTACGCAAAAGATACTCGCCTGCGCTGCGCTGCTCAGAGTGCTCGTTCTCGCCGGTTGCGCGATAGCGCCATCTACCGCAACCACTGCGCCGCAAGCCAGCGCCATGAAAGGCCGCGCGCTGGGCGGCCAGCTGCCTGTGGCCTTCGGCACGGTGCAGCTCTACGCCACCGGCACCAGCGGCTACGGCTCGGCATCGACAGCGCTCATCACACCGTCGTCCGCGGCGGCGAACAGCGCATCCTATCCGGTGCAGACGGACGCGAACGGCAACTTCAACATCACCGGCGACTATGCCTGCCCCACGCCATCGAGCACGCCGGTCTATCTGGTGATCACCGGCGGCAATCCCGGCAATGGCGGCGGCGTGGTCAACAACAACCTCGCCATCATGGCCGCGCTTGGCCCGTGCAGCGGACTCGGCAGCATCGGGTTCGTAAACGTGAGCGAGGTCTCGACCGTCGCATCGGTATGGGCGCTGGCGCCGTTCATGTCGGCGATCGATCACATCGGCACCACCTCCACCAACGCCACCGGCATGACGCTGGCGATGGCGGCGGTGAACGAGCTCTACAACATCAACAGCGGCACAGTCGGCGGCCCCACACTGCCCACCGGCGCCACGCTTCCCGTCGATGAGATCAACGGCCTGGCCGATATCCTGGCGACCTGTGTGAACTCCACGGGCGGTGTTGCAACCGATACCAGCACCAACTGCGGCGAGCTCTTCCACTACGCCACGCCGGGCGCCACCGCGCCAACGGACACCGTGACCGCCGCAATGAACATCGCGCAGAATCCGTCGTTGAATGCGGGCCCTCTCTGGTCTCTTATCGGCGGCATCGGCTCACCAGTCTTCCCGACTGCAGTTCCGCAGCCCGCTGCATGGACGATCGCGATCAACTACACCGGCGGCACCATGAGCACGCCATCGGGGATCGCGAATGATGCCAGCGGCAATATCTGGGTAGCGAACTCCGGCAACAACAGCGTGACGAAGCTGACGAACGCAGGCGCTGGGCAGAACTTCACCGCCGGCTCAATGAACGCACCGTCTTCGATCGCCCTCGACTCCAGCGGCAACGCCTGGATCACAAACTCCGGCAACAACACGCTGACGAAGCTGAACAGTACAGGTTCTACCGGCACGATCTTCAGCGGCAACGGACTGAGCTCACCGAAGAGCATCAGCTTCGATGGCCTGGGCAATATCTGGGTGGCGAATAGCGGAAGCGTCAGCTTGTTCACCAGCGCGGGCGCTGCAATCGGTAACTACACCGTCAGCAGTGTCACCGTACCGGTCGGCATCGCCGCCAATCCGCAGTGAGCTGCCACCTGCTCTCGCAGCAGGTGGTGCTGTTGAATCCTCATCGCCACGATCACTTCAACTTATTTGGAGCAAATAGACATGGCGATTCCGTCTAGAAAATTATTATCAATATTTGAAGCGGTCATCGCCGATTTATCGCTTTTGGAAAATGCTCATCATATAGTCAGTTATGAGTGGCTGACTCCTTGATTCTTCCTCTCGCTCCAGCTAATAGCCACGATACCAATTAGCGTTTAGCGTTCCGTACGGCCTTTAGTTGATTGTTTACGCTCAAGGCCTTGAAGAACCGAGGGTGAAATAGAATGTTGCTCCCTTTCCGACCTCGCCATCTGCCCATATCGCCCCACCATGTCGAGCGATAATCCGCTGAACAGTGGCCAGCCCGATCCCGGTACCGGAAAAATCACTCTCTGCGTGAAGTCTCTGAAAGGGCTTGAAGAGCCGGTCCGCTAAGGCCTGATCGAATCCGGCGCCATTATCGCGAACATAGTAGACAGTCTCCGATCCTTTCTTAGTGCAACAGACTTCAATCCTGGCTGGGTGAGCGCGGCCGGTAAACTTCCATGCATTGCGAAGCAGATTCTGCATGACGACCTGCATCAGGCCTTTGTCGGCATAGATATAACAACCCTTCTGGACGATAATTTCGGCCTCGCGATCCGGGTTCGTTTTCGCAAGTCCATCGAGAATGGAGCTTGATATCAAACTTAAATCCAGGCGCGTCGAGTGCAGTCCCGTAGTCGTCGCGCGAGAGAGGTTCAGCAGGTCATCGATCAGATTGGACATCTCCGTCACGGATGTATTCAACCGACCCAGCATCTCCTTGCCGCGTTCGCTGAGCGCCCTCTCCTCGGATTGATGGAGCAGATACTCGACGCCACGGATAATATCGAGCGGCCCGCGCAGATCGTGCGCGACGGTATAGGAAAAGGCTTCCAGCTCGCGATTGGCGGCCTGCAGCTGCGCGGTGCGTTCTTCCACGCGGAGCTCCAGTTTGTCGCGCGCCTGCTCCAGCGCGGCGTCGCGCTGCTGGATCTCGGCCAGCATCTCGTTGAAGGCCTCGGTGAGCAAGCGCAGCTCGTTATAGCTCTGCGTGGGCGCAAAACGGAGAGAGTAGTCACGATACCGCGATACCAGGCGGGCCGTGTCCGCAAGAGAGACGATGGGCTCCGCGAGCAACTCACGGAAGACGTTCCCCACAAGGAGGGCGACTCCGAGGCAGAAGAGAAGAATGACGCCGGCAATGATCGCATAACGCAGCGCCTGCGCCCGCAAGCCGTGCAGGTATGCATGAATGTAGACGACTCCTACATGTTTACCCTGGAAGACAATGCGGGAGCCGACAAGAATATCCGCTCCGTTCACCCAGTGCGCCTGCATCTGGTTTGCCGGCATGGGTTGCACTTGCAGCAGCTCATTGCCGTCGCGCAGATATTGCGCAAAGGCCGTGCCGGGCTGCGTGTAGATGGCCGCCGCCTGCACATCGTTGGAGCTGCTCAGGGCGGAGAGCGTGGTCTCCGCGGTGGGCTCGTCATTGAAGATGATGGCCGACACGCTGTTCGCGCCCACGATCTGCGCTTCACCGGAAAGGCTATTCACGGCAGCCTGCCGGAAAGAGATCAGGTTATAGGCGAAGAAGGAAACAAACGCGAGCAGCAGGGCCGCACTGCTTACCAGCACATTCATCAGGGTCAGGCGCGCTGCGATCGATCTCCGGCGGAAGGCGGCCTTCATGGCTTCACCTCCGTAGACGGCTTCCCATCCACGTACATGGCAACCTTCAGAAGCTCTGAGCTGAGAACAAGCCCGGACTGTTCCGCTGGAGTTAGATTCACGGCAAAGCGAACCCTGTTGTTCTGCTGCAGAAACTGGATCACGCCGCCGTATTCCAGAAACCCAGGGAGATTGCTGACGGTCAGTATGGGTCTCTTGCTCAACTCGGTGAGATCCTTCGCTAGCCGTGCCTGCTCAGAAAGGCCGAGAAAGACGATCTGGCAAGTGTCGGAGGAGGAGGCAGAAGAGAGATGCTTTGTTGTAATGGGGCGGCCCTGAATGGTCTCATTCGCGACCAGGGTGTTCAGATCTTCGCCGAAGGGGTCGTCGCCGAGAATGCAGATCGTGAACGGCGTGGATGCTCCACTCGGATCGTCTGGCCAGTAGACAAACTTTCCGAAGTTATAGAGATAGGCTGCTTCCACGTCGTAGGAAGTATAGACTGCCTGCGCCTGCGCGGAACCGAACACAGCAAGACAGATGAGCAGCGCAACCCAGCGTCGCAGACGCGGGCGCGTCACTCTCGATCGGCAAAACGCCTGTATGGATCCATCGCCGTTCATCGTTGGGTCCAGGTAAGGCCTGCATAGAGGCTGCGGCGTATGCCCACCGGATTGTTGTTGTCGCCGGCGAACTCATGATGGTGCGGTTGCAGAAGGCTATTACCCGCCACCGTAAGCCGGAGCGTGCGGGTAATCTCCCAGCTGGTGTGCACATCCATCGTCTGATAACTCTCTACCGCGGCCGCCGTGGTGCCATTCGGAGACGGCAGCCGGCTCACAAAGCGGTAGGTAAGATCGAGATTGATGCCGTGCGGCACAGTGAACAGCGACTGCAGCGTGGCCATGCGGTGCGGGCTGGAGCCCGTGTAGCTGGAGAGCGTCAGAGAGTCGCTGAAGCCGGGCTTGTTGCGCATGGCGATGTGGACATGCGAGAAGTTGCCCTTTAATTCCCACCAGCTTGTGGGCTTCCAGTCGGGCGCGATCTCGATACCGTCGGTGGTGCCCTTGATGCCATTCACATACGGAATGGCAATTACGGTCGCCGCGATGGGCGTGGTCTCCGTGGTGGTGGTACGGTGCCCCAGGCTCTGCAGCGCGTCGTACTGGTTATGAAAAGCGGCTATGTCGATGTAGAGCGGCTTGAAGAGCAGCTGGCGATAGCCCGCCTCCCCGCCGATCTCAACCTCAGGCTGGAAGCCCGGATTGCCGTTGAGCTGGGAGACGATGGTGGACGTAGCGACGCTCGTGAGTTGCAGATCCTGGTCGAGCCGGCCGGGCGTGCGCACGGCGCGCGAGATGGCCGTCCACAGCGTGGCGTGCGGCACGGGGTTCCAGAGCAGGCGGGCGTTCGGCTGGATCACAAAGCCACTGTAGTTGTTCTCCTCGAACTTCGAGCCCAGTGTCAGGTCGAGATGGTTGGGTATCAGACGGAAGGTGTCCTGCAGAAAGGAGCTCAGGATGTAGTCGGTCTGCTGGTGGGGAGCGAAGTTCACCGTAGGCTGCGACTGGATGAAGTTGCTGGGGCTGACGCGCACGCCTGCGCCCCAGATAATGCTCTGCCGCGGAACCATGCTGAGCTCGTTGATGAAGTCCAGGTCGATGGTGTTGCGTGTCTCGCCGAACTGCTGGCCCTGGCGGTTGGTACGGTCGAAGTACACATGGGTATGGATGCTGGATCCGCCGTCGTAACGGTGCTTCCAGTCCAACAGCACATCTCCGCCGGAGACGAACTGGGTGTCGTCGACCACCTTTTCCGCGGGCGTCGGCGTATAAAAGCCGATGCTGACCTGCTGGCCGGACGCCCCTTTATAGAGATCACCCTCGGCGGTGATGGTGTCGCGCGATGTGGCATTCCAGTCGGCGCGGAAGCCGCCGTGCGCCAGATGCCACTGGTCATAGGGGTCGTTATGTAGATTCTGTTCGTCCTCGCGCACCAGTCCCTTGGCGAAGACGCGATACTGGAAGTTGGGTCCATGCTGCAGACCCTCCTGCACGGCCCCGTTGAAACGGTCTACATGACCGGAGAGACCGGTCGCCAGCACTCCCTGCGTATCCGCAGCCTGCTTGGTGACGATGTTAATTACGCCGTTAACAGCGTTCGAGCCCCAGACCGTACCGCCGGGGCCGCGGATGATCTCAATGCGATCGATATCATCGAGCACAACGTCCTGCACGTCCCAGTAGACGCCCTCAAAGAGCGGTGTGTAGGTGCTGCGGCCGTCGATCAGCAGCAGAATATCTTTAGAAAATGCACTGCCGAATCCCCGGATTCCTACAGCCCACTGATTTGCCTGGAGCTCTGCCACCTCCACGCCGGGGACTGTTCGCAGGAGATCCGGAAGAGTGGTGGCGCCGGAGCGGCGGATGTCCTCCTGCGTGAGCACATAGACCGCCGCCGGAGTGTCCCATACCTCGGTGGGCATCTTCGATTGGGTAGTCACTTCGACATCGCCAAGCTGCTCTAATGAAAGGGACTTCAAGTTCGAAGATGCGAAGGGCTGCCCTCCTGCGGCTCTGGCAGGGGTTGCCGGAAACAGGCACAGGCTGAGAAAGAGCAATGCAATAAAAAATCGAGCGTCACGCATGGCTGTAATCGATGAAATTAATATGAATTTTGCAGCTAAGTCAGGAAAGATGCTGGATGGCGGTCTCGCGTTGCCTCGCTCTCGAACTTCTACAGTTCGGGACTGCGGCTATCCGGGTCCAAAAGTCGCGGTGCCGGCCCTGAACCTGCGGGACGCACGATACCGTGCAAGGTGGTCACCAGCTGCTCGGGATTGCCCTTCCGGACGAAGTCTTTTATGAACGGCTCAATATCGGCTGGAGCAACCGGAAGATCGGACAACAGCAATATGGGCACAGTGGGGTATCTGCTCTTCACCAGCCGTGCTATGTCGCGAGCCCGGATACCGACGGTCAGGCAGTAGTCCAGCAATACGGCATGCGGGGTTTCGATCTCCGGCAACTCAATTCCTTTGCGCGTGACCAGCACAGGCTGCGCGCAGAATCCGGCGCTTTCAAGAACCAGGCAATAAATATGCAGGTGGGATGGATCGTCATCAATGATGAGGATGGGTGACTTCTGAGTCTTACACTGAGTCATAAGGCGACCTCTCAGGCTAGGCAATTGAAAGCACTAATAAATAAAATTTGGCTTTGTATTACAGAATTTCCGATTTGCTGTCCTGCGGAAATTTCAGGTGTGTCGTGACCTGGGATAATCGTCTGCTCGCGAGCGTTATGGCTATGGCACGGCCTCAGATAAAGCGTTCGCTATTATGCCATAATCGGCAATTCTGGTTCTGTCGCCTGCCGGACAATGCCAATCGAAGATCTGGGGTTTCGATATGATTGCAAGAACTGTTTGTATTGCTTACAGCTAGTCAGGGTAACGCCTGTATGACGGCCAATTCGGAAGTTACCCAACATCTGCTCCTCAAAAAATCCGTGTATCTAAAATATTATGTACTTCAAATCCCAAATTGGGTGTTTTGAGCATATTGAGCGATTTGATTTTTCGATAACTTATTTGGAATCAATGCGGAACTGCACTTCGAATGCCTCTCCCTGGCCATCATTATTAATGAGAAGCCAGCGTTATTAATGAGAAGCCAGCGTTCTGCCGGCGTCAAAGAACAAAAAGGATCAAATCTCTCATCACTTCCCCACAACCATGATGGAAAAGCTGTCCGGGATCATCTGGCCGCGCGCCGGCCGCGCACCCGGAGGTGTCGCTGGAGGCGGAGTGAAATCGGCAGTGATCAGGAGAATGTG
>DATMLK010000044.1:0-2363 GCA_035570215.1 Acidobacteriaceae bacterium
GTGGTATTCGAGCGATGGCCACACTCTTCCGAATCCCGAAGCCCGCCGGCATTACGCCCGCCACCGCCAAGCAGCACATGCTCAAGCAGTTGGTTTGCTCCAACGCGCCCGAACAAGCCCTGCGTTACCACGGCTATCGCACCATCGCCGGTGTGGATGAAGTCGGCCGCGGTGCGCTCTTCGGCCCCGTCGTTGCCGCTGCCGTCATCCTTCCGGAAAAAGTCGGTGTGCTCTCCCGCATGGGCCTCACCGACTCGAAGCAGCTTGACCGCGAGCAGCGTGAAAAGCTCGACCGCAAAGTGCGCGGCATGGCGCTCGCCGTCGGCGTGGCGGAAGTCGACGCCGAAACCATTGACCGCATCAACATCTACCAGGCCTCACGCCTCGCTATGCTGCTCGCCGTCAATCAACTCGCCGTCGCGCCCGACCACCTCATCCTCGACGCCATGCTCATCGACCACCCCTGCGCGCAGACCAAGCTTTACTACGGCGACGCGCTCTGCCTCTCCATCGCCGCCGCCTCCGTCGTCGCCAAAGTCTACCGCGACGCGCTCTGCCGCGAGCTCGACAAGCAGTTCCCGCAGTACGGCCTCGCCAGCCACAAGGGCTACGCCACCCCCGAGCACCGCAAAGCCCTCAAGGAGCACGGCCCCTGCCCGCTGCACCGCCGCAGCTTCGCTCCCGTCCTGGCCGCCGACCCCGAAGCCGCCCTCGACGCCCAGCTCGACCTCGACGAAATGTTCGACGAGCTCCCACCCGAAGAGCTTGCCCCCGACGAACTCGTCACCGAATCCGCGCAGGCCCAATCGCCTCTCGTGCTCTAACATCTAAAATCTAATCTCTAACATCTCTGGCGCCCTTATGCCCCTTCGTCTCCTCTGCATCTGCGCCCACCCCGACGACGAATGCTTCGGCTTCGGCGGAGCCCTCGCCCTTTACGCCTCACGCGGTGTCGAAACCTCCGTCCTCTGCCTCACAGACGGCCAAGCGGCCACCAACCGCGGCGACGCCTCCTCAGCAAAACAACTCGGCCAAACCCGCCGTGCTGAGTTCGAGGCCTCCTGCAAGGTTCTCGGCGTCACCAACTACGAAGTCCTCGACTACCACGACGGCCAGCTCGAGCACGAACACCTTTCAGAGCTCGCCGCTGGCCTCGTCTCTCACATTCGCCGCCTGCGCCCGCACGTCATCATCACCTTCGGCCTCGACGGCGGCCTCAACACTCACCCTGACCACACCACCGTCGCCGCTGCCACTTCCGCGGCCTTCCACTGGGCGGGCTCACCCAAGCGCTACATCACCATCGGCGATCTCTGGCAGCCGCAGCGGCTCTACTACCTCACCGGCAACTTCTTCCTCCCGGACCGCCGGTCGCCGCTGCCCGCACCCTGGACCCACACGCTCGATATCAGCTCCGTCTTCGACAAGAAGAAGGAAGCCTTCGCGCAGCACAAATCCCAGGCGCCGCTCATGCAAATCGCCGTTCCCATGTTCGAAAAACAAGCCCCCGAAGAGCGCTACACCCTTGCGGCCGCGGTCGCGCCGCAGCCCGCGCGCCAAAGCTCCGACCTCTTCGAAGGCGTCGCCGACAACTGATACCCATGGCTGACGCGGGCAACACGCGGCCGACGTCGCAACCCAACTATCGCGTGGGCACCAGCGTCTGCACCGGATGTCCCTGGGCATCGTAGAAGACGAGGCTCGGCGTGCCATCCGAACCAACCTGCATCACGATCCGATTCTTTCCATTGGCATCGCTGAGCGAAACGCTCGCGGCGCCTGAGTCTCCGTGGCCAATCCATATCCTTTGACCGCCTTGCCCAACAGCCAGGCCGGCAAACTGATGGTCCTTGTCGTCCACACCCGCAAGCTGAAGGATCTGCCCGGCGCCGTACTTGTCGAACGACAAACTGCCGCCGGAATCCACCACCTCACCCTTCTCGTTCTTCCTGCCGGCGAAGATGAGTCCTCCATTCTCCGTCCCTTCATCGTTGTAAAAGAGCATGCCTGCCTGAGGCCTCGGTTCTCCCATCTCAGGGTGTTCTTTCCCCTTGATGATGACCGGCGGCAGACTGTTCTTATTCGAGATCACCATGCGCAGCGTGCCGTCAGGCTCCACAACATCGATACGATGCACGATCACCTTATCGAACTCCGGGTTCACCGGCTTCTTCGCCCCAACCAGAACGACGCCCAGCAACACCGTACTGACAACTGCCGAGTACACAAGAAGGAACTTCTGAATCGATAGCCGCATCGCACAACTCCGAAACTGATTATTACGACTATATAAGCGCGCACGATCCTACGCTCGCCACGATTGCGCGAGGTCCCGTCCAAAGACGTGCGCGCCAAAGCACGGA
>DATMLK010000045.1:0-2250 GCA_035570215.1 Acidobacteriaceae bacterium
CGGCAGCACCAGCGTCGCCGAGATGAACGCCACATCCATCGCGATGAAACTGATTCCCGCCGGCAGACCCTTCGCCGCATCGCCCGGCACCAGCAGCCGCGCGTTGGTTCTCTCCATCAGGCTCACTCTTGGGTCGCTGCGCAGCTTCTGGGCGATCTGTCCGTAACCCGTATCCACCGCCAGAACGCTCACCGCCCCGTGCTGCAGCATGCAATCCGTAAACCCTCCCGTACTCGCGCCTACATCCAGGCACGCGCGCCCCCCAAGCTCGATGCCCCAGTGCGCCAGCGCCGCCTCCAGCTTCAATCCGCCGCGGCTCACGTAGCGCATCTCCTCGCCCAGCAGACGCACCGCCGCACCCTCGGCGATCGCCGCGCCCGGCTTATCCACCTTCTGCTCATTCACCAGCACGCGTCCGGCCAGGATCAGCGCCTGCGCCCGCTCCCGCGAGGCCACCAGCCCGCGTTCCACCAGTGCCTTGTCCAGCCGTGATCTCTCTGCCGCCATCGCTTGAACCTCGGGAATACCTGCGCAGTATGCCGCAGCTCAGTATGCAGGATAAGCTAAGCTACTTGCACCACTCAGGAGAGACTGCAATGCCACTCACAGCGCAACAGGCCGAAATGGTGAAGGCGTGGGAAGACCACCTCGCTGCCGAGTTCGCCATGAAGTCCATTGATGCCACCATGGCCACCATGACGCCCAATCCCTTTGTGAATCACGTTCCGACTATGACCGGCGGCATCGGCTACGAGAACGTCAAGAACTTCTACAGCACGGATTTTCTACCCGGTCATCCTGCGGACACGAAGTCGATCTTCGTCCGGCGCACCATCGGCGACAGCAGCATCGTCGACGAACTGGTCCACACCTTCACGCACGATATCGAGATGCCCTGGATCCTGCCCGGGGTCCCGCCGACTCACAGCAAAGTTGAAGTCGCCATCGTCGTCGTGGTGGAGTTCGAAGGCGGCAAAGTGCAGGGCGAACGCATCTACTGGGACCAGGCCTCCGTGCTGGCGCAGATCGGCCTGCTGGATGCGGCGAAGCTCCCCATCTGCGGAGCGGAGGCGGCCCGCAAGGTGATCGATCCGTCGGCAGAGCCCTCAAATACCCTGATTCAGCGGTCGAAATAGGCAATCGAAAGTTTTCACTGTAATCTAAGGCAGCGCAATCCAAACGAGGGATGCACACGTACTTAACGATGAGTGGAATACTCAACATTCCGCCGCCTGACCGCAACCCCGAGCCCGACCCGGAGCGGCATCGCGGCTTTGCACCGGAACTCGCGATAGAACCCGCGACCCAACACCCTGCCATACCTCCCGGTGACGAAGACGCCGCCCTGCTCGCTCGCGTGCAGAACGGCAACGAGCAGGCGATGGCGGTTCTCTACGATCGCTACTCCAGGATCGTGTACTCGGTCGCGCTGCGGGTTCTGCGCGATCCTGCCTCCGCCGAGGACATTCTTCAAGAGATCTTCCTGCAGGTCTGGCGCAATCCGGCGAGCTTCGTCTCCGCGCGCGGTTCGCTCGGCGGCTGGCTGGCCGTGGTCACGCGCAACCGCTCCATTGACGCCCTGCGCCGCAAGCGGCCGACGGACTCGGTGGAAGACGTTGTGCTCTCGTCAAACTTCAATCTGGCACAGGACTCCGAGCGGACACTCATGATCGAAAAGGCCCGCCGGGTGATACATCTGCTGCCCGCCGAGCAACGTAAGACATTAGAGATGGCTTTCTTCGACGGCCTGACGCACGCCGAGATCGCCGAGATGACCGGTGACCCGCTGGGCACCGTCAAGACCAGGATCCGCAGCGCTCTGACCGCGCTGAGAAAGGCGTTCAACGCATGAGTTACGACAGCGACATCCCGATCGAAACCCTTGCCCTGTACGCCATGCGGCTGCTGGAGCCGGACGAGCACACCGAGGTCGAGTCCTGGCTGCGCCACTCGCCCGCGGCACAGCAGGAGCTTGCCCAGGTCATGAGCGATCTGGCCGCCTTCGCCGTCACCGCCGAGATGCACTCTCCACCCGCGCTGGCGCGGCAGCGGATGCTGAAGCAGATCGCCCGCGAGCGGAGGTCCGGCCCCTTCAAGCAGCCGGTCCGCACCGCGCCTACGCCCTTCGCCAACTATGCGGCGCAGACCTCGGCCTATGCCGCCCATTCCGGCTCACAAAGCAGCGCTGCACCGCAGCGCGCTATCCAGACCACCCGCCGGGCCGCGCCCGATGACGAGAACGCCCGCAGC
>DATMLK010000046.1:0-3957 GCA_035570215.1 Acidobacteriaceae bacterium
CAGCGTCCGAGTGTCGACGTCATCACCGGCCTTATCAAGGCGAACGTGCCCACGCGCATCACCTTCCGCCTCGCCACCAAGACCGACTCACGCACCATCATCGACTCCAACGGCGCCGAGAGCCTGCTGGGACGCGGCGACATGCTCTACCTGCCGCCGGGTACCTCGCGCGTACAGCGTGTGCACGCGCCCTTTGTCACCGAGAAAGAGATCACCGCCGTCACCGACTTCTGGAAGGCGCAGGGCGAGGCCGAGTACGTCACCGGCTTCCTCGAAGGCCCCAAGGACGAAAAGGGCCGCGACCTCTCTGACGGCGACGCCGAGGGAAATAACGACGAGCTCTTTGAAGACGCCGTCCGCCTCGTACTGGAGTTCGGCAAGGCCAGCACATCGCTCATCCAGCGCCGACTGCGCGTGGGGTACGGCCGCGCCGCGCACCTCATCGACATGATGGAGAACGACGGCATCGTCGGCCCCGCCGACGGCTCCAAGCCGCGCGAGATCCTCAAGTCGCCCGACTGGCTCAACGAGGTCGACACCGCGCTGCGATAACTTTCCAACCTTGTCATCCTGAGCGAGCCGCAGGTGAGTCGAAGGATCCCTGTACTTGTTTTTCCTGTTGCTTTTTCGTTTGTCATTCCGGCGAATCGGGGTCCCCGTCGATCTCTGATCGGTGGGGTGATGAACGCCGGAATCTGCTTCTCTCCCATACCGCTCACTTACCCATACATCCCAGACCGGACTCAGTTCCGGGTCTTTTTTCTGCGCAAGCGAAGCGGGTATGCACCCACCAGCGTAAGCAGCGCCAAAACAACCAGCAGCGTGTGCCGGCATCTCCAACGGTAATGCACCGGAGGCACATATACAGACGCCTGCGGCACTGCGCTCACACTCGCCACACCCAGCACAGCCACTCCCGCGCTCTCCCAGCTCGTCTCCGTCAGCTCGGGCAGTGTATTCCGGGGCGCGGCATCGGGTCCTTCCACCAGTTCCAGCCGCGCATCGCGCGATGCCTCGAAACACAGCTTGTGCTCGCGCATCTCCAGCGTGATGCTGCGCAGTGGCAGCGGCGCCTGGCCGTCATTCTCCACGATGACCCGCACATGCGCCGGCCCCTGCAGGTTCGCGCCCAGCGTCATCGGCACCACCAGCTGCGTGTCCGCGATGCCGGCCCTGCGCGTGCTGGAGATCTCGCCACTGATCGTCTCCACATCCTGCGCGTCGTTCACCGGCCACGCCTCCACGCGAACGCGGCGCAGAAAATTCGCCGCCGTCGTCTCAAAGCGGATGCGCTGCACCGGCACATGCGCCGGCACATCCACTTCGGCGATCGTCTCGCGTGCTGTATCGGCAAATGTAGCCGTCTTTGCAACTGCGGTATAGATGCTTTGTGCGGCACGATCCGGTGGTATATCCACGCCCTCCAGGTCGTCAACCTGCAGTTTCTTTCCCTGCGCCCGCAGGGTGACGTGCAGCATCGGCTCGTTCATCTCCGGCAGCTGTACCATCGTCTGCCGCGCCAGATGCTGGCTGCTCAGATCAAACAGCTTGAACTCACCCACGTTGGCGATCTCCGCCGTTGCCACAAAATCCTTGAGCCGTAGATGGAACTCCAGCTCGGTGTAGGCCCGCGCCGGCATCGCAAGGTCCCGCATCACTAAATCAAAGCTCAGTGCGCCATCCTGCTCGCGCAGATGCAGAACCCGCGCCGCGTCCGTTTGCTCGCTCTGCGGCTCGCTCACCGTCATCACGAACGGACTCTCCGCGCCATCCTGCATCAGGTGCAGCCCGCGCAGACCGGGGGCTGCGGCAGCAAAGACGCCCGCATCCAGCACCGCGCAGTAGGCGTGCTGCGCGGTATCCATAGCCGGTGCCTGCAGCGTCAGCGGCCGCGTGGAGATATCCTGCGCAGCCGCCGGCAGCAAAGCCAACACCGCCGCCGCTCCCACACATGCCCTCACTACGCTCCGCATCCAGCTACTCTACCAACATGCATTGACAGCCTGCACCGGAGCGGCGACCATTAAGATTCCGTGTCTACCGCAGCCATCCCGGCAGTACCGATACAGCCGCACCCGCAAAAACAGAGCTGGTCCCCTCGTTCCGTCTTCCTGCTCGTGCTCGCGTGGATCGCCCTGCAGTTCAGCGGACTCTTCCGTCCCGGCCTGCTCGACGACGTCGACTCCATCTACATCGAAGTCGCGCGCGAGATGATGCTGCGCCACGACTACGTGACTCCCTTTGCCAACGGCGTGCGCTTCTTTGACAAGCCGCCGCTGATGTACTGGATGGCCGCACTTGGCATGAAGGTCTTCGGCGTGCACGACTGGGCCGCCCGCCTGCCCATGGCGCTCTGCGTGTTCTGGCTGGCCCTGGCCGTCTACGCGCTCGGCATACGCTTCTTCGGCGAACGCGGCGGCTTCTACTCCGCGCTCATCATCTCCACCTCCATCGGCACCTATCTCTACACCCGCTTCTACATTCCGGACATCCTGCTTGCTCTCTGGATGACGCTCGCCGCGCACCTTCTGCTGCTCGCGCTGGATGCCATCCATGCGCATGACAAGAAGCGCACGCTGCTCTGCTGCTGGGGATTCGCCGCCGTCATGGCGCTGAACGTCCTCACCAAGGGACTCATCGGTGCCGTCTTCCCCATCGGCCTCGTCTTCGTCTATCTCGCGCTCTCGCGGCAGCTGCATCTGGTCAAGCGGCTGCACCTGCTCTCCAGCAGCCTCGTCTTTTTGCTGCTCGCCGGCCCCTGGCACTTCCTCGCCGCGCACCGCAACCCGCCCGTCGGCGAAGCACGCGGCTGGTTCTGGTTCTACGTCATCAACGAACACTTCATGCGCTTTCTCGGCAAGCGCATCCCGCACGACTACGGCCAGGTTCCCGACATCCTCTTCTGGCTCCTGCTCGGCGTCTGGCTCATGCCGTGGGGAGCGTTCCTGCCCGGCGCGCTCGTCCGCTTCTGCAAGGAGGCCTGGCACGGCCTTACCGATCCCGCCGCTGCCAAACTGCCCCAGAGCGAGACCGCCCTCATCCTGCTCACCTGGGCGCTGCTCGTCCTCGGATTCTTCAGCTTCTCCTCGCGGCAGGAGTACTACTCCCTGCCCGCGCTGCCCGCGCTCGCGCTTATGACCGGCGGCATGCTCGCCTTCGCCGACCAGCACGACAGCCGCGCCCGCCACAGCGTCCTCGTCGCCTCCAAGTGGTTTCTGGTGCCGCTCTGCACGCTGATCGCCGCCATCTGTGGATGGTTCGCCATCACCGCTCCCACGCCCCCAGCCGGCACAGACATCGCCAGTCTGCTCACCAGCAACCCGGAGATGTACAACCTTTCGCTCGGCCACATCTTCGACCTCACCGGCAACGCCATGGGACTCTTCCGCGGCCCGCTCGCCGGTACGGCGATCTCCATGCTCTGCCTCGGCTTGTTGAGCTACTGGCTGCGCCTGAAGCGCAGACCCTACGCCGCCACTCTCGTGCTGGCTGCCTCCATGTGCGGCGTTCTGCTCTCCGCGCATGAGGGATTAGCCCGCTTCTACCCCACGCTGGGCTCCAAGCCTCTCGCCGACGCCGTCAACCAGGTGCTGCAGCCGCAGGACCTCATCCTGCTCGACGGCGAGTACACCTCCGGCTCCAGCCTGAACTTCTACTGCCGCCATCAGCTGCACTTTGTGAACGGCCGCGTGAACGGCATGTGGTACGGCTCCTTCTGGCCCGACGCACCCAAGATCTTCGAAGACGAGAGCTCCCTGCGCACGCTCTGGCAAGGCCCGCAACGCGTCTTCCTGCTGACCTACAACCCGGACAAGCGTAAAGCCGACCTTAGCCCCTTCGGCCCGGTGGTCACGCTGGCCAGCTCCGGCGGCAAGACGATCCTTACGAACCGGTAGAAATGCGGGTGCCCCATATATGCGCAGTTTTATCGCGCATATGTGGGACATCGTCGCGCAG
>DATMLK010000047.1:0-10138 GCA_035570215.1 Acidobacteriaceae bacterium
CATCTCCATCGACTGCGCAGAATACGCCGCCGGCCGGCCCAAATCGTCCCATTCTGCATCACACGGCACCGGGCGATGAGCAGCAGAGGAATTCGTCAGGCTCCGCACAGACTACAAGTGCGCAGACGGCCAGTACTGCTCCGCCTGCAACTGCGTCACCCACACCGGCTGCAACGGCAACGCCGTCTGCTGCGCCTGCGGAACCGGATACAACTGAGAGCAAGCCGGGCAATACGCCGGCCGGCAACCCGGATCGTCCGACGTTCAACCACTCCACTCCCGCGGACAGAGCGCAGAAGCGGCGCGGGAGCGACACCGCCTCCGTCACCGATGCAGGCGGCCTGCTCGGCGATGATCCCGGCCGTCCGCACCTGCATCACGGCGGAGCGACGACGGGCGCGGCCCTGCCTCCGCTGCGGGGCCTGCCTCCGGATATGCACCAGATGGTCGCCGTCTCCGATGCGGCCGAGCGCGCCGAGCACGACTTCGCCTACGAATGGCAGGATGCAAACCAGAAGGCCGCGACGCTATCCAAGCTGGAATCGATGGCGCAGGCTGCATTGGCTCCTGCATCGTTGCTTGCGAAACCGGCAACGTCGCATCGACACAAGACCGCTACGCCTGCGCCGATTGCGCTGCTGGAGGAAGAGCTGTATGCATATGAGATCAGTTACGGCGGCGTGGATGTCTTCGTCTTTACCGCGCACACGGAAGATCACCGGTATGTGACGCTGATCGCGCAGCCGGACATCTACGGCACGCCGCACATCCTGCTGCAATCCGTCGCGGGTTCAACCAACCTGGACCAGACGCCGCAGATGCGCTTCATCGATGCGGTGGACGCCGATGGCGACAACCGCGCAGAGCTGCTCTTTGAGCTGCGCGGCGAGACCCAGCGGCAGTTCGCGCTCTATCGCATTGCGCAGGACACGGCGGAGCAGGCCTACCTGAGCGGAACGATGCAATAAAAACAGCTACGGAGTGAACACTCCGTAGCTGCCCTTTTGTCATTCTGACCCTGATCTTGCGAAGGGGAAGAATCTCACTCTTTCGAAGAGTCGAAAAATTTCCACAATTAAATTGGATAGCTCTTCAGCCACTCGCGGAAGGCTGGGCCGAGATCGTCGCGCTTCAACGCGAACTCGACGGTCGCCTTCAGGAAGCCGAGCTTGTCACCGGCGTCGTGGCGCTTGCCCTCATAGCTGAAGCCGTAGACCTTCTCGTACTGCAGCAGCATCTTGATGGCGTCTGTCAGTTGCAATTCGCCGCCGGCGCCGGGCTTTACGTTCTCGATCATCTCGAAGATGCGCGGCGTAAGTACATAGCGGCCGATGATGGCGTTCTGCGACGGCGCCTCTTCGGCCTTCGGCTTCTCCACCATGTTCTTCACCGCGAGCAGCCGCGGGTTCTTCGCGTCAGGTGTGCAGTCAAGACAGCCGTAGGAGGATATCGCCGCGCCTTCGACAACTTCAGAGCCGAGGATGGACGAGCCGGTCTCGTTGTAGGCCTGGATCATCTGGCCGATGCAGGAGGCCTTGGAGTCCACGATGTCATCCGGCAGCAGCACGGCGAACGGCTCATTGCCGACGACCTCTTTCGCCATGAGTACGGCGTGGCCGAGGCCAAGGGCTTCGGGCTGGCGAACGTAGATGATCTTTGCAAGTTTCGAAACCGATTGCGCGATCTTCAAGAGTGCCGTCTTGCCGCGGGCTTCAAGCGAGGCTTCGAGCTCGGCGGACTTGTCAAAGTGATCTTCCATGGTGGCCTTGCCGCGGCCGGTGACGATGATGATCTCGGTGCACCCGGCGGCGACGGCCTCTTCCACGCCGTACTGGATCAGCGGCTTGTCGACGAGGCATAGCATCTCCTTCGGCGTCGCCTTGGTGGCGGGGAGGAAGCGTGTGCCCATGCCTGCGGCAGGAAATACAGCTTTGCGGACTTTCTGGTGGCTCATGTTTTTACCCTATCGCGCGTTCCGCGCTCTTCCCAATGCAACTTCCGTGTGCAGTTATAACACCGGCGAGTCATCGCCCAGCATCGCCTTGCGCACCAGCTTGATGGGCATAAAGCTCTGGCGCATAAAATCGTCGTGGAACTTCTCCAGCGAGAAATCCGCGCCCTGCTTCTTCTGCACGTCGTCACGCAGCTTCATGATCTCCAGCTTGCCCAGCGTGTAGTAGAGATACGTCGCATCGCTGGTGCCGCGCTTGGTCTCCATCTCGGCAATGGCGCGCGACTGATACCCCTCGTTCACGAAGGTGTCGACTGCCTGGTCATAGGTCATATCGCCGGTGTGCATTTTGATGCTGACGACAAAACGCGCGTCGCGCAGCAGAGCATCCTGCAACTGGCCGAGATGGATCAGCTTCGACTCGCGTTCGCTCAGTACATGGCCGCCGACGCTGGTTCCGGGCGCGGCGTAGCCTTCATCCAGCATCATCTCTTCGCAGTAGTGCGCCCATCCTTCAATGTTCGTATTCGCGCCGAGCAGCTTTCGCACGTTACTGTAGAGCTGCGGCTGGTACAGAAACTGGATGTAGTGGCCGGGATACGCTTCATGCACCGACGTGCTGACGATAGTGCCGACATTGAACGAGGCCATGTGCTCGGCAATGTGTTCAGGCGTCCAGTCCTTCTCCGGCAGGGTCACGTTGAAGTACGCGGTCTTCGAGTGCGTCTCGAATGGCCCCGGCGAGTCCATCGACGCCTGCGTGGTGGCGCGCATGAACGGTGGCGTCTCCTCCAGTACCGGCTCCGTGTCGCTGGGGATGGTGATGATATGGTGCGAGCGGATGAAGGCGATCTCGCCGTCAAAGCTGTCCTGGAATGCCTGCAGCAGCTTGTCGGGCGCGGGATGGATCGTCGCCAGCTCGGCCAGCTCCTGCTGCGGCGTCTTGGCAGGGTCGATCTCTTTCGCGACGGTGGCGAACTCCGCCTGGTTCTTATGCAGGTCGTCGTAGGCGATCTGCAGCAACCGGTCGAGCGGAATATCCACCATCTCGTCGTAGAGCAGCTTTTTCTTGAAGGTGTCCGCGCCGAGCTTGAAGTCGCCGTTCGAGCGCGGTAGTAGATCGCTCTTCATCCATGCCTCGTAGCTCTTCAGCGCATCGATGACCGCGGCATTTGACTTCATGAACTCAGCCTTCGTCGGCGCGTCGGTTGCGGCGGAGAATGCGCTGGGCACATCGTTCTGGAAGAAGTCGATGAGGTCATCGATCTGCTCGAGCGCGATCTCAGTGAAGATGCGCGGCGGATTTTTGAGGTTCTTGCGCGCCTCTACAAAGACCTGCGGGATCTGCTTCTCGCGTTCTACCGCCGCGCGCAACCGTATATTGAGGGGCGCAAAGTTACGTTCCATCAGCACAAAGATGCTGTTCGTGACGCCGCTGGAATAGTTGTCAGGATTCTTCTCCCAGTTGCGAATCACCTCAAGCTCCAGCAGCGTGCTGCGAATGTTATTCAGCAGGATGGCATAATCTGCCGCGTCCGGAGAATCGAGCGCGGTAGGGTCAATGGCGAGCAGCTTCTTTTCGTAGGCATGCAGCGCCGTCACCTCGCGCTGCACTTCGGCTGCGGAGTAGTCCTCCAGTTTCGCATCGTACTGATGCAGACCGGCCTGCGTGCCTGCCGTGGGCGAGAAGCGAAAATAAACATCGCTGAAGTACTGGTCGCTCAGCGCGCTAAAAGTCTGCGTGGCGCCGTCCGCGCTCAGGCTCTGCGCATGCGCCGTCGTAGCTGTCGTGTTCACCGCCATCAACACCCCAAAGAAAACCATCGTTCCCAGGATTATCCGCATCTCTATCCTCCGCAATGGATTGAAGAGATTGTAAGTCAAAATCATCCGCGTGCCGGTGTCTCAATGCTTTCCAGCAGCGCTTTTGCCTCGGCGATGATCTCCTCCGGCCTGCCCGCGCCGATGGGCCACTTGAGTACGCCCTGCGGCGTGAACTGCGCGCCGTTCTTCGCCTGTTTGGCCACCATCTGCATGAGCTGCGCGGGGTCGGCCTTGGAGTCCTGCGCAAAGCGGAGATGTAACATCTCACGCATCTGCGGCTGCACATGCTTCTTCTTCGGGTCGCCGGGAATCTGCGTGCGCTTGCGGTCCAGCTGGGCGACGCCGGCGCGTTCGCACTCAAGACGCAGCTCGGAGGCGGCGAGCAGATGCACCACGGCGTCGGGTAATGTCCCGTAGCGGTCGATCAGCTCGGCGCGCACATCGGCCAGCACGCCGCTGTTCTCCGCGCCGGCGATGCGCTTGTACATCCGCAGCCGCTGGTTCTCTTCGGCGATGTAGTCGGCATCGATGCGGAGGCTGATGCCAAGGTTCAGCTGCGTCGCCGGGCGCTCCTGCGACTCCTCGCCCTTCATCTTGCGCACCGCCTCTTCGAGCATGGTGGTGTACATCTCAAAGCCGATGGCCTCAATGTGGCCGCTCTGCTGGCCGCCGAGCATGTTGCCCGCGCCGCGCAGCTCGAGGTCAAGCGCGGCGATCTTGAAACCGGCGCCGAGATCGCTGAACTCCTTCAACGCGGCAAGGCGGCGGCGCGATATCTCCGTCAATTCTTTTTCGCGTGGGATGAGCAGGTACGCGTAAGCTCTGCGATTCGACCGGCCGACGCGGCCACGGAGTTGGTAGAGCTCGCTCAGGCCGTGGCGATCGGCGCGATTGATGAGCATGGTGTTCGCCAGTGCGATATCCAGACCGTTCTCAATGATGGTCGTCGCCACCAGCACGTCGTACTCATGGTTCATGAAGGCGAGCATCACGCGTTCGAGCTCGGTCTCGCCCATCTGCCCGTGCGCCACCACCACGCGCGCGGACGGCACCTGTTCGCGGATCATCGTGGCCATATCGAAGATGGTCTCCACGCGGTTGTGCACAAAGTAGGCCTGGCCGCCGCGCTCCAGCTCGACCTCGATCGCGGTGCGGACGAGCTTCTCGTCAAACTTGGCGACGACGGTCTGGATGGCCATGCGGTCCTTCGGCGGCGTCTCGATCACGCTCATGTCGCGCAGGCCGATCAGCGACATATGCAGCGTGCGCGGAATAGGCGTGGCCGACATCGAGAGCACGTCGATAGCCGAGCGCATCTGCTTTAGCCGTTCCTTGTGGCGGACGCCGAAGCGCTGCTCCTCGTCCACGATAAGCAGGCCGAGGTCCTGGAACTTCAGGTCCTTCGAGAGTACGCGGTGCGTGCCGATGAGGATGTCTACCTTGCCCTGCGCGACTTTTTCCAGGATGATCTTCTGCTCCTTCGGCGTGCGGAAGCGCGAGATCATCTCGATGGTGACGGGAAAGTTTGCAAATCTCTTCTTGAAGGTCTCGTAGTGCTGGAAGGCGAGCACCGTCGTCGGCGTGAGCACGGCGACCTGCTTTCCATCCTGCACCGCCTTGAACGCGGCGCGCATCGCGACCTCGGTCTTGCCGTAGCCCACATCACCGCAGAGCAGACGGTCCATCGGCTGCGTCGATTCCATATCGCGCTTGATGTCGGCAATGGCAGCGAGCTGGTCATCAGTCTCGCTGAAGTCGAAGGCGTCCTCAAACTCGCGCTGCATGGCGCTGTCCGGCGTAAAGGCCGTGCCGACTGCGGACGCGCGCTGCGCATAAAGCTTCAGCAACTCGTCGGCCATATCCTGCATGGCCTTCTTCACGCGCGCCTTGGTCTTGGCCCACTGCGCGTTGCCCAGCTTGTTCAGCTCCGGCGCGGGACCGGCGTCGGTCGAGCGGTACTTCTGAATGAGATCGAGCCGCGTGAGCGGAATGTAGAGCCGCGCCTGCTCGGCGAACTCCAGGATCATGAACTCGATGTTCACGCCGTCCTGCGGGATCTCCCGCAGACCCATGTACTGCGCAATGCCGTGTTCCACGTGGACGACATAGTCGCCGACGGCGAGATCGCGGAAGTCGGAGAGAAACGCGGAGGTCTTGGATTTTTTTGTGATGCGGCGTTCGGCAACGTCGGCGTCGTCAATCAGGTCCTGCGCGCCGAAGAGTACCAGCATCCGCGCCGTGGTCTTATCAACGTCCATCACCTGCACGCCGTTCGCCATCGGCGTCTTTACGATGACAGGCGTGCGCACATCTCCGGCGAGGTAGCTGCTCTCGTCGTACATGTTCTCCGAACCCGCGTGCTGCGTGCGGCTGCCGAGGCGGTAGGGCACGCCATACTCCTGCAGCATCGACGCGAGTCGCTCGACCTCGCCCTGATGCGGCGCGGTAAGGATGATGCGGGCATCCTGAGCCATGAGCGACTTCAGCTGTTCCACCAGCGCAGGGATAGACCCGTGGAAGCGTGGCGTGGGCCGTGTGGCGAACTCAACCTCGCTGAGCGAGTTGGTGTCGGAATCGAAAACGTCGACAGTGCCGAGCTGGTCCAGATCGCAGCCGGACAGAGCGCGCAGCTTCTCTTCCAGCTCCCACGGCGAGAGATAGATGTCCTCCGCACGAATTAAAGAACCGATGCCGGCGCGTTCATGCCGCTGCTCAACCTTGTTCCACCAGCGTTCGCCCTGATTTTTGACCATCGCCGGCTCTTCCACGAAGACGCACGGTTTGCTGCCGGACGCGGCGAGGAGATCGAAGATGTTTGCTTTGGCGCCGGCGACGGGCGCGAAGAACTCCCAGCCGGGAAAGACACTGACCGCAGCGGAACTGTCCTCTTCCAGATCAGCATTCTCGGACTTCGTCAGTCGCGCGTGAACGGCGGCGAGCAGCTTCTCCGTGACCGGCGTCTCGGTGAGCGGCAGCAGCAGCGCTTCGTCGAGCGGCGTGGACGACCGCTGCGACTCCGGTTCGAACTTGCGGATGCTCTCCACCTCGTCGCCGAAGAAGTCGATGCGCACGGGGCGGTCCATCTCCGGCGAGTAGACGTCCATAATGCCGCCGCGCACGGTGACCTGCCCGGGCATTTCGACGACATCGACCTTCGTATACCCGACGCTGAGCAGATGTTCCAGTAGCATCTCCGGCATGTACTCCTCGCCACGGCGCAGTTGCAAAGCCAACCCGGCGTAGTAGTCGGCGGCGAAGAGCTTCATACAGGCGGCCTCGAGCGGCGCGATCACCAACCTCGCGGACCCAGCCGCGATCTTCCAGAGCGTGGCCGCACGCATCTCCTGAATTTCTGGATGGGGCGAGAGATTTTCAAACGGCAGCACATCGTGCGCGGGCAGGCGCAGAACAGAAGCAGCGGGAATTGCTCCGGTTAGCTCGCAGGCCGCCGTTACGGCTGCGTGGAGGGCCTCGGCCGCCTTGTTGTCTGAGACCAGGATGATGGCCGGGGCCTGCGCGGCGCGGACGAAGTACGGCAGGTAGAGGGCGCGGGCGGTTGCGGTCAGTCCGGACACACGTCTGCGACCCGTACCGGCCGCCAAGTGAAGCCGCACACGCGTAAATGCCTCAGATTCTTCCAGCTCCGCAAGCAGATCGCGGACAAACGGCAAAACCATACTGCTCTGAGTCTAGCAGTGCACGCGCAGATAGCTTGAAGCGCAGCACCGCTGGTAAAATTGCTGTGAAATGTCCACATCGACTCTGCTCTCGCCCGAGATCCTTGCCAGGTACCAGCCCGTCATCGGGCTTGAGGTGCACGTGCAGCTCCTCACCGAGACCAAGGCCTTCTGCGGCTGCGCCAACAAGTATGGCGCCCCGCCGAACACCCACGTCTGCCCGGTCTGCCTCGGATTGCCGGGTGCGCTGCCGGTGCTGAACAAGCAGGCGGTGGAGTTTGCCGTGCTCGCGTCGAAGGCGATCAACTGCCGCATCAACGAGACCAGCATCTTTTCGCGCAAGAACTACTTCTATCCCGACCTGCCGAAGGGTTACCAGATCTCGCAGTTCGATAAACCGCTCGCCGAACACGGCTGGCTCGATGTGCCCGATGCCGCGGGCAATACCAAGCGCATCGGCATCACGCGGCTGCACATGGAAGAGGATGCGGGCAAGAGCGTGCATGACGGGCAGGCGGATTCGGCCACGCGCACCTCCATCGACCTGAACCGTTGCGGTACGCCGCTCTGCGAGATCGTGAGCGAGCCGGACCTGCGCTCGGCCGACGAGGTCTTTGAGTACCTGACCAGGCTCAAAGAGATCCTGCTCTACACCGGCGTGAGCGACTGCAACATGGAAGAGGGTTCGCTGCGCTGTGACGCCAATGTGAGCGTGATGCTGAAGGACGCGAAAGAGTTTGGCACCAAAGCTGAGGTCAAAAACGTCAACAGCTTTCGCTACATCCGCTCCGCGGTGGAGTACGAGATCGAGCGGCAGATTGAGATCATCGAATCCGGCGGCCGCGTCGTGCAGGAGTCGCGGCTGTGGAACAGTGTGGAGAACCGCACCTTCTCCATGCGTTCAAAGGAGCAGGCGCACGACTATCGCTACTTCCCCGAGCCCGATCTGCCTGCGCTCATAGTGGGCTCCGCGTGGCAGGCTGAGATTCTGAAGGCGATGCCGGAACTGCCCGAGGCGCGCCGCGCCCGCATGATCTCCAGCTACGGCCTGTCTGAACAGGATGCGGCAACGCTGACGGCAACCCAGGCCTTTGCCGACCGCTTCGAGACCGCAGCCAAAGCCGCCAAGAGCCCGAAGCGCGTTGCATCGATCCTGTTGAGTGAGATCACGATGCGCCTGCGCGCGCTCAATCTTGAAGATGCTCAGTCGCCGGTCACGCTCGATGGCGTTGTGCTGGCCGCGAACCTGGCCGAGAGCGGCGAGATCTCCAGCAAGCAGCTCAAGCAACTGCTCGACGCATCCTTCGCCGAAGGCAAGGACTTCGCCTTCATCTACGAACGCGACAAGCCGCAGCAGATCTCCGACACCGCAGCGATCGAGAAGATGATCGACGAGGTCATCGCCGCAAACCCCGCGCAGGTGGCCCAGTACAAGGGCGGCAAGACCACCGTCTCGGCATTCTTCGTCGGCCAGGTGATGCGGCTCTCCAAGGGGCAGGCGAATCCCACGCTGCTGAACGAACTGGTCATTAAGAAGCTAGAAGCATAGAAGAAGCTCGACGCGTAACTACAGCGCGCGATGTCCGATGTCGCGCCGGTAGACCATACCTTCAAATTCGATGTGCTCGAGTGCGGCGTAGATTTTTTTTAATGCGCCGCGCAGATCCGCATCCGCGGCGGTTACGCCGAGAACGCGGCCGCCCGCCGTCACAATCGCGCCATCCTGCAGCGCCGTACCAGCGTGGAAGACCTCGACACCGTCGTACTTCGCGTCCAGACCGTGAATCGCAAGGCCTTTCGTGAACTTCCCCGGATAGCCGCCCGAGGCTGCCACCACGCATGCCGCCGCGCCCGGCTTCCACTTCAGCTTCAACTCACTCACACGTCCATCAATCGCGGCGTCAAAGAGGTCGACAATGTCGCTCTCGAGCCGCATCATCAGCGTCTGCGTCTCGGGATCGCCGAAGCGGGTGTTGAACTCCAGCACGCGCGGCCCGTCCGCCGTCATCATCAGGCCGATGAAGAGAATGCCGGTGAAGGGAGTTCCTTCCGCCTTCATGCCGCGCACGGCCGGCAGAGCCACGTGCTCCATCACCCAGGCGCGGGTCGGCACGTCCATCAACTCGTCGGTGGAATAGGCGCCCATGCCGCCGGTGTTCGGGCCGGTGTCGCCCTCGCCGATGCGTTTGTGGTCCTGCGCGCAGGCAAGCGGCACAGCGCTGGTGCCGTCGCAGAGCGCGAAGAAGGATATCTCCGGCCCCACCATCAGCTCTTCCAGCACAAGCTGCGCGCCGGCTGCGCCCAGCAGGTCGCCATTGAAGATGCCCTGTGCAGCATGAACAGCTTCTTCGTGAGACGCGCAGAGGATGACTCCTTTGCCTGCGGCGAGACCGTCTGCCTTCACCACCACTACGGGAGGAAAATTATTTAGCTCACGCTTCACATCGTCGAGCGACTGGCATACTTTATAGCCCGCCGTGGGGATTTTGTGCCGCTGCATGAAGTCCTTGGCGAAGG
Source organism: Acidobacteriaceae bacterium (assembly GCA_035570215.1). Taxonomy (GTDB): domain Bacteria; phylum Acidobacteriota; class Terriglobia; order Terriglobales; family Acidobacteriaceae; genus JARLFX01. Next base: position 9,970 of record DATMLK010000047.1, read on the forward strand.
CCTTGCTGGTCTCCAGCATCGCTGCCGCCTGCGTAGGCCCGAAGACGCGCAGGCCGCGTTTCTGAAGCTCATCCACGATGCCGAGGCTCAGCGGCAGCTCCGGCCCGATGACGGTCAGGTCGGGCTGCTCCGCCAGCACCACGCGCAGCAGATCGCTGAGGCTCGACTG
>DATMLK010000048.1:0-36741 GCA_035570215.1 Acidobacteriaceae bacterium
GCCAACCAGAAGCGTGCAGCGCAACTGCGTACCATGGCCTCCATCATTCGGGCCTCGTCCTATTTCTTCATCATTTTCTTTCTTCTGCTGCAGACGCTGCCCATCTTCAACATCGACCTGAAGCCTCTGCTCGCTTCGGCAGGCGTGATCGGACTCGGCATCAGCTTCGGCGCGCAGTCCATCTTCAAGGACATGCTCACCGGCATCTTCATCCTGATCGAGGACCAGTACAACGTGGGCGACACGGTGAAGATCGCCGGTTTGCAGGGTGTCGTGGAGGACATGACATTGCGCGTGACCACGCTGCGCGACGGCGACGGCACGCTGAACATCATCCCCAACAGCCAGGTGGCGACGGTGCAGAACCTCTCGCGCCAGTACTCAGTGGCGACGCTGAACCTGAGCGTGGATTCCAGCGCCAACCCCGACACCGTGATCGCCGCACTGAAGGAACTCGCGAACGATGTTCGCAACGATCCGAAGTTCAGGGATGTTGTACTGGCCGACCCGGACATTCTCGGCGTGGACAAGATCGCCGGCCGCGAGGTGATCTATCCGGTGAATATGCGCGTGCAGGCGAATCAGAAGGACGGCGTGCTGCGCGAACTGCGCCGCCGCATCATCCTGAAGTTCGATAAGGCCGGCATTCCGCTCGGCAATACGCAGCCCACGCTCATCCTGCAGAAGGACCCGACGCAGAATGCGCAGGCGCCCACGCTCGGCAGCTGAGCTTAAATAACACCTTGTTCCGTTATTTTTATAATGCTTCGTTCAGGCTCGCGAGGAGTTGCTCAATGCTCGTCACCGGCGGCAGACAGGCACTGCCGCTGCAAACCGCGGCGAAGGACTTTCGCGGTAAATGGCCTTCCGCGACGCCCGGCAGATACGGCAGCGTCTCGGCCAGCGACGGCGGCAGCGCGCCGAGCTGATCGAACCGCAACCGCACCACGCTCTTGTTGATGGCGAAGCGGGCCATGGCCACGGCCTCCAGCGAACGCGCCTCGGCGTCATCACCGATCACGCAGACCTGCACGGGCGGCTGCACCATGCGCTGCATGGCCAGGCCAAAGGTGCCAGCGTAGAGTCCGAAGTGTTCTACCACTCCCGCAAAACTCTCAATAGTGTCTTCAGCCTTCACTGTGTAGTCCGTGCGGCCGTTGAGCGACTCCATGCGGAAGAGCAGAGCGGCGGCCATGGGATTGCCCGCGGGCGTCGGCGTGTCCTGCAGCGGCTTGCGGCGGGCGGTCAGCGCGCCCAGCACCTTCTCGCCTTCGACGGGTGGCTGCGTGTCGAAGAAGCCGCCGCCGGTCAGATCATGGAAGCGCGCGATCATACTCTCCGTAATCTCCGATGCGGCCTCGTAGTACTTGATCTCGCCGGTGCACTCCCACGCATCCAGACAGGCGTGCGCGATGAAGACGTAGTCGTCCAGCATGCCGCTCACGCGCACCGCCGGCTGGCTGATATCGCCGTAGGCGATCACATGCGCCAGGCCGAGCGTCTTGTCCCACCCGTGCGCCAGCACGCGATCCAGCGACTTCAGAGCAAACTCGCAGACCAGCGGCAGGTTCAGCACGCGTCCGGCCACGATATACGCCGAGATGCACATGCCGTTCCATGAGACATAGATCGTCTTGTCGACGTAGGGCGTGGGCCGCTTGAGCCGCGCGGCGTAGAGCTTCTTCTTCGCCTCCTCCACCGTCGCCATCACCTGCCGCGGCGTGATGCCGAGGCGTTTGGCGATCTCCTCCGGCCCGTGGTTGATGTGCAACACATTCTTCGCCGGGTTGTGATGCATGTCGCCGATCTCGCCGATATCAAAGTACAGTCCGGCGATGGCCAACTCCTCCTTCGTGAGAACCTCGGCGGCCTCATCGCGCGTCCAGGTGAAGTAGTCGCCGTCATCGTCGAGCGAAAAGTCCGCATCCTGCGAGGCGTAGAAGCCGCCGTGCTCGCGGTCGGTGAGCCACTCGTCCATCCAGCGGATGATGTCACGCGCCACCGCGGCGCACTCCGGCACCACGAAGGTCTGGAAGGCGTGCACGTAGTTCTTCAGCAGCTCGGAGTTGTCGTACGCCATCTTCTCGAAGTGCGGCACCACCCAGCGCTCATCGACCGAGTAACGGTGGAAGCCGCCGGCAAGATGGTCATAGATGCCACCGAGCGCCATCTTCTCCAGCGTGATGAGCGCAGCCTCCTTCGCCTTCTCCGCCGCGGTCTCGTTCACGCTGCGCTGGGCAAAGTCCATCAGCAGATCGATCGCCGCGGCGTGCGGGAACTTGGGCTGGGAGCCAAAGCCGCCGAAGCGCGTGTCGAACTGCTTCACGCACGCCTCCACGATCTTCTCCACCAGCTCCGGGCCGACGCTGCCGCCGCGCCCGCTAAAGCTCTCGTTGTATTCGATCGCCTGCATCACGCTGCCGGCGGATTCGTCGACTTCGCTGCGGCGATTCTTGAAGGCGTCGGCCATGGTCTGCAGCACGCGCTGGAAGCTGGGGCGGCCGTAGCGGTCTTCCGGAGGAAAGTAGGTGCCGCCGAAGTACGGCCTGCCGTCTGGAGTCAGAAATGCCGTCAGCGGCCAGCCGCCCTGCCCGGCGATGGCGGCCACGGCGGCCTGGTAGCGCGTGTCTACGTCGGGGCGCTCGTCGCGGTCCACCTTTACAGCGATGAAGTTTTCGTTGATGAACCGTGCCGTCGCCGCGTCCTCATAGGACTCGCGATCCATCACATGGCACCAGTGGCACCACACGGCACCGATGTCGAGCAGGATGGGCTTGTTCTCGGCGGCGGCGCGGCGAAATGCCTCCGGCGACCACTGGAACCACTGGACGGGCTGGTGCATGGCTGAGCGGAGATAGGCCGAGGAGGAGTGTGCGAGCGCGTTGATGTGTTCAGCCATGGCTAACTCTGCGAGTGTATCGCAGTTCCGCTAACGTACGAGCTTCGTGGCCACATCCACATAGAGCTTTACGGCTTCGTGCAGTTCCTTCTTTGCCAGCTTCTCCGCGTTGGTATGCGCCACATGAATGGAGCCCGGCCCCAGCAGCAACGGCTCGCCCCAGGCGGTGAGCGAAGGAATGTCGGTCGAGAACTTCGCGATCATCGTCTCCAGCCCTTCGATCTTGCGCATGCGCACGAAGGGCTGGTCGAGCGAGAAGGTCACGTCGGCGCGGTCGCCCACGAGCTTCACAATGGCATCCTTCGTCTCCTGCGAGGGGCCCACGGTGCGGATCAGTATCAACGCTTCAGCCTTGTCCGCGATCACGTTCGGCGCGCGGCCGCCTTCGATCACGCCGATGTTTAGCGTTGACGGGCCGATCTCCGGCTCGACAGGCAGCGGCATCGCCAGCACGTCGTTCAGCGCGAGCACCAGCTTCTGAATCGCTGACTCGCCCAGCTCCGGATACGCCGAGTGCGCCATGCGGCCCTTGGCGCGCAGTTCCACGCGCAGCGCGCCTTTGGAGGCCAGCGCCAAACAGTTGTCCGTCGGCTCGCCGTTGATGAGGAACTTCGAGCCCTTGGGATGCTTGTTCGCCACGATGGCGCCGGCGGAGTCGCGCTCCTCGCCGACGACGAAGAGCAGGCCGACCTTTACGCCGCCTTCACGCAACTGGTCCGCGGCGGCGATCTGCGCGGCGATGATGCCCTTGGCGTCGCAGGTGCCGCGGCCGTACATATTTTCGTCGTCCTCGGTAAAGCCGAAGTACGGCGGCACGGTATCCATGTGGGTGGAGAGCACCACGTCCGGCTTCACGCCGGGCAGCGCGGCGTAGACGTTGAAGCGCTCACCCTTGCCCGCGGCGGCCGAATCCGGCTGCGCTACCGCCATCTTTTCGACGGCGTACTTCTGCTTCGTCAGGAGATCAAAGAGATACGCGCCCGCCAGGCCTTCGTTGTAGGTGGTGGACTCAATATTGACGAGCTCGCGCGTCAGCTGGATGGGATCGATTGGCATGCAGCTTCAAGGATACGCGACGTGCCCGGAAAGTGGGTACTCTTCATCCGCTCCACAATTGATTGCGATGCCTTTACTAGACCCGAGCCTGTCCTGAGCGAAGTCGAAGGATGCGCGTAGCACCACTACAATTGAGGCATGGCATCGCACATCGAAAGTGTCGATCTTCATGGCCCCGCGGGACGGCTTGAAGCCGTGCTCAACACCGGTCGCGACGACGCTCCGTTCTCCGCGCTGGTCTGCCATCCGCACCCGCCCAGCGGCGGCACCATGCACACCAAGGCGGTCTACCACGCCATGAAGGCCTTCAACCGCTTCGGCCTGCCGGTGCTGCGCTTCAACTTCCGCGGAACCGGCCTGAGCGACGGCAGCTATGACGACGCCCGCGGCGAGGTGGACGATGCCCGCGCCGCGCTCGACTGGCTCAGCAGCAATCTGCACAAGCCGATCCTCTGCGCCGGCTTTTCCTTTGGCGCGAATGTGGGGCTTCGCGCAGCCTGCGGCGACGCGCGTGTGCGCGGCCTGGTGGGTCTCGGTCTGCCCGTTCGCGCCGCCGGCCGCGACTACAGCTACGGCTTTCTCGCGCAATGCACGCAGCCGAAGCTCTTCGTCAGCGGCGAGCATGATGAGTTCTGCCCTGCCGATGTACTGGAGCGCATCGTGGCTGCGGCTCCGGCGCCGAAGCAGACCGTCTGGATCGCCGGTGCCGACCACTTCTTCGCCGGAGTTCCCGGCTCGCCAGACTCCAAACTGAACCAGATGCGCGAGACCGTGGAGCAGTGGCTCACCCGCACCTTCCCGGAGCTTGAAAGGTCCTGAAACGCTTACACTGTTAGCTGGAACCATGTAGCCAGACCCATGCCGAAGTCGTATCAAATCCGCCTGACCGCCGTAGTGCTCGCCCTGCTCACCATTGGCGTGTGCGCGCTCGCGGCCTTTAACTTCTCGGCGGAGAATAACTTCGACCAGCCGACCGACGGTGCATGGTGGATCGAATCCACGTCGCAGCAGGGTCTCGAAGCCCGGCGCGTTCCCGCCGACACGCCCGCCGCGCGCGCCGGCATCAAGACCGGCGACATTCTCGTCGCCATCGACGATCTCCCCACGCCCCGGCTCGCGCCCCTGATGCGCGAGGTCTACCACGACGGCATCTACGCTCGCGCCACCTACACGCTGCTGCGCACGGACCCGGCGCTGCAAACGCCTGTCAAGCTCGATACGCAGGTTATCCTCGAGCCCCGCGACCTCAGCATCAACCTGGTCTTCCGCCTGATCGCGCTCGTCTATCTCTGCATCGGGCTCTATGTGCTCTTCCGGCGCTGGACGGCGCCAAAGTCCACGCACTTCTATCTCTTCTGCGTCTTTTCCTTCGTGCTCTGCGCGTTCCGCTACACGGGCGAGTTCAATGAGCTGGACTGGATCATCTTCTGGTCGAACATCGTGGCGCAGGCGCTGCAGCCGGCGCTGTTGCTGCACTTTGCCGCGACCTTTACCGATGAGACCAGTCAGCGCATGCTCTGGCGCAAGCGCATACTGATCGCGCTGATCTATATTCCCGGAATCTGCCTGGTGGGACTGCAGGCGATGGCGGTCTACTTCTGGTCCGCCACGGAGACGCTGCAGCACCGGCTGAACCAGATCGACCTCGGCTATCTAGCGCTCTACTACGTCATCACCGCCTGCATCTTCTTCTCCAGCTACCGCCATACCGAGTCGCCGCTCCGCCGCCAGCAGCTCAAGTGGCTCACGCGCGGCACCGTGCTCGCGGTCACGCCCTTCACGCTCTTCTACGTGATCCCGTACCTGGCAGACGGCGCCATGCCCGACCTGCTCAACAAGTTTTCCGTGGGCATGCTGGTCTTTCTGCCGCTCACCTTCAGCTACGCCATCGTGCGCTACCGGCTGATGGATGTAGACCTGATCTTCAAGCGCGGCGTTACGTATACGCTCACCACGGCCGCCGTCGTCGGTCTGTACTTCGGCCTCGTCGCCGGTCTGGCCGAGTCCGTGCACACGCGCCTGCCGTGGACTGGCAAGTGGGGTCTGCTGGCCGCCATCGTCATCACGGCGCAGCTCTTTGATCCCATCAAGCGTGCCATACAGGCGCGCGTGGACCGCATCTTCGAGCAGAAGCGCTACGACTACCGCGAGACGCTCATCCAGTTCGGCCGCGGCATCACGTCGCAGACCGACCTGCATGCGCTCATTGTCTCGATCGTGAACCGGCTTACGCAGACGCTGCTCGTCGGCCGCATCGCCGTCTTTGTCGCGCAGGATGGCGACGGCAGGCCGGCACGCTTCACGCTGGAGGGCGCGCACGGCATTCCGGAGAAGGCCCTGCAGGATCTGGCGCAGCAGGACACCAACCTGCTCGACCTCGGCTTTCTGGACTTCGATCATCGCAGCGCCAACTCGCACATCTTTCTGGAAAATCCTCAACAGGCTTTGCGTCTGCCGGACGCGCAGCGCAATGCCGCGCGGCTGCTCGACCTGAACTATTACCTTCCCTGCCGCGTGCAGGACCGCGAGACCCAGCGGACCATCGCCGTGATCGGACTGGGCCGCACCACCGGCGGCGATTTCCTCTCAAGCGAAGACATGGAGCTGCTGGAATCTCTCGCCAGCTACATCGGCATCGCCATCCAAAATGCGCGGCTCTACTCCACGCTGGAGAAGAAGATCGCCGAATTCGAACGCCTGAAGGAGTTCAACGAGAACATCGTCGAGTCGATCAACATCGGCATCTTCGCCGTTGATCTCGATGACTGCATCGAGAGCTGGAACGCGCAAATGGAGGTGATGTACGCCCTGCCGCGCGCCGAGGCCCTGCGCCAGCCGCTCGCAGCCGTCTTTCCCTCGGAGTTTCTCGACGAGTACAACCGCGTGAAGGACACGCCCGGCGTACACAACCTCTACAAGTTCCGCCTGATCACGCGCTCGGGCGAGGCCCGCATCGCCAATATCGCCATCGCGCCGCTGGTCACGCGCGACTTCGCCATCGTCGGCCGCATTCTGCTGATGGAGGACATTACCGGCCGCATTGAACTGGAAGGCCAGCTGGCGCAGGCGGAGAAGCTCTCGTCGATCGGTCTTCTGGCCGCCGGCGTGGCGCATGAGGTCAACACGCCGCTGGCCGTGATCTCCAGCTATGCGCAGATGCTGGGCAAGCAGGTGCGCGGCAACGAGGAGATCGCGCCGATGCTGGAAAAGATCACGCAGCAGACCTTCCGCGCGTCGGAGATCGTGAACGGCCTGCTGAACTTCTCGCGCACCAGCAGCACGGAGTTCACGCGCGTCGACCTGAACCAGATCATCCGCGACACGCTCACGCTGCTTGAGCACCAGTTCAAGTCCGCGCAGATCAAGGTGGAGACTGCGCTCGCCGAACTCCCCACGGTCAACGGCAACCAGGGCAAGCTGCAGCAGGTGCTGCTCAATCTGTTCCTGAACGCGAAGGACGCCATCATCGGCAACTCCGCGAACACCCAGCCCGGCGGCACCCTGCGCGTCACGACGATGCTGAGCGGCGATTCCGTGAAGCTGATCATCGCCGACACCGGCTCCGGCATCTCGCCGGAGAACATGCTCCGCATCTACGATCCCTTCTTCACCACCAAGGGCACACCGCGCGACGGCCAGAGCAAGGGCACCGGACTCGGACTCGCCGTCACCTACGGCATCATCCAGGAACACTCGGGCAAGATCGCCGTGGAGAGCAACGTCGGCGAAGGCACCAGCTTCCATCTCGAGTTCCCCACCCTGCGCGACGCCGGCGCATCGCCTGAAGCACCCACGGGAAACAGGAGCACCACGCATGCCTGAAACAATTTTTCATAGCTCCGAGCCTGAAGCCGCCATCGCGGTCGCGCCCTTCCGCATCCTCATCATCGACGACGAGGCCGGGATCCGCGAATCGCTGGAGGCGCTGCTGCGGCTGGAAGGTTTTGTGGTGGAGACGGCCGTCGACGGAACCGCTGGCCTGGAGAAGATCGCGGCGAACCACTACGACCTGCTGCTGCTCGATCTTGCGCTGCCCGGCGAGAGCGGCCTGGACCTGCTGCCGCGCATTCTGCTGAAACGGCCGGAGCTTCCGGTCATCATGATCACGGCCTACGGGACGGTAGGCAATGTGGTGGAGGCGATCAACGCCGGCGCGAAGAACTTCGTGCAGAAGCCGTGGGACAACGAGAAGCTGCTCGCCGACATCCGCAGCGCCATCGCCCGCAGCCGGGCCGAAGCAGAGGTCGTCCAGCTCAAGCGCGTACTGAAACAGCGCTACAACTTCGAAAACATCATCGGCAAGAGCGACTCCATGCTGCGACTCTTCGAACTCGTGGCGCAGGTCGCGCCCAGCCGGTCTACCGTTCTCATTCAGGGCGAAAGCGGCACCGGCAAGGAGCTCATCGCCAAGGCGCTGCACGCCAGCTCGCCGCGGCGCGACAAGCCCTTCATCCCCGTAAACACCGGCGCCATGCCGACGGACCTGCTGGAGTCCACGCTCTTCGGCCACGTGAAGGGCGCATTCACCTCCGCCGTAGCCGCGAAGAAGGGTCTGTTCGAGGTCGCCAACGGCGGCACGCTCTTTCTCGATGAGATCGGTACCATGGGCATGGACACGCAGGCCAAGGTGCTGCGCGTGCTGCAGGACAGGCGCTTTATGCACCTCGGCGGCGTACATGAGATCCAGGTGGATGTGCGCATCATCGCCGCCACCAATGTGGACCTGCAGCAGGCCGTGCGCGAAGGCCGCTTCCGCGAGGACCTTTACTACCGTCTCAATGTCATCCAGCTGGAGCTGCCGCCGCTGCGCAACCGCCGCGAGGACATTCCTCTGCTGGTCGCACATTTCCTGAAGTTCTACGCCGAGGAGAACGGCATGTCCGCGCGCGCGCTCGCGCCGAAGACGCTGCGCATGCTGATGGACTACGAGTGGCCGGGCAACGTCCGCGAGTTGGAGAACGTGATCGAACGCGGCGTGGTGCTCTCCACGACCGACGAGATCGGCCCCGAGCTGCTGCCCGCCCCCATCAGCGGCAACCCCTACTCGGCAGGCCTCATTGAGCACAAGCCGGACACCTCGCTCTTCGACATCATGGAGGAGCTGGAGCGGCGCATCATTACGGATAGATTAGAACGCTGCAACTGGAACCAGACCGACGCGGCCGAGTTCTTCAAGCTGCCGCTCTCCACGCTGAACCAGAAGGTGAAGCGGCTGAATATCGAGATCCGCAAACGCCACAAGGACTAGGCGCGCAAATCGCGCAAATATCGCCGCGCCGCGCTGACCGCTGGGCCCCGTACATGCATCTGATAAAGTGAGCTAACGCAACCAAAACGCCATGGTGGTTCCCGACCCGCGATGAAATTTACCTCGCCTGAAGATTTCGTTAAGTCCAGCGTACTGGCCGTGCAGGAGTACACCCTGCTCAGCGCGCGTGCGGTCACGAATCTCTTCACCGGGCCCACCTACTGGGCCGACGTCTACACCCAGGCCGACTCCATCGGCATCGGCTCGCTACCCATCGTCATTCTTACCGGATTTTTCACCGGCTGCGTGCTGGCGCTGCAGTCGGCTACGGCGCTCTCGAACTTCGGCGCCAAGAACATCACCGGCCAGCTCGTCTCGCTCTCCATGGTGAAGGAGCTGGGCCCCGTGCTGACCAGCCTGATGGTCTCCGGCCGCAACGCATCCGGCATGGCCAGCGAGCTTGGGTCGATGCAAGTCACCGAGCAGATCGACGCCATGCGCGCGCTCGGTACCGACCCCATACGCAAGCTGGTGACGCCGCGTATCGTCTCCACCGTGGTCATGCTCTTCTTCCTCACCATCATCTCGGACGCGATCGGGACGCTCGGCGGCGCGATGGTCAGCATCTTCATGCTCGGGCTCGACGGGCCGCAGTACTTCAACATCGCCTACCAGACGCTGATGTATCCCGACGTGCTGCAGGGGCTGGTGAAACCGGTCTTCTTCGGTTTCATTATCGCCAGCATCGGCTGCTACTTCGGCATGAAGACCAGGGGCGGCACGCAGGGCGTCGGCAAGGCCACCACGCAGGCCGTGGTCTTTTCGTCGGTGCTCATCATCGTCGTGGACTTTCTTATCAGCCGTACCATGATCGGGATCTTCGGACGCTAACGCCATGCCCGAGACAACCGCCATCGCCGAGCAGCCTTCACCCCAGCCGCAGCAGACCGGCCCTGTCGTCGTCTTCGAGCATGTCTCTATCGCCTTTGAAGACAATCACGTCCTGAACGACATCTCCTTCTCTGTCGAGCCGGGCGAGACACGCATCGTGCTCGGCCCCGCAGGCTGCGGCAAGAGCGTGCTGATGAAGCTCACCAATGGGCTTATCAAGCCAGATACAGGCAGCATCCACGTCTTCGGCGAGGACGTGACCAAGATGCGCGAGCGCGATCTCTACCCGCTGCGCGAGCGCGTCGGCATGGTCTTTCAGGAGTCCGCGCTCTTTGACTCCATGACCGTGCATGACAACGTCGCCTTCCGCATGATGGAAGAGGGAATGCCCGAGCAGGAGATCGACCGGCGCGTGCTGGAGTCGCTGCGCTTCGTCGAGCTGGAGGACGCCGTGGACAAGTTCCCGTCCGAGCTATCGGGCGGCATGCGCCGCCGCGTGGCGATTGCACGTGCCGTGGTCTCGCAGCCGGAGCTGATCCTCTACGACTCGCCCACCGGCGGACTGGACCCCATCACCTCCACCACCATCATTGAACTGGTGATGAAGCAGCGCGATGTCTCCCACACCACGTCGCTCGTGGTCACCCATCGCCTGCAGGACGCCTTCACCCTCGCCACGCATGAGTACGACGTGCAGGCGCATGCGATGAAACCTATCCCCAATAAAGGAATCGACGCCAAGACGAAGTTCCTTGTGCTGAACGAGGGGAAGATCGTCTTCGATGGCAGCACGCAGGAGCTGGTGCACTCGCAGGACCCGTGGCTCAGGGAGTTTTTGTCGTAGACGCAGCAACCTGCCGCACCACATCCCGCACCGCGCCCACCACCACCTCCGGCTCCAGAAACTGGATGCCGTGGTTGCTCTTCTCGGCAATCACCTGTCGGCCGCGCGTGGAGAGATGGACCAGCCGCATCTGCAGATCGTCGATCCACACCTGCTGGAACGCCAGCACCGCGGGAATATCTTCCTGCGTCACCGGCGGGCCGAGCCACGGCTGCCGGGCTGTGATCACGATGAGCGGCAGATCTCCCAGTGTGCCGGAGCGTCGTGCCTGCTCGGCGGATTCATCAAAGCGCGCAAACTCCTCAGCCTCCACGTCGTCGAACGGAGTGCGCCACATCCACGCCGCCGCCTGCTCCTTCATCCCCGGCGGAAAGAGCTTCCAGTCGCTCGGCGTGCCGCTGGGCTCGGTGATGAAGCGCAGCAGGCCAAGTCGCGCGGCCATAGGCTCCGAGCCGAGCAGCAGCCTCTGCTCCGCCTCCAGCATGTGAACGCGATGCGCGGGCAGCAGGCTCTTCAGCGTGGCCGTGCCATCCTCCTGCGAACCATCTACCATCACGATGCCGGCGACCTCATCCGGATAGAGCTGGTGATAGACGCGCGCGGTGAACGCGCCGAAGGAGTGCCCCACCAGCACGAACGGCCCATGTTCGCCGGCATTCGCCAGCAGCGCGTGCAGCTCCTGGGCCATCTGCTCGCTGGTGCGCGGACCGGGGATCGTATCGCTGGCAAAGTATCCGGCACGATCATAGACGCAGACGCGCGCAAACTGCGAGACTTCCTTCTGGACGATCGTCCATCCCATCGTCGCCGTACCGATGCCACCGTCTATCACCACAGTGGGAGACGCCGTTCCCTCGCAAAGGATGCGCAGCCTATAGCCGCCCACATCTACCATACGGCCGGGCAGAGGATAGCGTTTGGGAACGATGTGGTTTTCGAAGCTCTGATAACACGCGCCCGCCAGCGCCAGCGGCACCAGCACGCACACCACAAACCGGAAGAGACGCCGCATCTAGTGCCGCGTCTCCCCGGAGCCAGTCGCCGTCGCAGGCTGATCTCCCGCACTTAGTCTGCGATGGAAGAACTGCAGCGCCTCGCCGTAGAGCAGACGCGCCAGCTCGGGGTCGTAGCGCGGCCCCTCGTCGCGCAGGAAGGCATGCGCTCCATTCACCTCATGCCAGCTGAACTTCACGCCCACCTCGTTCAGCCGCGCCATCACCTTCATGCGGCCTTCGAGCGGAATGTGCGGGTCCTGCCGCCCCCAGATCATCAGCAGTTCGCCCGTAATATCTTTTGCGCGTTCGAGCGAGTCGTCTCCACCCTTGCCGAGCCCGCCCTTGTGGATGTCCGTCGCGTAGAAGCAGACCGTTCCGCGGACGTCCTTATTCATCGCCGCGCGAAATGCGAGGTGCCCGCCGATGCAGATGCCCATCGCGCCCACGATGCCGGTGCAGTCCTCGCGCGTCTTGAGATGGTCGAGCACGGCGCGTGCGTCGGCGTCATACGCGGACAGCAGTTTTGTGGTCTTCAGTTCATTGCCACGGTCGGAGCCCGCCTGGTCGTAGGCCAGCACCGTGCCCGCGTTCTCAAACTCGTGATAGATCTCCGGCGCGGCCACGATATAGCCATGACCTGCGAGCATCGCCGCCGTGCGATGAATCGGCCCGGTGATCTGGAATATCTCCGAGAAGAAGACGATGCCGGGATAGCGCCCGGGCGCGGCGGGGCGGAAGATATGTGTGCGCATCGGCCCAGTGGGGGTCTGCAGCTCCACCAGTTCGTTGTCCAGAATGATCATGTGGTGAGTGCCCTCACGCCCAGTCTAAAATTATTTGGGGCTAAAATTCTTTGGCTTAGCCATTTTGAACTACTTATTTGGCTTAAATCTCTTTACTTCGGCGCGTCGGGAACAGCGGGCTCGCCGGTTGCGGGTACGGTCGCTGGTGCAGACGCGGCCTTGGACGTGGACGGAACCGCGCTCCTGCCCTGCTCCAGAGCCTTCTCCTTAGCGTCACGCTCGGCCTTCTGCGCGTCCGTGAGCGTGGGCGGCGTGAACGGAGCATACGGATTCACCGTCGCGTCCGGCGGATGGGCCAGCGAGTCCAGCCGGCCGTCATACGCATCGCGTATCGCATAGAACGCCGGCAGCGCGTTATATCCCGAATCGAACGGCAGCGGCTGCGAGATCCCACTCAGCCGCGGCTGCCCCTCGGTGATCCAGGTGTGCTTCCCGCTGATGCCCCAGGTTAGCACCGCCGTCACAGCCTTATCGGCCAGCACCACGTGCAGATAGTCGTTGTAGGTGGCGGCCACGGCGCGGTTGCGGTCGCGCTGCGAGCCGTCGATCGCCGCGTCGGAGACGTCCATCTCAGTGATAAAGACCTGCAGCCCCAGCTCTCGCACCTGCAGGATGAAGTGCGCCACGCCGATGTAGCCCGGCGTCTGCCCGGTAAGCGACTCTGCCGGCAGGTGCGACTGGATGCCCAGTGCATCGATCGGCACATTGCGCGCCTTCAGCCGGCGCAGCAGCAGCAACACCTGCGCGCGCTTGTTGTCGCACTCGTAGTTGTCCAGCTCGATGCCGTACTCGTTGTAGGTCAGTAGCGCGGCGGGATCGGCCTCGCGCGCGGCGCGGAATGCGATCTCGATGTAGTCGTCGCCGACCATATCCAGCCAGGGCGACTTGCGCAGGCCATCCGGCCGCAGATCGTAGGGGTTGATCGCCTCGTTCACCACGTCCCACGAGTGCATGCGCCCGGCGTAGCGCCCCACCACGGTGTTGATGTGCTCGATCAGGATCTGCTTCGCGTTCCCCTTGTAGACCGAGTCGTTGAACCAGTCCGGCAGTTGCTCATGCCACACCAGACAGTGTCCGCGGATCTTGAGATCGTTGGTCTCTCCGTAGTTGACGAAGTAGTCCGCATCGGCGAACTCGAAGACGCCCATGGAGGGCCGCAGCGCGGTCCACTTCATCGCGTTCTCCGGCGAGATGATGCTGCACTGCTCCGCCACCAGCCGGCGATAACGGTCATCCGTACGCAGCGCGCGCACGTCCAGAGCGGCACCGGTCAGGATATCGGCGTTCGTGGCATGGGTCTTCAGCGAACCATCGCCGATGGCGCTCAGCCCCGGCGCAATGACCTGCGTAGAGGGCACGTCGTCGTGCCTGCGATGGAAGCAGCCCTCCAGCGGCAGCAGCGCACTGACAGCAGCTCCCGCGCCCACATCGCGCCCCAGCGAAAGGACCTCGCGTCTCGTAAGCCGCTTCATCCGATCTCCTGCTGGCGGGCGCTGGCGTTGGCGTATCCGCGCATCTCATCGGTCCAGGCGAGAAAGTGCAACAGCTGATGCCGCTCATTCCATGCGAAGCGCCAGAGATCGCGGGCGGTGATGCTCTCCGCCTTCAGGCCCGAGTAGGTCTCCAGACGCCACTTCATATACGGGCTGCGCCACGGCCTCAGCCGCGACCCCCGCGTCGCATTCCATATGAAGCGCACAGCTCCCAGCATCCGGCGTTTCCCTCGTCGTAATACAAACGTCGTGATGAGTATATCGAGGCGGCACCGCCTTGCGGCCTATTTCACGCCCGCCGGAGCGGCAGGCGGAACCAAACGGGCTTCCCTTTGAGTAACTTCGATGGGGATTCTAGTCCTGTGCAGCGGCAGGAGCCGACCGGACAAACTTTGCGATCTGCACATTTCTGGCGATGCCCAACTTTTCCAGCAGCCAGATGCCGTAGTAGTTTGGGTCAAACTCATACCATGCCAGGCCGTGACGGGCCGAGACAGGGTTCGCATGGTGGTTGTTGTGCCAGCCTTCGCCGCCAGTCAGCAACGCGACCCACCAGCTGTTGCGGGAGTCGTCGCGCGTCTCAAAGCGGCGGCTGCCCCAGAGATGCGTGGCTGAGTTGACCAGCCAGGTAGCATGCAGACCAAGCGTGACGCGGAGAAATATCCCCCACAGAACAAGGCCGATCCCAGCTTTGATGCCGCCGGTCAAAGTTCCCACTGTAAGCAGCGTAACAGCCACAGCAAGCAAAGGTATCCAGTGGTATTTGCTCAGCCAGACGTGAAAACGGTCCTTCGCGAGATCCGGTGCATACTGGGCCAGACGAGCTGTCTCCGAGTGCAGCGCGCGGCCGGAGATGACCCAGCCCATGTGCGCCCACCAGGTTCCCTCGCTTGGCGTGTGCGGGTCGCCCTCGTGGTCGCTGTGCTGATGGTGGACGCGGTGCGTTGCCACCCAGGAGATGGGGCCACCCTCCAGCGCGAGCGTGCCGCAGACGGCCAGGAAGTACTCCACCAGCTTGGGCACGCGGTAACCGCGGTGCGTCAGCAGGCGATGGTAGCCCATGCCAATGCCCATGTTGATCGCGAAGACATAGAGAACCGCCGCGACGATCAGGTTCGTCCAACTGAAGAAGAACAGGGCTGCGATGGCGCCGAGATGGAAGATCGCCATGAAAAAGGCGGTGATCCAGATGAGCTTGGGTTCGTTCTGCGCCCGGCCCATGCGGACATCGGTTTTTGCATCTGCGTCTTGTCTTTCGATTAAAGCCGTCATGATGATTCCTGACCTGGTGTCCGGAGACTATCGCCCTATTAGACGCTATCCCGCGACTTGCAGGATGCTTGACCTTGGGTAAAGATTGGAGTCGCAGTAGATTTCAGGAATTATGTTCAGGTATCCGGCAACCCATCCGGTTCAAATGGTTTCCAAAGATACGAGGTGAATCTATGCGCACGTTTAAACTTCTTGCCCTAACCGCAGTTGCCGCAATATGTTTGGCGGCGGCTCCCACAACCCAGGCCCAGGTCAGCGTCGGCATTGGTATTGGAGTCGAGCCGGTATGCCCTTACGGATACTTTGACTACGCTCCGTATAACTGCGCTCCCTACGGCTACTACGGCCCGGAGTGGTTTGACGGCGGCGTCTTCATCGGCGCCGGCCCGTGGCACCACGGCCGGGATTACTTCTACGGCCACGTCAACAACCACTTCGATCCCAACCACGGCTACCATGGTCCGCTGCCGGCCCGCGGTGAAGTGCGCGCTAACCATACGGAGGCTTTTCATCCGAATGAGATGCGCGACGGGAACGGACACTCCCACCCCGACTCGCGCCATCACTAAACTGCATTTGCTGTGATCCCATGCCCCGCGCATCGCATACGCGACGCGGGGCATTCTTCTGCCTACGACTTATCTTCTGTCGCCAGTTGCTGAATCATTGCCTCGACCTTCTCCACCTCGACCCCGATCTTGCGGGCGAGTGCGATCAGCAGCTCTTCCTGCACCTCCTGGTGATAGAGCAGGCGTGAGATGGCATCGTGATCGTGCTCCGCGCGCAGTTCGGCATGTTCTGCCGATTGCCGCTGACCGACCGCAAGGATGAAGATCAGGATCAACTGAAGAACATTCGAGCAGGTCAGCAGGAACGGGAACGGATAAGGATCGAGTTTGGTGATGACGCCTACCGGGATCCAGATGGCCTGGATCAGGATGGCAAGGCCGAGCGCCAGCGGAGCGCCCGTCCAGTCGGCAACTCGTTTGCATGCGCGCTCCGTCTTCGACAGGCTATCGAGATGAGCCTGATTCACGTCAAAGGCCAGCGGATGATCCGTAAGGTCAGGCGGTGCGGGGTTGGCGGCAGGTGAGCTCATACGCGCTAGTCTAACCCGGCCAATCTGTATTGTTACTTCGCAAACTCCTCCATAATTTTTCTCTTGCCAACTTCGCCTTTCCTTCGCTAGAGTCATTGGCATGGCTATTACGCGGCGTCAAAAAGAGGTTCTCGACTTCCTCACGAACTTCGTTCAGCAGAACGGCTACTCGCCCTCGTACGAGGAGATCGCGCGCGGCCTGGACCTGAGCTCGCTCGCCACCGTGCACAAACACATCACCAACCTGCAGACCAAGGGCCTGCTGCAGCGCGCGCACAATCGCAGCCGGTCGATCGATGTTCTCCCCGCCCGCCCGGCGAAGCGCACCGTAGACCGCCTGCCGCTGATGGGCCGCATCGCCGCCGGCCAGCCGGTGGAGGCCATTGAATCGGCCGAATCTATCTCGCTCGGCGATATCATCGGCAATCGCGAGGTCTTTGCGCTGGAGGTCCGCGGTGAGTCCATGCGTGATGAGCATATCGTTTCTGGTGATTATGTCTTAGTCGAGAGGACCAAGACGGCCCGCGAAGGCGAGATCATCGTCGCCCTGATCGACGGCACCGATGCCACGCTCAAGCGCTTCTACCGCGAGGGGAATATGATCCGTTTACAGCCCTCGAATGCCGAGATGGCACCCATCTTCGCCCCGGCCGCCAGCGTCACCATCCAGGGCAAGGTTCTGGGCATCCTGCGCAAATACGCCTGAAAAGGGCATTGGAATCCAATCAGGCTGCACGCGCATCTACTGGTACGGCTGGTAGAATTAGCGGGTAGGCTTCACGGGCTCCAGGAGGATGGACTATGGCAAGCGAGTTTGTTTTTGAGGTGAATGACGCGGACTTCGATAAAGAGGTTCTACAGTCTGCCACCCCTGTGCTTGTTGACTTTTGGGCTGCGTGGTGCGGACCGTGCCGAGCGCTGGCGCCGGTGGTGGATGAGATCGCGAAGCAATATAACGGCAAACTGCGCGTCGCGAAGATGGATGTCGACCGCAACGCGGCGACGCCTGGAAAGTACGGAATCCGCGGGATCCCGGCGCTTCTGCTCTTCAAGGGCGGCAAGGTCGCGGACCAGATCGTCGGTTTTGTGCCGAAAGACACGATCGACAAGAGCATCACGAAAGTGCTCGCGTAAGAATAGTTTGCGAGTAGGTCGTGGATGCGATGCGTCCACGACATATTTGGAAGCCACTCAGGAAATTGGATTTAAAACGTAAAAGCCGTACCCAATGGGTACGGCTTTTTGCGGTTTGCGCACGGTAATTTGCGATGCGAGTGCGGTGGCTAGACGGTCTCGAGCTCGCAACTTGCCGGCCGGCGCTCCATGAAGCAGGGCAGCATTTTTATGTCTGCGATTGGCGTAGTTTTTTCGGTTACGAGCTTCTCTACGTCTTCAAGAACGGCGTCGCGGGAGAGGACGAGAAGGACGGATGGGCCGGCACCGCTCAGAGCGACGCCGAGGATGCCGGAGTTTCCGGCCAGCGGTTGCAGCAACGGAAGAAGCGGTGTGGCTTCGGAGCGATAGGGCTGGTGGAGCTTGTCCTGCATGGCGACTTGCAGGAGCTCGCCGTTCCCTTCCGCGAAGGCGGCGGTCAAGAGGGCGATGCGCTGCACGTTGAAGACGGCGTCGGCGCTGCTGTACTTTTCCGGCAGAAGACCGCGAGCCTTCTTGGTCGAAAGCGGAGTGGACGGCATGACGAGCAGGAGACGCCAGTCGGATTTCGGTTTGATGGCGATGGCGTGCACGCTGGTCTTGCCATCGACGTTGTCCATCGCAGAGAGCGTCAGGCCGCCGAGCCAGCAGGCGGCGACGTTGTCGGGATGGCCTTCGCGGATGCAGGCCTCGCGGAGAACGTCTTCGCTGGACCAGCCGAGCGAACCGAAGTGCGCGGCGAGTGCGATGCCGGCGAGTAAGGCGGCCGCGGACGACCCGCAGCCCATGCCGAGCGGGATCTCGTTCTCTACCTCGATCTTGAGCGGCGTGACGGGACGGTTGTTCGCGGTGAGGACGCCGGCGTAGGTGTCGAGAATGAGATTGTCTTTGAGCGCGCCGCAGAGCGCGGCGTCGCGGCCGGTGGCGGTGATGCTCATGGTGGCGGCGGCTTCAGCGTCGACGGTGAGGTAGAGCGTCATGGCGAGCGCGGCGGCGTCGAAGCCGGGGCCGAGGTTCGCCGAGGTCGCAGGCAGAACGAGACGCGCGGGGCCGGGCCTGGGCGCGGGGATGGTCGATTCGGTAAGGACTTTCTCGGGCATGGCTTTGTTAGTTTAGTCGGTCGGAGGAGGTTTTGGGGCTTGCAATAGGTGTATCGTTGCCGTATTACCTGGACAAATATCGAACTGCTAATATTGAGGGACTTATGGCGGCTCCTAATATAGCACCCAAACAAGTCGGCAAAGTCCCCACCCAATACCTGGAGTTTGATCCAGAGAACCCCCGTCTCGCAGAGGACGGGATTAAGAATCCGACTGAGGCGGACATCATTGTCGCGCTGGCCGAAATGGCGGACTTGTCGGAGGTCGTTGAGTCTATAGCCGCTAATGGTTATATCGATATCGAGCCCATTATTGCGCAACGCGTAGGTAATCATTGGCGAGTACTTGAAGGCAATCGCCGCCTCGCTGCTATCCGCATACTTCAAAATCCCAATCTTGCCAAAGGAACAGGAATTTCAGTTCCTAAGATCAGTGCTGCGAATCTAAAAACATTAAAAGAAGTCACGGTATATGCTGTTGCAAATCCAGATCAGGCCCGTGAATACATTGGTTTCAAGCATATCAATGGGCCACATAAATGGGATGCCATTGCAAAAGCACGGTTCGCTGCAAACTGGTATCGAAAAGAAAAGGGTAAGGGGATGACGATTGAGAAGATCGCTCGTCGCCTTGGGGATGGACACGATACGGTTGTACGTCTTGTGAACGGCATGTTCGTATTAGATCAAGCACAAGAAGCAAAAATATACGACGTGAGTGACCGCTATCCTGGCAAGCGTTTCGCCTTTTCACATCTCTACACTGCGCTAACGAGACCGGGGTACCGCGACTTTCTCGGACTGCCCGAAGAATGGAGAGCGGACGATCCGACACCTAATCCTGTACCCAAGAAATATCTTGAAAACCTGAAGCAGCTCCTTATTTGGCTATACGGCTCGAAGTCTGATCAGATTAAGCCGGTTATCTTATCCCAGAATCCCGACATCAAAAATCTGGCGGCTGTTCTTGCTAATCCTCGTGCGAGAACAGTAATGATGTTGCGAAATGATCTTAGAGAAGCGCATGCCCAGATCGAACACAAAGGGGCACGGTTTGAGGGCGCTCTAATTAATGCCAAACAGGAAGTCGAAGTAGCGATGTCGCAGATCATAGGCTATGACGCTGAGGACTCGACCCTTCTCGAAATTGGTAAAGATCTCAAAGACACAAGTGAACAGCTTTATACCAGCATGTCTTTGATTGCTAAAAAGACAGCATCGACTTCTAAGAAAAAAGCCTCAGCGAAAGGCAAGAAATAATCCGTGCTCTCCGTCCCCGATGAGTCAGTTCACAGAACGAAAGTTGCCGACTGGATGGAGCTTAAAGCCGTTTCCGCTCCGGACGGACGAGTGGGATTCGGCACTCTCGTGGCTGCTACAGTTTTAGGCGAGAACGAACAAGAAGCCGACGTTGCAGATGAGGATACGAAGGACGATGGAATCGTCCTTCGCGTACAGGATGAGATTACTAGGCGGTCCGAAGCTATTGGCGCTGACTACCCATTCAGAATTGATGCGAGTGGCCGCGCTATGGAATTTGTTAGGCCCGTAACAGCAGCCGGCAATGTCTATTTGTTCTGTTTGTTCTTATCCCAAGCGTTTGATAGGACTATTGTTCCGAAAACACTAGCACCCAAGGTGACCGATGCTACTCGGAACCTATTCCAGGTGTGCTCCACCCTAGCAGCAGGAGGCTATATCCAAGGCCCCGCTGTTTCGTTCGGATGGCCTCGTCCCGATGGATCACAGTTCCTGAAAGCAGTGAAGCGCGTCTATAAGGCATTCGGCGATGGTACACCCGTGAGAAAACCGCGAGTCGCTGCTGCAAAAGCCGTTAAGGATAATGGCATCGACATCATCGCATGGCAGCGAACGGCCGATAGATTGCCTGGAACTCAATATCTAATCGGACAAGTGGCTTCTGGGAAGAATTGGGCAGGCAAGAGCGTAGTAACGGATCGTGATCACTTTCACAAGTACTGGTTTACGGTCCAGCCTGCATCAGTAGCTCAGGCTGCAATGTTCATGCCATTTGGTCTTGAGCCCGACGAACCGGGTGACGGGACACCATATCACTCCGTTCTGACAGACCATATGCAGAGCGTCAGTTATAAGTTTGGCGTGCTCTTCTATCGGGATCGCATCACGTTGAATCTCGCGAGAGGGCTGCAACTGATTGAGAATGGCGAAACTGCCATTGAACGTCACGATGAGTTACCCAAAATAGTACGTTGGGTCGAGAACTACACTAAGAGGCTTAGAGCGGCATGATCGAACGTCATAGGTTTCACTCGATATGTCCGTATTTCGCGATGTTTCCGGAGTCGTTCGTGCGGCGCAATGTCCTCGCATGGTCAAAGCGTGATGACGTAGTTTTGGATCCATTTTCAGGCCGAGGCACCACAGTATTCGAGAGCTTACTGAACGGAAGAAAGGCTCTCGGATGTGACACCAATCCTGTCGCTGTTTGTCTGTCAAAAGCGAAAGTTGACCCTCCCAAACTCATTGAAGTGCTAAAGCGAATAGATGAGTTGGAACAGAAGGCTCACCGTTTTACATCAAACGTCCCAGAAGTCACAGATGAGTTCTTTACTCTTTGTTTCCATGAGACGACCTTACGCCAACTTCTCTTCTTGATGAAGAAATTGGAATGGAGAACATCGCGCGTTGATTGCTTTATTGCGGCTTTAGCGCTGGGATGCCTGCACGGCGAAAGCCATCGGACAGAGTTGTGTTTCAGTAACCGCATGCCTCGCACCATCAGCACGAAACCAGCTTATTCGGTTCGCTGGTGGCAAAAAAACAATTGTCTACCTCCAGAGCGTAATGTCTTTACTATTCTTCGGGCTTGCGCCAACTATCGCTATCATTCGCCCTTGCCCGCAATTAAAGGCAGGGTAGTCGAAGGCGATGTTCGCCGAGCAGGAACACTTCTGCGGACGTATAAGGAAAGGGTTAAGCTAGTCATAACTTCGCCCCCCTATTTGGATATCACTGATTATCACGAGGATCAGTGGCTTCGATTATGGTTTCTTGGCGGCGCAACAAAGCCAATTTCTGGACAAGGCAAGGATGACCGGCATCGCATAGTAGACAACTATTGGCAGTTCCTTCGTGAATCGTGGACGGGGATTGCACCTCTGCTCCAACATAAGGCGCAGGTTATTGTCAGAATAGGTGGCACGCGTCTAAGCGGAGCAGAGCTCAGTGCAGGCCTTCTCGAAACGTTAAATGCGACCGGCCACAGATTCAAGCTACTAGAGGCGCGCCAATCAGATATTAAAAACGGACAACGCCGAGTCTTTCAACCCGGCCCTGTGAAGGCCGTTTCGGTAGAGCACGACTTCCGCTTTAAAATCGCATAAGCCGCACCAACTAGACAGGCATGCTCTGCTTCATGCGCTCTTCCATCATGCGGACGACGGCGTCGACGTTGGCGTCCATCACGATGGGGGCTTTTTGCAGGGCCTTGTGCTGGGCGAGCATCTCGGGCGAGGCCTGGGCTAGCTCTTCCGGCTTGAGCAGCTCGCCGCGGTGGTAGTCGATGGTGTATTGCGGATCCTTCAAGGTGTGGCCCGTGAGGATGAGGACGGTGCGCTCGTTGCCCTTGAGCTTGCCGAGGCGGACGAGCTTCTTGACGCCGGCGAAGGTGACGGCGGAGGCGGGCTCGCAGCCGATGCCTTCGGAGCCGATCTCGGCTTTGGCCAATGCGATCTCCTGCTCGGAGACCTGCTCGCACCAGCCGCCCATGCTCTCGATGATGTGCGCGGCTTTGCGCCAGCTGGCGGGGTTGCCGATGCGGATGGCGGTGGCGCGCGTCTCGGCGACGACGGGCTTCATAATGCGGTTCGCGTCCATATACCAGCGGTAGAGCGGGTTGGCTCCTTCGGCCTGGATGATGTCGATCTTGGGGACCTTGGTGATGAGGCCGAGGTGCTTGAGCTCCTGGAAGCCTTTGCCGAGCGCGGAGCTGTTGGCGAGGTTGCCGCCGGGGACGATGACGTGGTCGGGCACCTCCCAGTTGAGCTGTTCGAGCATTTCGAAGGCGGGCGTCTTCTGGCCTTCGAGGCGATAGGGGTTGACGGAGTTGAGCAAGTAGATCGGGAAGCGCTTTACTAATTCCGTCAAAAGATCGACACAGCCGTCGAAGTCGGTCTTGAGCTGGATGGTGAGGGCGCCGTAGTCCATGGACTGGGAGAGCTTGCCCCAGGCGATCTTGCCGTCGGGAATGAAGACGACGGAGCGGAGGCCGGCGCGGGCGGCGTAGGCGGCCATGGCGGCGGAGGTGTTGCCGGTGGAGGCGCAGGCGACCCACTCGAAGCCGCGTTCGACGGCGACGGAGATGGCGGCGGTCATGCCGGTGTCTTTAAAGGAGCCGGTGGGATTCATGCCCTGGTGTTTGGCGAGGAGGACGTCGAGACCGGCCACCTTAGCGCAGCGGGGCAGCTCGTAGAGCGGCGTGTTGCCCTCGCGCAGGGTGACGGGTTTCGTCATGTCGTTCAGGATGGGAAAGAGATCGCGAAAGCGCCAGACGCCGGACTGGTCGGCGGGGGCGTTGGAGTTCTTGCGCTCCTGCCAGAGCCAGCGCAACGCATTGGGATTGGGCAGGTTGGCGGCAGCCGCACCGGGAGCCACGGTTACACCTTCGCTCCACGCGTAGACGACCTCGTAGAGTTCGTTGCAGAGCGGGCAGCGGAAGTCGCTGCGCGCCTCTTCGCCGGGAATAACGGTTCCGCAGCCGATGCAACGGAGATGATGGGTTCTGATGGTCATGGCACTGCTTCCATTAAAGCAGGGATTAGGGGTCAGAGGATAGGGAGCATGATTTAGGGTAATATTTTGCCGCGATAGCCGGAGTCTGCATCTGAACGGAGATGAGCGTGCCACGTTTAAGAACGAGTTTTGCTGTGATGATCCTGAGTTGCGCGGCGGCGCTTTGCGCGCAGACGAAGCAGCCGGTCACCATCCAGGTGGCCGCGGCGGCAGATCTGCAGCCGTTGATGCCGCTGCTCGCCGCCGGATTCGAGAAAGAGACAGGCATCCATGTCGAGATCAGCTACGGCTCGTCTGGGAATCTGACGACACAGATACTGAACGGCGCGCCGATGGATGTCTTCTTCTCCGCGGACTACAGCTACCCCGAGCGCCTGGTGGCCGCGAATCTTACCGATGAGCCGTCGCCGACGCTCTACGCGAAGGGAAAGGTCGTTCTATGGGAGCGCAAGGATGGCCCGTTCCAGCCGCTGGGGCTGGATGCGCTCACGAACCCGGCCCTACAGAGCGTCGCGATCACGAATCCGCTGCTGGGGCCATACGGACGCGCCGCCGTAGAGGCGATGCGCCGCATGATGGTCTACGACAAGGTGGTGCCGCACTTCGTGCTGGCGGAGAATGTGGCGCAGGCGGCGCAGTTCGCGGCCACGGGTAATACGCAGCTGGCGTTCATCTCGCTGACGCTGGCAATGTCTCCGGAGATGATGAAGCGCGGCAATTACGTGTTGATGCCGACGACGCAGTACACGGAGATGCTGCAGTGCGCGGTGGTGATGCGCCACTCCGCGCACCATGCCGAGGGACGGAAGTTCCTGGAGTATGTGCTGAGCGGGCCGATCCAGGCGCAGCTTGAGAACTATGGGCTGACGTCGAAGGACAAATAATTTTATTGGGCACTGCGCGCAAATACCCGCATTCCGGTTAGAAGAGATCCTTGCGCTGTATGGGCTGTTGGATACCCTGGCGGATTCTTCGTCCACTTCCCCTTCGCTATGCTCAGGGTCAGTGTCCTCTGAATGACGACGTTTATTTTTGAGTCGAACGATAGATCCCGCAGCTAAAGTAGATGAGATGGATATACAGGCCCTATTGCTGACGCTGCGGCTGGCTGCGGTGACGACGCTGATCCTGCTTGCAATTGCACTGCCGCTGGCGTGGTGGCTGGCGCGGAGCGCGAGCCGTGTGCGTCCCGCAGTGGAGGCGCTGAGCGCACTGCCGCTGCTACTGCCGCCGACGGTACTCGGCTTCTACCTGCTGGTGATGCTGGGACCGGAGACATCGATCGGTCGTGCATTGATTGCCGTCATCGGTCATCCCCTGGCATTTTCTTTTTCGGGGCTGGTCGTGGGCTCGGTTCTCTACAGCTTTCCCTTTGCGGTGCAGCCGCTGGCGGCAGGGTTTCGCGCCGTGGATGCAGCCGCACTGGAGGATGCCGCGATGCTGGGTGCTTCTCCCGCGCAAGTCTTCCGCAGCGTGGCACTGCCCATGGCGCGGCCTGCGCTGGTGACGGCGGCGGTTCTCGCCTTCATGCACACGGTGGGCGAGTTCGGCGTGGTGCTGATGCTGGGCGGAAATATTCCCGGCGCCACGCGCACGCTTTCCATTGCGCTCTACGACAGCGTGCAGGAGTTCGACTACACGAGCGCGAACCACACGGCACTGGCGCTGATGGCCTTCTCTTTCGTTGCTCTGCTGGCGATCTATGGCGGGCGCAACATGCGCGGCGGCCAGAGTGGAGGGCGGCTTGTCTGATATCTCCCTCAAGCTGCGCATGCAACACAGTTTCCGTGCGGGTGCTGCTCCTCAGCTCGACCTGAACTTTGCGCTGACAGCGCCGTGGTCTGTCCTCTTCGGGCCTTCAGGAGCGGGCAAGAGCACGATACTGCGCGCGATCACCGGTCTGCTGCGGCCGCAGGCCTGCCGCGTGATCTTCCGTGGTGAAGCATTGACGGACACGGCGCAGAACATCTTTGTTGCACCTCATCTGCGCGGAATTGGATTGGTAAGCCAGCGCAGCGCGCTCTTCCCTCACCTGACTGTTCTGGAGAATGTGCGTTACGGCGTTTGCGGCGACAGCAACCGCGCGCAGGCGATGCTGGAGCTGTTTCATGCCGCGCATCTTGCGGCGCGGCGGGTGCAGGAGTTGTCGGGTGGTGAACGGCAACGCGTTCTGCTGGCGCGAGCGCTGGCTCCCGCGCCGCGGCTGCTGCTGCTCGACGAGCCGTTCGCTGGGCTGGACATCACTCTGCGCTCGGAGTTACTGGATGGCCTGCGCGGCTATCTGTCATTCAAAAATCCAGGACAATTGATGCCGGTACTTTCGGTGACGCATGATGTCAGCGAGGTCTTTGCGCTGGATGCGGATGTGATCGTACTGGATGCTGGGCGGGTAAAAGACCAGGGCGATGCGCGGACGGTTCTGGCGGAGCAGCGGGAGATGATGCTGCGGATTTTGCAGTGATCAAACAAGCGTTTGAGATCCTGGTTAGAAAACAACAGGCAGTATGGGCCGATGAAGTGCATGGCGGATCCTTCGTCGCCGAAGGCGCTCCTCAGAATGACGATCCTAAATTTTTGTTCCAACAAAGCAACACTTAGCGGCCCAGCGAGACCGGCTCCTGCTGCAGCCTGATGCCGAAGCGGGCCTCTACCGTGTTCTGAATCAGATTACGGAGAGCCATGATGTCCGTCGCCACGGCATCGCCGCGATTGATGAGCGCGAGCGTGTGGCGTGAGGAGATGCCGGCAGGGCCCATGGTAAATCCCTTGTGGAAGCCGGCCTGTTCGAGCAGCCAGGCGGCGGGGATCTTCACATGGCCTGGAGTTGTGGGATAGCGCGGGATCTTTTCAGCGTCAATGTTGAGGACCTGGGCAATCCGCGGGATGACGGCTTCGTCGACGACGGGATTTTTGAAAAAGGAACCGGCGCCGCGGCAGTCGGGATCGCCTTCCACGATGAGCATGCCTTTGGCGCGACGGATACCGCGGACGGCATCGGCGACCTCGGTGAGTGATGGATTGGGGTCTGCCGCGAAGTGCTTTTGCAGCTCGGCGTAGGCGATCTTCGGCGCGCCGTCTTTTGTGAGCGCGAAGCGGACATGGGTGACGATGTAACGGCCGACCTCCGTGGTATTGAAGATGCTCTGACGATAGTGGAAGCCGCACTGCCCGGGTGAGAGCTCGGTAAACGATTCAGATTCGGTGTCGTAGACGCGGACAGAGGCTATCGTCTCAGAGACCTCCTGCCCATAGGCGCCGACGTTCTGCACGGGCGTGCCCCCTACGGTGCCGGGTATGCCTGCGAGACATTCGATGCCGGCGCATCGGCCGGCTACGGCCAGGGAGACGAGCCGGTCCCAGGACTCGCCTGCGCCCGCGTCATAGAGAACCTTGTCGCCATGCTGCCTGCTGGTGACGCCCTTGATCGCCATGTGCATCACGAGGCCTTCGTAGTATTCATCCGAGATGAGAAGATTGCTGCCGCCGCCGAGTACGAAGGTCTCCAGATCGTATTTTTTGGCATAGTGAAGAGCAGCGGGAATGTCGTGCTCGGAGCTGATGGTGCAGAAGTAGCGCGCAGGGCCGCCGATACCGAAGGTGGTGTAGGGGGCGAGGCCTATGTTGTGTTGAATCTCCACGGGTAGAGGATACATCCTATGTACAAAAAGGCTTAACGGTGATGACGGTGATAGAAGCTGATTTCCGTGATAAAAGCAAAAGACCCCCGCCACCAGAGACGAACCGTTATACTAGAGAAGACGCGGCGTTTTTTGCCTTCGTTCCAAGGAGATGACATGTACCCAGAGATTATGGTGATTCCGATGCGCGAGGAGCTGACCCGCGCCGGCCTGAACGAGGCCCGCACCGCGGCCGAGGTGGACGCGGAACTGGCCAAGCCGGGCACGACCATGGTCGTAGTGAACTCGATCTGCGGCTGCGCGGCGGGCAAGATGCGTCCGGGCGTACGGCTGGCGATGCAGAATGCGACTAAGCCCGATCATGCGATCACGGTATTCGCCGGACAGGATCGCGAGGCCACCGAGAAGGCACGCGGCTACTTTGCCGGACATCCGCCGACCTCACCCGCGATCGCGATCCTGCGCGACGGGCAGCTGGTCTACCTGATGCAGCGCTCGGCGATCGAGACCTCGACCGCACCGGCGATCGCAGCCGAACTGCAGCGTGCCTTTGACGCCTACTGTGCGCCGACCACAGCCTAACCTTTCGCGATGCAGGAGCGGCACCGGCCCCATGGGTTGGTGCCGTTTTCTTTTGCAGCGGAGAGCGATAGACTGGCGCGTATGAGATTGTTTCGCATCGTCCCCGCACTCGTCCTTGGCTTCGCGCTGCTCCCCATTGCCTATGCGGCTGCGCCGCCTACACTTCCGGTGTCCGCTCCGGCTCCGGTTCCGCTGGCAAGCGTTGCTGAACGCAGCAAGCAGCTCTCTGATCTGTTTGCCGCGATGTGGGCGGAGAATCTTAAGGACAATCCCGAGTTCGCTTCGACGCTGGGAATCAAAACGTACGACGACCAGCTGACGGACTACTCCGTGGAGGCCATCAACGCTCAGCTGGCGCGTGGCCGGCAGAATATCCAGGAGCTCTCGGAGATCGACACCACCGGCCTGAGCGATCAGGAGAAGCTTTCGGTTGCGCTGATGCTCAACGACCTCATCAGCGCGCAGGAGGGCGCGCGCTTCAAGGAGTGGGAGATGCCGGCGACGCAGTTCGACAGCTTCTTCGCCGATCTGGCGAGACTGGTGCCGCAGCTCAGCTTCGACAATGAGGCCGACTACACGCACTACATTGCGCGGCTGCGGCAGGTGCCGCGCGTCTTCTCGCAGAATATGACCAACATGATGCTGGGCATGGACGACGGCCGCGTGCCGCCTGCCTACCTTTTGCAGAAGATGCTGGTGCAAGTGCAGACGCTGGCGAACCAGAAGCCCGAGGACAGCCCGTTCGCGCTGCCGATCAAGAATTTTCCGGCGGGCATCTCGCCGGAGAAGCAGAAACAGATCACCGCCGATGTGCTGGATGCCATCAGCACACAGGTGCTGCCCAGCTTCCAGCGCTTCGCGAAGTTCGTAGCCGCGCAGTATATTCCCGCCGGACGCAAGGACCCGGGCGTGTGGGCGCTGCCGGACGGCGATGCCTACTACGCTTACAAGGTGCGGCTCAGCACCACGCTGACCAAGACGCCAGCCGAGATCCACCAGATCGGGCTGGACGAGGTGGCCAAAGACGAGGCCGCGAAGACGGAGATCGCGCACCATCTCGGATTTGCCGATACCAAGGCACTCGACGCCGCGATGAAGGCCGATCCCAAGCTGCATCCCATGAGCAAGCAACAGCTGCTGGACGCCTACAGCGGCTACCTGGCAGTGATGCAGACCAAGCTGCCGCAGCTCTTCGGCACACTGCCCCAGGCGAAGATTGAGGTGCAGCCGATTCCGGAGTACCTGGAGAAGAACCAGGCGCCGGCGTACTACGAACAGGGTTCAGAGGACGGCAAGCGTCCCGGCCGCGTGAATGTGAACACCTACGACTTCGCCAACCGCTACCTCTCTGATGTAGAGGTAATTGCGTATCACGAGGGAATACCGGGGCATCATCTGCAGATCTCCATCGCGCAGGAGCTGACCGGGCTGCCCGAGTTCCGCAAGCAGGAGTACTACACGGCGTACACCGAGGGCTGGGGGCTCTACTCCGAACATCTGGGCAAGGACATCGGTCTCTATCAGAACCCGTATAACGACTACGGCCGCCTGAACGCGGACGAGTGGCGCGCGGCTCGGCTCGTGGTCGACACCGGCGTCCACAGCGAGCACTGGACGCGGCAACAGATGGTGGACTACCTCCACGCGCATACGGCGCTGAGCGATACGGATGTGAATGCCGAGGTGGACCGCTACATCGCCCTGCCGGCGCAGGCGCTGGGCTACAAGATGGGCCAGCTGAAGTTCCTTGAACTGCGGGCCAAGGCGCAGAAGGAGCTGGGCGCGAAGTTCGATATTCGCGGCTTCCACGACACAATCATCGACGCGGGCGCCATGCCGCTGGATATGGTGGAGCAGAGGGTGGATGCATGGATCGCCGCAAATAAATAGGCATGGCATATCTCTATCCCACGGGCAGAGATATGCTGTTGATATTACGACGCGCTAATAATCCTTTAATCCCTTTGCTTTGAATAGCTATTTTTGTTAGAAGTGTGAACGTATAAATTTCTTGCCGAGGTACCCATGAAGAATCTATTTGCCACAGGCTGCGTCCTGTTGATGATTGTGGCTTTATTCCCCCTGTCGGCTTCAGCAGCGACAGCATCATCGGACTGGGGCGGCTGCTATATCGGCATCCATGCCGGTTTCATAGGGCCTCACCGCACCTTCACCGATGTGGGCAATGGATCGACATCCTTTGTCGTCGACGGAACTCCAGGACAGTCCATCACTTTGGATAACAGCACGTACCTCTCCGGTGGCCAGACGGGATGCACCTTCCATACCGGCCCGGTCCTGCTGGGCCCCGAAGTCGAGCTCGGCTGGATGAACCTGCTCCAGAACGGTCAAGATCCATACGTCACCCCAGCTCCCCCTGCCCTTCCCCCTACGAATAACGTCACCACAATCGGAATGAACAGCGGGATGTATGGCGACGTGGCCGCCCGCGTGGGGAAGCCGGTAGGCAATGTTTTGTTCTACGGAAAGGCAGGATGGGCTTTTTTCAACGGCAAGGAGAGTTTTACCACGCAGAACTCGACGGCCGCAGTCTCCTCGGACATTCCTCTCTTCCAGGGCTATGTTCTCGGTGCCGGTGTCGAATATCTCATCCGGACCCACTTGACCGGAAAAATCGAATATGCGTACTACAACTTTCCGACGCAAACCTTCTATGTCGCAGCCAGCAATGGAACCTTTCCCTTCACCGAGAGTCTGTACATCAATACCCTCAAACTCGGCCTGAACTTCAAGTTCAACTTGCCCCACCACTGGCGCTGAGCTCTCTACCTATCCATTTTTGTTACTCTTGAGGATGAATCTTTAGTACCTGAAGAGAACAATATGACCGAAGCCGTACAAACCTACGAAGCGCCCAAGCAACAGGCTGCACTTCCCCATCTAAGCGTCGCCATTCTCGGCGCGGGCAAGATGGGCGGCATTCTGCTGCAGTCGTTTTTAAAGAACAACCTCGTGAACGCGGAGAGCATCTTCGCCACGGTGCAGCACGCGCCGCGCGCGGTCGCGCTCTCGGCGCAGTTCGGCGTGCAGGTTGCTACAGATAACGTGGCGGCCGCGCAGGCCGCCGACGTCATCATCCTGGGCGTCAAGCCGACGCAGGTCCCGGCTCTGCTGGCCCAGATCAAGCCTGCGCTTACACCGAAGAAGCTCATCCTTTCGATCGCCGCCGGAGTAAAGCTCGCCGAGATGGAAGAGGCCGCGGGCAAGAACATCCCCGTGATCCGCGCCATGCCCAACACGCCGGCGATGCTGACCGCCGGCATGACCGCGTATTGCCGCGGCACGCACGTAACCGACGAGCAGATGAAGATCGCCAACCGTATCTTCCAGACCGTGGGCCGCGCCGTGGTGGTGGAAGAGAAGCACATGGACGCGGTGACGGGACTCTCCGGCTCCGGCCCTGCGTTCTTCTACATCATCGTGGAGGCGCTGGCTGAAGGCGGCGTGAACATGGGGCTGCCGCGCGACACGGCCACGCTGCTGGCCGCGCAGACGATGTTCGGCTCCGCACGCATGGTGCTGGAGACCGGCTACCATCCGGCGATGTTGAAGGACGCCGTGACCACGCCCGCGGGCAGCACGGTGGATGGCATCCTTGCGCTCGAAGAGGGCGGGCTGCGTGCCGCGCTGATCCAGGCCGTGCGCAAGGCTACTCTGCGCGCGAAAGAGCTGGCGAAGGGCTAAACCCTTCCACGGATCTAAAGACAAAAAACACGGATTAAAGACGAAATGAGTCGTTTTTAATCCGTGTCGTCTTTAAGATCCGTGGTGAGTTTTTGCATCTGGCGGCTACAGCTTTTTGCGCAGATATTCGAAGGCCACATAGCCGATGAACGCCGTGACCAGGGCGATGGCGAGGTTCTCGAGCGTCATAACGTCGCCCAGGCCTGCCAGAAAGCTCTTGCCGCGACCGTTGGCCTGGGTGAACTCGCCCATCAGCAGGTTGGAGTAGAAGAGAAAGACGATGAACGCGATCTCAATGACCGCGCGCCAGATCGGTTTGAGTTTGCGCGGGTCTTTGGGCGTCAGCGACATAAGTAAATCCTAATGCATGACGCCGTTTTATCGCACCGGCTTCCCACTCTTATAAGATTGCGATTGATGCCTATCCGGAACAATTGGCTGCGCAACCTGGCGTGGACGACGCTGGGCTGGAACGTGCTGGTGATCCTGTGGGGCGCGGTGGTGCGGGCCACGCACTCCGGCGCGGGCTGCGGCAACAACTGGCCGCTCTGTAACGGCGAGGTGATCCCCGTCTCGCCGCGCGTGGACACCATCATCGAGTTTACCCATCGCATGATGACCGGCGGTGCCACGATCCTGGTGCTGGCGCTGCTGATCGGCGTTCTGGTGGGGACAGAGAAGGGCCGGCATTCGTATAGAGGCGCGCGCATCGCCGCATGGATCACGACGCTGCTGCTCATCAACGAGGCCTTCCTGGGCTACCTGCTGGTGACGCTCGGCTACGTGACGACGAACCGGTCGTTCGGACGTGTCGTGGTTCTCTCCATCCACCTGAGCAATACGCTGCTGCTGCTCGCGGCGCTTACGGTGACGGCGGCGCTGCTCACGCGCGATGTGGCTCAGCCGCGGATCACAGCGAGCCTGAAGACGCTCTGGTGGGCCGCCGCTGGACTCGCTGCCACGATGCTGGTGGGTGTGAGCGGATCGCTGGCCGCGCTGGGCGATACCCTCTTCCCTTCGGCGACGCTGGCGCAGTCGTTCGCGCAGGACTTCTCCGCCACGGCGCCGCTGCTGCTGCGGCTGCGCTGGGTGCATCCGGCGGCGGCGTGCGTTGCAGCGGTGTTTGTGGGATGGCTTGTCGTTCACGCGAAAGGCGGGCGGGCGCAGGGCCGGCTGCGCTGGCTGGTGGTGACGCTGCTAGGCGTACAGTTTCTGCTGGGCATAGCGGATGTGCTGCTGCTGGCCCCGGTGTGGATGCAGATCCTGCACCTCTTCGGCGCCGACCTCTACTGGATTGCGCTGGTTCTGCTGTTACTTTCTCTTCTGCTGGACGAAACGCCGGAGCCGGTTTCGGCGTCCAACCCTCTATAGAGCGGGAACGCGGCCATTAAATTCGTTACTTTGCTGGAAAACTTTATATTCACGACCTTGTTTAATCACCTGAGGATGCACGATGGCCCCGTACTTTGACCGCAACCTTGACCCGATCCTCAACCCCGCGCTGACGCGCCGCGGCTTTCTCCGCGGGGCCACGGCCACACTTGCGGCCGCGGTTCCGCTGATGACGGAGCCGAAGCTGGCGTGGGCCGCATCGCAGACTAAAAAAGAGGATGCAGCCGAGTCCAGCGGCAGGGTGCTGCTGGATGCCAATGAGAATCCGCTGGGCCCATGCCAGCAGGCCCTGGACGCTATCGCCGGGCTGGGCGTGCGCTCCGGCCGCTATGACTTTCCGGCATCGGTAGACCTGGCAAAGATGATCATGGACCAGGAGGGTCTGAAGGAGGGCTACCTGGCGCTGTATCCGGGAGCAAGCGAGCCGCTGCACTACGCCGTGCTCGCGTTTACCTCGCCGCAGCACGGCCTGGTCTGCGCCAATCCGACGTATGAAGCGCCGGGCATGGCGGCCGCTTCGGTGCTGTCTCCCGTGCGCTACGTTCCGCTGCGCAAAGAATATAAGTACGACATGAACGCCATGGCGGCGGCGGACCCAAACGCAGGCTGC
Organism: Acidobacteriaceae bacterium; assembly: GCA_035570215.1. Lineage (GTDB taxonomy): Bacteria > Acidobacteriota > Terriglobia > Terriglobales > Acidobacteriaceae > JARLFX01. Next base: position 33,552 of record DATMLK010000048.1, read on the forward strand.
ATCTACATCTGCAATCCGAATAACCCGACGGGAACGACGGTCATGCGCCAGGACATCGCCTGGCTGCTGCGGCACAAGCCGCGGCGCGCGGTGGTGGTGGTGGACGAGGCCTACATCCACTACAGCGATGCGGAGACGGTGCTGGACTATGCGCTCGATGATCGCGACGTCGTCGTGCTGCGCACTTTTTCAGAGATCTATGGTCTGGCAGGACTGCGCATCGGCTTCGCCGTGGGGCGTCCGGACCTGCTGGCCCGGCTGCAGCGCTACGGACTGAATCCTCTGCCGCTGCCGGGAGTGGTGGCGGCGCAAGCGAGCCTGCAGGTGAAGGACCTGGTCTCCACACGGAAGGCCGCGAACGCACAGCTGCGTGACGCGACGATCGACTGGATACGGAAGCAGGGGTTCGGCGTGGTGCCTTCGGAAGCGAATTTCTTCATGGTGGATGTGCAGCGGCCGGGAGCGGAGTTCACGAAGGAGATGGAGAAGAAGGAAGTCTACGTGGGGCGCACGTGGCCGATCATGCCGCATCATGTGCGCGTTACCGTGGGAACGGCGGACGAGATGTTTCTCTTCGCGCAGGCCTTTGCCGAGGTGATGGGAGTGGCGCAGCCGGAGAACGGGGCGTTGGGCTAGAGCGGTTCGAGCCTACGGCTCAGGATGACACTTTCAAAATTTGATTTGAAGATCTGGGATCTAGTGGCGGGGAAGATTTTTGGTAGCGTTACCGGGGCTCGAACCCGGACTCTTCGCCTTGAGAGGGCGACGTGTTAACCAGTTACACCATAACGCCACGGCACGGAAGTGGAACTCCGTTGCGATGGTTCTATTATACAAGTTTTGCGGGGTAAGACGGCATTTCGGTTAGGAAGCCTTGAGCGATATGGGCAAGAAAGGTTCGTCTGGATCCTTCGCGCCCAAGTGCAGGCGCTCTGAATGACGGCGGTGGAAGTTAGAGGCCGAGTTTTTTTACTTCGTCGTTGTAGTACTTGCGGTAGAGGATGTCCCACTCCTGCGAGCCTTCCATGATGATCTTGCGCTGGGAGGAGATCTTCATGCGCGCGGCGGCGTCGATCCGGGTCTCCTGCTCGAGGAGTTTTTCGAGCGCCTTGCGGGCCTCCTGGCGGATGGTATTGCGGTCTTCGAGGAAGTCGCACTCGTCGATCTCGGCCAGGGTGTCTGCCACGGTGTGGGCGAGCTTATTGAGCTTGTCGCGGGAGATCCTCATAGCACCGCCTTGTACTTGCGGGCCAGCTCGTTCTTGACCTTCTTGAACATCTCCGGGTAGCTGGCGCCGGTCTTGCGCATGTCGTCCTGAAAGGCTTCGAGGATGACGCGCACCTCTTCATTGATGCGGTCTTCGAGCATGAGCTCCTCGGTCATGGCCGCGGTCACGCGCTCGTTAAGCACAGGGTACTTTTCGGTGGCAATCATCTTGGCTTCCACCAAGTGCTTCACCGTCTGTTTAGCCAGATATCCGACGTAGTCTCTTGAAAAAATCATGCGTGGCTTTAACTATAACACGCTGATTCGGCGCGGGTTCTGACAGCGAAAACCATGCTTCAGGGGCTAAAGCCCGCATTTTATGCGGCTTGTATCGTGCAGGCTAAAGCCCGCACCTACCCGAAGCCGTGGCAACAGCAGCCGAGGAGATTCGCACAGGATTGATTTTCTGAGACAATCACACACTGTGACTATACAGCCTGAAAATCTGCTCTCTCTCAAAGACGACATGGTCGCCTTCATCGCTGGGCACGGCATGCGACGGATGAACGGCTTCGTGACCGACGACATTCCCAGCGTGCTCTTTGAGGACGACGACAACCCCGACGGCTGGAAGGACTTCGTCGAGCTAGCCAAGGCGGCAAACTCACCGTTCCTGACCATGAGCGAGTTCGTGCTGGAGAAGGCCGACATCGAGATCCTGCTGGAGCACCTGCGCGAGGAGAACTTTCCCGAGCAGGAGACGCCGGAGATCGAAGAGGCTCAGTATCTTGTGAACTTCGTGGGGCGTACGGGCTTTCTGCAGCTCGGCTTCAGCTACCAGGGCGTGATGTACGTCTACGAGACCTCGACCGAGTGGTACGACCGTTTCCAGGAGCTGATGGAGAGCATCGACGGCTTCGGCGGCAACATCATCGTGGATGAACGCGACATCGACGATTAATTTTTATTGAACGCTTCGCGTGGGCTCGCGATGCTCGCAGAAGCAAAGACGAATCCTCTCTGCCGCGTGACGACGAAAATTTAGTGACACAATAGAAGGATGCCTGCCAATCCCCCGCTGACCCGATGGGTGCTGCCCAATTGCGATGCTGAAGCCGCATCCGCACTGGCGCGCGCGCTGGAGGTGCCGGAGATCGTCGCCGAACTCCTGATCGGCCGCGGCATCACAACGGCGGAGGCAGCAAAGGCGTTCTTCGCTCCGGCCCTTGATCAGCTGCACGACCCTTACCGGATGCTGGGCATGCGCGAGGCCGTGGCGCGCATACGGCAGGCCGTGATCGCGAACGAACCCATCCTGATCTACGGCGACTATGACGTGGACGGCACCACGGCCACGGTGCTGCTGAAGACGGCGATCGAAAGGATTGGATCGGATACGCAGACAAAACCGGACGTACGCTATCACGTGCCGCATCGCATACGCGAAGGGTATGGGATGCAGGCGGGCATTCTGGCGGCGGCGCATGAGAGCGGCGTGCGGCTGGTGATCTCGGTTGATACCGGAGTGCGTGCATTTGCCGCGGCGGCCGAGGCGAAGAAGCTGAAGCTCGACCTGATCGTGACCGACCACCACCTGCCGGACGAGGATCGCGGTGTACCTGAGGCGCTGGCCGTGCTGAATCCCAATCAGACGGGGTGTACCTATCCGGAAAAAGATCTCTGCGGCGCCGGTGTTGCCTTCAAGTTGGCGCAGGCTCTGCTGGAGGCATCTGCCGCAGATGGCGATACTGCCGAAGACAAGGCCGAGCGCGAACGTCTGCGCGAGAAGATCCTTCCGTCGTTCCTGAAGCTGCTGGCGATCGCGACGATTGCGGACTCCGTTCCGCTGCGCGGCGAAAACCGCGTGATCACGGCCATCGGCCTGCGTGAGTTGAAGAACCCGGTGCAGCCGGGGCTGCGCGAGCTGATGCGGCTGGCGCAGCTTGATCCCGCGGCACCGCATCCGTTCACGACGACGGAGATC
>DATMLK010000049.1:0-3787 GCA_035570215.1 Acidobacteriaceae bacterium
CCGCAGATGGCGGTTATCACGCCATCCTCCACCAGCAGAGCGCCATCGCGCTCAGCCGTGGGTGTAATCAGGCGCTTCGATAGGTATGCGTATGCCATAATTAAGTCCTCCCAGAGCGAGCTCGGCTGCTGTTGGATGCACTCAGCAGCCGGTCTCCGTGGTCATCATCCACTACCCTGGCAATGAATCCCCGAAACAGAGGCGAAAATCTCCGAATGCAGGGCAATCCCATCTTCATGCAGCAGGCCATTGACCTGGCCACCGCGAACGTCACCAGTGGCAAAGGTGGCCCCTTCGGCTGCGTCATCGTCCGTAACGGTCAGGTCGTCGCCACCGGGGTCAACTGCGTCACCCGCCATAACGATCCCACGGCCCACGCCGAAGTCACCGCCATCCGCGCCGCCTGCCAAAAGCTTAACAGCTTCCAGCTCACGGAGTGTGAAATCTATACCAGTTGCGAGCCCTGCCCCATGTGCATGGCCGCCCTGTACTGGGCCCGCGTCGCCGCCGTCTACTACGGCAATACCGCGGCAGACGCCGCCAGCATCGGCTTCGACGATGATTTTCTCTATCAGGAGCTGAAGAAGCCCCTCGGCGATCGCCTGCTGCCCATCCGCCCCCTCCTCCGCAAAGAAGCCTTTGCCAGCTTCGCCGCCTGGCAGAACAGTTCCAATAAGATTGATTATTGAGAAATAAACAGAAGATCTAATTATTCAAGAATCAGGACACACTTATGCCCGTAGCAAAAAAGATCTCCAGGAAGACTCGCGTAGCCTTGATCGGCTTCGGCACTGTCGGCTCCGCCGTAGTCCGCGTACTTGCCGCGCAGAAGTTCGACGGCATTGAGCTCACGCACATCTTCAACCGCAACGTCGCGCGCAAGCAGGCCACCAAGGCGGCCAAGCTCGTTCCTGCAACCACAAAGTGGACCGAGCACATCGACGATGTGCTGAACTCTAACGCCGACGTCGTCATCGAACTCACCGGCGGCCTGAACCCAACCGAATCCTGGATCCGCAAAGCCCTGCAGAAGAAAAAATCCGTCGTCACCGCGAACAAGCAGCTCATCGCCTATCGCGGTACCGCGCTCGCCAGGCTCGCGAAGGAGAACAAGGTCCAGCTCGTCTACGGCGCAGCCGTCGCCGGCGGAGTCCCCGTCATCCCCGGCATCTTCCAGGGTCTCGGCGGCGACAAGATCGCCCGCATCTCCGGCATCGTGAACGGCACCTGCAACTACATCCTCTCGCGCATGGAGACCGGCGCCGACTACGCCACCGTCCTCACCGACGCGCAGCAGCTCGGCTACGCCGAAGCCGATCCCAGCGCCGATGTTGATGGCCACGACGCCCGCGCCAAGCTCGTCATCCTCACCCGCATCGCATTGCACGCAGACATCAACCCCGACCTCGTCTCCGCCCAGAGCATCCGCAAGATCTCTGCCGTGGACTTCGCCTATGCCGCCGAGCTCGGCTGCACCATCCGCCAGGTCGCGCAGGCCCAGCTTGAGGACGGCATCGTCCGCGCCAGAGTCGGCCCCATGCTCGTCCCCCAGAGCTCGCCCATCGCCTGGTCGCACGGCACTCAAAATATGGTGGTGACCAGCGGCCAGTTCGGCGGCGACGTCGTCTTCTCCGGCCACGGAGCCGGCGGCAACCCCACCGCCGTCGCCGTCGTGTCGGACCTGCTCGCCGTCTCGCAGAACTCGCACACCGTCGAGCTGCCTATCCGCAGGAAGAAGGTCACCGGCGAGTTTCTCGCGCCGCACTACCTGCGCTTCGTGGTGGACGACAAGCCCGGCATCGTCTCCGCTATCGCCGGCGCGCTCGCCAAGGTCGGCGCGAACATTGACTCGATCCTGCAGCGCCCCGGCTATCCGAAAGACGCTCTGCCCTTCGTCGTCACCACCGAGCCCTGCCTGACCTCGGTGATCGAGAAGGCCCTGCGCAGCATCGCGAAGATGCCCTGCATGTTGGAGACGCCGCTCTGCCTGCAGATTTTGGAAGTGGTCGATAAAGAATAATTTTTATTCTTGTCATTCTGAGCGCAGCGAAGAATCTCACTCCGCTTATTGCGGCACAAAGTAAAAGGCCCACCGCCAAAGCGATGGGCCTTTGTCTTGCATTGAATTAATTAGTAAGTCGGAAGCGAAGGATCGATCTCCGTCGCCCACGCATTGATCCCGCCCGCAACATTCGAGACGTGCTTGAAGCCAGCCTCTTTCAGTTGCAGTGCAGCCGTCTGCGAACGCGCACCGCTGCGGCAGTGGATGACGACCTCTTCGTCTTTGTGCTTCGCCAGTTCGCCGAGCTTCGAGGCAACATCGCCCAGCGGCACTAGCGTCGAGCCCTTGATCTTCGAGATCTCGTACTCGTATGGCTCGCGTACATCCAGCAGGAAGAACTTCTCGCCCGCATCGCGCTTGCGCTTCAACTCGCTCACGCTGATCTGTGGGATCCCGTCCTTCACCGTCGCCGTCGCCTCTTCCGGCTTTGCCGGCGCAATGCCGCAGAACTGGTCATAGTCGATCAGCTTCGTCACCGTTGGATGCGTTCCGCACACCGGGCAATCCGGATTCTTCCGCAGCTTCAGCGTGCGGAAGCTCATATTCAGAGCATCCACCAGCAGCAGCTTGCCGATCAGCGGTTCGCCAACACCCAGGATCAGCTTGATCGTCTCCGTCGCCTGGATCACGCCGACCAATCCCGGTAGGATTCCCAGCACGCCACCTTCCGCGCACGAGGGAACCAGTCCCGGCGGCGGCGGCTCCGGGTACAGGCAGCGATAGCACGGCCCATCTTTCGTCGCGAAGACGCTCGCCTGTCCCTCGAACCGGAAGATCGAGCCATACGCATTCGGCTTGTTGCCCGAAAGAACGCACGCATCGTTCACCAGGTACCGCGTCTGAAAGTTATCCGTTCCGTCGGCGACGATGTCGTAGTCCTTGATGATCTCCATCGCATTCGCCGAGGTCAGCATCGTCTCGTGCTTCACGATCTTCATGTGCGGATTCAGCGCACTCAGCTTCTCCGCCGCCGAATCGATCTTCGGCCGGCCGACATCCGCCGTCGAGTGGATGATCTGCCGCTGCAGATTGCTCTTGTCCACCACGTCGAAGTCCACCAGACCTAAAGTTCCGATGCCGGCCGCGGCCAGGTAGAACGCCAGCGGTGAACCCAGTCCGCCGGTGCCCACGCACAGCACCTTCGCCGCCTTCAGCTTCTTCTGTCCCACGAGGCCAACCTCGGGCAGGATCAGGTGGCGCGAGTAGCGCGCGATCTCATCATTATTCAAATCCGGCAGTGCCATAGCGTCCTCTTCCAATTTGATGTTCTTAGCCTGCGATACGATTCCAATCGCGCACATCGTGCGCGCCACGCGAAGCTATTCGCCGTCCGCGCAGGACCCGCCTGCGATCGACGGAATGATGGTGAGGCTGTCTTTGGCCGAAACCGCAGTCGCTTCCTTCGCCGGCAGATACCGTATGTCGTCGTCGTTCAGGTACAGGTTCACGAACGAGCGCACCTTGCCCTCGTCGGTGAACAGTTGCTTCTTCAGGTCCGGATAAGCGGCCGTCAGCGCGGCCAGCGCGTCATTCACCGTCGCGCCCTCAACCTGCACACTCGCCTGCTTGCCCGTGTACTGGCGCAGCGGCGTTGGGATATGGATCTCCATCTCTTGTTTCCTTTCGTGCGGCGAGCGGCAGTTAACCCACTTCGACCGCTTCATCTTCAAACTTCTTGTCTTCCTCGCCTGAGCCTGCCAGCAGAAACGAGTTCGTCAGCACGGC
>DATMLK010000050.1:0-3266 GCA_035570215.1 Acidobacteriaceae bacterium
GAAGCGGACGATCGACGCGCGCCGCCGCAAGCTGATGAAGCTGCAGCAGACGATCAGCAAGAAGAAGCAGACGAAGTGGATCGGCCGGGAGATAGACCTGCTCGTGGAAGGCGAGTCCGCCGAGACCGAGCTACTCTGGGAGGGCCGCACCATGATGCACGCGCCCGAGATCGACGGCAAGGTCTTCCTCAACGACTTCGGCCCGCACGAGACCCTCGTCCCCGGCACCTTCTACCGCTGCGAGATCACCGAATCGCACGACTATGACGTGGTCGCGCGTATCATCGAGTAAATCGAGTACGACATGAGCGAGAAAACCACCACACTACCCTGCCCAATCTGCAAAAAGCCCGTCGCGCTGACCGACGAGAACGTGCCCTTCTGCTCCGACCGCTGCCGCACCATCGATCTCGGCAAGTGGGCGAGCGGAGAGTACCGCATCTCCTCGCCCATCCTCGACCCCGACGTGCTCGAAGACCTGGAATCCGGCCGCATCCCCAGGGCGGAAGACGATGATTAACATGCCCGCATCGAACAACAAGCCCATCTGGGGACAGAAGACCCCGTGGGCATGGATTGCCGGCACCGTCTGCGGCGCGGGCCTGCTGAAGCCCGGCCCCGGAACCTACGGGTCGATTGCGGCGCTCTTGTGGTGGATGGCCGCCGCGCGCCTCCATCCGGCGCATCTCGTGCTCTGGACAGTGCTCGCGGCTATTCTCGTGACGCTCATCGGCATCCCCGCGGCCACCATCGTCGCCAACGAGAGCGGCGTGAAGGACCCGCAGCACGTCGTCATCGACGAGGCCGCCGGTCAGCTCATCGCGCTGATTGCGATAAAACCCGACTGGCCGCACGCCCTGCTTAGTTTATTTTTGTTCCGCCTCTTCGACATCACCAAGCCGCCGCCCTGCCGCAAGCTCGAAGACCTGTCTGGCGGCATGGGCATCATGATGGACGACGTCGCCGCCGGCCTCTACGCGCTCATCATCGCGCATCTGATCAGCATCTGCTTCTAGTTCGGCTGCTGCTGCCCTTTGGGCTGCTTCGGCGGCGGTGGCGGTGGATCGATCGGCTGGATGATGATCTCCTTATTCTTCTTGCCCTCCACGGACTTCTGCTCATCCGGCGTAAGCAGCGTCGGCGGAGCGCGCTGCGCGTCCACATTCAGTGGGACTTCGATCACAGCCGGCGGTGCCATCACGGCGGGAGCCGCGGCCGTCGCCGGGGCCGCTGCAGTTGTCTTCACCGGCGCAGAAGCAGCCACAGCGCCTTCCGGCGCGGCGACGAAGACCAGGTCCTTCGGCTTGATCGGTGCCGGCGGAAAATCCTGGATCGGCGCCAAATCGTAGATCGCGATCGCGTCACCCTGCAGAACTGCCATGTGACGGCCATCGGGCGAGAGCGAGAAGTTCTGTGCCGAGCGCTCCGCCGGTTTTACGTCCACGCTCATCACCAGCGCGCCGCTCCGAATGTCCATCACGTCGATGTGCTGCTTGCGCACATCGTCCTCGTCGACCACATCCACGCCCGGTGAATTCACGCCATCGAGCAGAATGCGGCTGACGGCAAAGCGGCCGGAGGCCGGCGTCGTGCGTATCTCCGGGTCGGTGCCGGCGTCATCCAGAGCCTGCTGCCACAGCTCCTTCTTGCCGAGCGTCACCACGGTCATGATCACTGCCGTATCGTTACCATTGCAGGTCTCCACCAGCGCTTCGCTGTTGCTCAGAAAAGCGGCGCTCGGGCGGCACGTGCTCACCACATCACCCAGTATGGTGTCCTCGCCGTTCAGTTCGGTATAGATCAGGCCCCAGTCGCCGGGATAGATCTCCGTGGCGTGCATGTAGCCGTCGTGCGTGAGCGGTAGCGCCAGCATCGAAGGCGCGGTGAGGTGCCCCACCAGATTCACGTTGACGATGCCCTGCGCCTGCCGCGCGAGATCGAACTCCAGAAACTGCACGTCGGTAGTATGATTCTCCGCCGGATCCGGCTGTGCGTCAGGCGAAGTACTGCCGGACGATGTGCTCGTCGTCGCATTCGAAGCAGAAGGCACGGCAGCGGCCGCCGCGTATCGTCCCGACACATCGGACTCCACCATCAGCATGCGGCCGTCGGGCGCAGCCGCGATCAGTGACGCCCGGCCGGGAAGCGTCATCAACATCTTTCCGTGCAAGGCCGTGCCGGGATCGCTGCTCGCCGCCAGCGGCGTCAGCAGGCGCAGTTCGCGGCCGATCCGCAGCAGAAATGTTCCCTCGCCGATCGGCCACAGGTACTGCGAGTGATCGGGCAGCCGCCACTCAGTTTGCGCCAGCACCTTGCCGGAAGGTGATTCCAGCAGCACAGCCGCCATATTCTGCGGACTCTCATCAGGCGAATCGCCGGGCATTCGCTTGATCAGCGAGCGCTTGTTGTAGGTGAAGAGGATGTGTTGCGCGTCCACATACTGCAGGCTGCTTACCGTGTAACCTTCCGCCAGCAGAATGTGGGCCGGCGCAGGCTGATAGCCCAGCGACTCCAGCGGGATCGTCGCGTCCGGCACGTCCTGCGCCTGAACCGTTTGCGGTGCGCACCACGCCGCGCACACGATGGCCAGCGCGAGAAAGTGATTGCGGAGTTGTGCGGCGAAGCGCATGGCGTTAACCATACAGAACTGACGCGTGAGAGGAAAAAGCGGTTGCTGCGACGGCCTTTTGATGCACTGAAACTGCTTACAATACAAAACTCATCTGGTTCCAGCCTTCCAGCACGGCGGCCTTCGGCTCGGCGGCCAGGTCCAGCACCAACCGCTCCAGCACCAGCCGCTTGTCCGGCGGATTCGAGCGTATCTCCACATCCGCCCGCGCGATCAACCGCAGCGCGCGCGTCAGTTCGCGGCGGCTCTTGTACCGCCGGGCCTGCTTGATCAGGTCTTCGGCCGCGAACGGCGGCATGCGGAAGCCCTGCCACAGCACCTGCCAGATCGCACGCGAGTCCCGCACATTCTTTTCGAGAATGATCAGCATCTGACGGAAGGTCCGCGCCAGCATGTAGAGGTGCCCGATGGCCGCATCTTCGCCGCCGTCAGAGGCATTCAGCAATCCGTCCAGCAGGGCCAGCGCGCGTGCCCGGTCGCGCTGTGAGATGGCGTCAGTCAGCTCATAGAGCGAACGCTGCTTGGCCGCCAGCACCATCGTCTCCACATCGCCCAGCGTGATGCGTCCCTTACCTGCGACATACAGCAGAAGCTTTTCGATCTCCGAGCGCAGCATCATCATCTCGCCGCCCAGCGC
>DATMLK010000051.1:0-6748 GCA_035570215.1 Acidobacteriaceae bacterium
GGAGCGGATGGGCGTGCGCCATGTGCCGGACCTGAGCTTCCAGATCGACCGCTCGGCGAAGATGGAGACCCGCATGGACGATCTTCTGGGCCGCGTGAAGAAGCGCAATGAAAAGAACGCGGCACGCGCCGCGGCAACCGAACAATCGGCGAAGCAAGTCTGAATCCGCACTTCAATCTCTTATGGTTCCTTTATCTCCGGCGATGGCGATTTCTGTTAACCTGAAGACACGCATCGTCCTGCCAATATGCTCTGAGTCGAACCCTTCGTGAGCCCGAACCTTCACCCTCATGCTCGACGCTTCAGCCTGCAGTCTCTGCTGAGCCGTTTTTCGCTCGCGGCAGCGTGGGAAGGCTTCGTGCTGGTGGTGCTCACGGCCTTCTTCCTTCTCTACGGGCTGGTGCCGCTCTTTGGCGGCGCGCAGATCGGGCTGGTTGGCGCGGATGAACCGCGCTATGCTCAGATCGCCCGCGAGATGCTGGCCGCTCACAACCAGGACTGTATGGCACTCCATGCCGAGATCGTGCCGCACAGTCTTGCTCCGCAGGCCCTCGCCGCGAGCTACCACTGCCTGCTCGCCGGCACGGTCACGCCGGTGCTCTACGGGCAGCCGTGGCTGGAAAAGCCTGCGCTCTATTACTGGCGCGCGATGGGGTTCTTTCGCGAGTTCGGCGTCTCGGACTGGTCGGCACGGCTGCCTTCCGCCAGCGGCGCGGGCTTCCTGATCATCCTGATCTTCCTGCACATGCGGCGCTTCCGGCCCGGTGGCCATCTGGATGCGGCGCTCATCACGGCATCGTGCGCGGGAATGATCGGGTTCTCGCGCGGCGCCTCGACGGACATGCAGCTGGCCGCGCCGTTCTGCATCGGCATGCTGGGCTGGTATGCGTGGTACGAGACGGGCAAGAAGTACTGGCTCTTCGACCTGTACTTTTTCATCGGGGCGGCGACGCTGGCCAAGGGGCCGGTGGCTTTGTTCATGGCGGGAGCCATCATCTTCCTGTTTATCGCGCTGCGGCGCGAGTGGTCACTGCTCCGGCGCACCGTCTGGCTGCCGGGCGTGGCACTGTTCTTCGCGATGGTGTTGCCGTGGTACATCGCCGTGCAGAAGAAGAACCCGACGTTCGTGCGCGAGTTCTTTCTGGAACATAACTTAGAACGCTTCGGCACGAACAGGTTCCAGCATCACCAGCCGTTCTACTACTACCTGATCGTGCTGGTGATCGCGCTGATGCCATGGACGGTCTTTGCGTTGCGCGCCCTGGTGGACGCGATCCAGATCTCCATCGCGGAATGGAAGGTGCGTTCGCGGCCCCAGCGGTATCTTGGCTATCAGCGCGCCGGCGACGCCTTTCCGGAGTTCCTGGTGCTGTGGGCACTCTTCCCCATCCTCTTCTTTTCGTTCTCGGGATCGAAGCTGCCGGGCTATATTCTGCCCAGCCTGCCGCCGATCGCGATTCTCACCGGCGATTATCTCTTCCGCATCCGCGATCATGCGATGCCGCGCTGGCTGCTGATCGCCCATGCCTGCACGGCCGGCTTTCTTACCTTTGTGATCCTGCTTAGCCCCACCTACATGGTGATCGACCGCATCCTGCTTCCCGGCCGCGCGGTGCTGCTGGCGGCGATGGCGGCGGGCGTACTCGTGGTGGGCATCCTGCTCGTCGTGGATAAATTCGGCGCGAGCAAGGTGCGATTCGCGACGTGCGTCGGCGTGGCGCTCTCGCTGGTCTTTCTGCTGAGCAATCTGCAACTGCATGCCTTCGGCAAAAGGCTTGCTCTACAGAATGGACCGCTGCTGGACCTGAATTACTCCGCACGGCCACTGGCCCAGCGTATTGAAGAAGAAGCGCCCGATGTGAAGCCGGTGGCGGTCTATAACGTGCGCCGCGACATGGTCTACGGACTCGCCTTCTATCGCAACGAGCCGATGCTGGACTATGAGGTCAACGGCGTTCCGCCGCAGGAACATATCCTGGTGCTGCGCACGACAGCCGTGCCGGGTTTGAGCCAGATTCTTGCGGGACGCTTGTATCAGCCGCTCTTTCTGTACCCGTCGCAGGGACTGGCGGTCTATCGCGTCGCGGCGCATCCGTAGCCTCGGTTTCCAAACCTCTGCTGCTTCGGGGTAAACTCCGCGAAGAACGAAACAAGCGGCGATATCAAACTGCAATGAAGATTCCCTCCCAACTCGAGGTGCTGGATCTGCGCCACTTCTCCGCGAAGCAGCTGCGTCCGCTGCTGGACGAGGAGAGCCGTGTGTGGAGCACGCGGCTGCGCTGGGACTATCGCAGCTCCGCCGATCTGCTGCTGCAGTACCTGGACTCGCGCGTTCTGCCCGGTTTCGTCGCGCTGGACCACGGGCGCGTCTGCGGTTACGTCTTCTGCGTCTATGAAGGCAACAAGGCCGTGGTGGGCGATGTCTACGCATCGCTTGCGACCTCTGTCTCGCAGCCCGCGGTGCAGGTGGAGCGGCTGCTGCTGGTTCATCTGCTGGAGATGCTGCAGAACTCGCCGAATGTGGAGCGCATCGAGTCCCAGTTGCTTCTGCACCCTGAAGGCGAGATCACGCAGCCCTTTCTCGACGCGGGCTTCCGCACGCATTCGCGTCTCTTCATGGAGTGCAGTCTGGCGGACGGGCGCTTTCTGCGCGAGAGCGAATCACTGCCCGCGCTGCCGCAGGGGCTGTCGCTCAGTCCGTGGTCGAGCACGCACTTTCAGGACGCCGGCAAGCTGGTGCATCGCGCGTATGACGGCCACCTCGACGGCAACATCAACGACCAGTACTGCACACTGCACGGCGCGCTGCGCTTTCTGCACAATATCGTGCGCTTTCCGGGATGCGGCGTCTTCGATGTGGCCGCCTCGTCCGTGATCCTGAACGACGCAACCAACGAGCTGGAGGGGATGCTGCTCTGCTCGCGCGTACGCGAAGAGGTCGGCCACATCACGCAGATCTGCGTGACGCCGGAGCATCGCGGACACGGCCTGGGACATATGCTGCTGATCCAGTGCGCGGCGCAGCTGACGAAGCGGCGGTTCGATGCAATTACGCTGACGGTGACGGCAAGCAATACGCATGCCGTAAAGCTCTATGAGGATATGGGATTTTTCGTCCGGCACCGCTTCGATGCGCTGGTATGGACGGCTACGGCTGAATAAAGCAACACCTCACCACGGATCAGGACAGAACTGCACGGATTTAAATACACGGATCAATGCTTTAAAAATCTTATCCGTGAATATCCGTGTCTTTTGCTTTGATCCGCGGTGAGATTTTCTTACCGCTTGATGAGCCACATCACCCAGCTCGCCAGCATGGTGCCGGCGAGGAACAGGATGAAGCAGTAGCCGGCGAAGAGCGCCATCTTGCGCGGCTCGGTGCGCTGCGTGATGCCGAAGACGATGGAGGCGCAGAGGGCAAAGATCAGGACGGCGGAGAAGTGAGAGAGCATCATGCCGCCGCCTTTCGTCCGTTCGCCAGCGAGTAGGCGTCGACCGCGGCGATCACATTGAGCAGGCCGGACACTACGATAAATTTTGTTCCATAGTCGGCGAGTGCAACCTGCACCGGCGCCGTGCCCCAGCCCATGATGCGCGCCAGCGCGTAGAGTCCGCCCGCGCCGAGATCGCCGGCGAAGCCGAGCATGTCCAGCGGATCGCCGAAGTTGGGTGTATAGACCTTGCCCTGCAGGGCCAGCCCGATCCAGAACATGGTCACGACAGCAGCGAAGAGCAGAGCGCCGCGCACCCACTTGCCCAGCAGCATGTGGCCCGCGCCTGGGATGATCCAGCCGAGGAGTAGAGCTGCGTTGGCTTTGCCGGAGGCGTGCGGGGGGTTCTCTGCGTGAGTGGTCATGCTGCATTCATCATACCAAGGGTGCCGCGCAGACAGCGGCACACGCCCAGGCACATTTTTATGCCAGATACAGCAGGAATGGTGTATCTTTGCGGAACGATTTCAAACCTTCCTCTTCTGTACCCCACGGTATCGCCGTGTCGCGCGTGAGAGGGACCAATGATTCGGAAAGAGGATCGCATGACACTTGCAAAACGCTCTATAACGGAAGCCATCGGAACCTTCTGGCTCATCTTCGCAGGATGCGGCAGCGCCGTTCTGGCTTGCGGCTATCCGCAGTACGGCATCGGCTTCGTGGGTGTCTCACTCGCCTTCGGACTCACGGTACTCTGCCTGGCATACGCCATCGGACACGTCTCGGGCTGTCATCTGAATCCGGCGGTCACCATCGGTCTCGCCACCGGCGGACGCTTCGCGTGGAAGGACGTTCCGGCCTACATCGGGGCGCAGGTTGTGGGCGCGATCCTGGGCGCAGGCATGCTGCTTAAGATCGCGCACAGCCATGCGGGCTTCGATCTGCACGGTGGCGGCTTCGCTGCGAACGGCTACGGCGCGCACTCGCCGGGCGGCTACTCCATGCACTCCGGCTTTGCGGCGGAGATGATGCTGACCTGGCTCTTCGTGATGATCATCCTGGGCGCGACCGACACCCGCGCGCCCAAGGGCTTTGCGCCGATCGCCATCGGCCTCGGCCTGGCGCTGACCAACCTCGTCGGCATTCCGGTGACGAACGCCGCGATCAATCCGGCACGCGCGACCGGGCCGGCATTCTACGTTCATGGCTGGGCGCTGCAGCAACTGTGGCTCTTCTGGGCTGCGCCGATCCTGGGCGCGGTGCTGGGCGCATTGACGTACAACTACGTCGCGAAGGAACCGGGCATCACCGCATCGGTGCCATCGACGATGAAGTCGTAATTTCAACGGAGGCAAAGCAGGAGAGGGCATGCTCGACGTCAAGCATGCCCTCTTTGTTCGTGGTGCAGTCTGGTCAGGCCTTCGGGGTCTCGGCCGCTGCTGACGCTTCCGCGGCGGCGGCAGCTTCAGCGGCTTCAGCAGCCGCGGTGGCGGTGGCTGCTGCTGCAAGCTTGGCGGCCGCAGCGGCTACGGCTGCGTTGGCTCCCAGTTCGTCGGCCATCTTCTCGGTGGAGAAGGCTTCGATCAGATCGCCGACCTGTATGTCCTTATGGTTGCCGAGATCGATGCCGCACTCGACGCCCATGCGGACTTCGCTGGCATCATCCTTGAAGCGCTTGAGCGAGGCGATCTTGCCCTTGTAGATCTCCACGCCACCACGCATCAGGCGCACCTGCGAGTCGCGCTTGATGAGACCGTCGGTGACGCGGCAGCCGGCGATGGTGCCGACCTTCGAGACCTTGAAGACATTGAGCACTTCGGCGCGGCCGAGATAGTTCTCCTTGAAGACCGGATCGAGCAGGCCGAACATCGCCTTGGTGATCTCATCCTGCAGCTCGTAGATGATGGAGTGCAGGCGGATCTCGATGCGCTCCTGGTCGGCGATCTCCTGTGCCTTGCGTTCGGGGCGCACGTTGAAGCCGATGACCACCGCATTGGATGCGGACGCCAGCAGGATGTCGGACTCGGTGATAGCGCCCACGCCGGAGTGCAGTACGCGCACGCGTACCTTCTCCGTCGACATGCGCTGCAGCGAATCCGCCAGCACTTCGACCGAGCCCTGCACGTCGCCCTTGAGGATAAGGTTGAGGTCCTTGACGCCGGCCTGCTTGATCTGTTCGGCCAGGCCTTCGAGCGAGACGCGCGAGCTCTTGGCCAGCTGCGCCTCGCGCTCCTTCATCTTGCGGTACTGCGCAATGCCCTTCGCCTTGTCGCGATCCGCCATGACGAGGAAGGTATCGCCCGCATCGGGCATGCCTTCCAGTCCGAGGATCTCGACCGGCGTTGACGGCCCGGCTTCGGTGATGGCCTGGCCGCGGTCGTTGAACATGGCGCGGATCTTGCCGAAGGTATTGCCGACGATGTAGCTGTCGCCGGTGCGGAGCGTACCGTTCTGCACCAGGATGCTGGCGACTGCGCCGCGTCCGCGGTCGAGCTTGGCTTCGATCACCGTGCCGACCGCTGGACGATCCGGCGTTGCCTTGAGGTTCGCCACGTCGGCGACGAGGCAGATCATCTCTTCCAGCAGGTCCAGGTTCTGGCGCTTCTTCGCCGAGACATCGACGAAGACCGTCGTTCCGCCCCATGCTTCGGGCTGCAGGCCGCGGTCGGCGAGCTGCTGCTTCACGCGGTCGGGCTGGGCTTCGGGTTTGTCGATCTTGTTCACGGCCACGATGATCGGCACGTTCGCCGCCTTCGCGTGGTCAATGGCCTCGAGCGTCTGCGGCATCACGCCGTCATCGGCAGCGACGACGACCACAACGATGTCCGTGACCTTGGCACCGCGCGCACGCATGCGGGTGAAGGCCTCATGGCCCGGTGTATCGAGGAAGACGATCTCGCGGCCAAAGGCGGGCGAGTCCGGCTTGGTGACGTGGACCTTGTACGCGCCGATGTGCTGCGTAATGCCGCCGGCTTCGCCAGCAGCTACATCCGTGGAACGAATTGCATCGAGCAGCGAGGTCTTGCCATGATCGACGTGGCCCATCACGGTGACGACGGGCGAGCGCGTAATTTCAATAAGCCCGGTGGTGTCTTCGAGCAGGCCTTCGATGGCCTCATTCTCCAGCTGCTCTTCCACGGAGAGGACGACGGTGTCCGCACCGAACTGGCGCGCAACGTCCTTCGCCAGCTCGCCATCGAGCGACTGGTTCACGGTGACGAAGACGCCGCGCATCAGCAGCGTGGCGATGAGGTCCTTACCGCGCACTTCCAGCTTCTCGGCGAGGTCCTTGACAGAGATGCCTTCGGTGATGG
>DATMLK010000052.1:0-5136 GCA_035570215.1 Acidobacteriaceae bacterium
GCCTTTGCCCGCCAGCGGTTGGAACTCCGCCCACGCAGCGAGGATCTGCTCACGCGTCGCCTTCTTCTTGAACTTCACGCTCACGCACTCCGTGTGGCCGTCTTCCACGGCCACGCGATTGCAGTGCGCGCTCACCTTCGCAGGCAGCATCTCGATCTTCGCGCCGCTAAGTGTGCCGAGCAGCTTGCCGACCTCTTCCTGCAGTTTCTCTTCCTCGTTCTTGATGTACGGGACGACGTTGCCCATGATGTCCAGCGAGGCCACGCCCGGATACCCGGCACCACTCACCGCCTGCATGGTGCTCACAAAGATGCTCTCGATGCCGAAGCGTTCCTCCAGCGGCTTGAGCGCGAGCACCAGCCCGATCGCCGAACAGTTCGGGTTCGTCACGATGTATCCGCCGCTCGACTTCCGCCAGCTCTGCTTCTCGATCAGCGCCAGATGGTCTGCGTTCACCTCCGGGACCACCAGCGGCACCTCGGCGGCCATGCGAAAGGCGCTCGAGTTCGAGATCACGGCGCAGCCCGCCGCGGCGAACTGCGGCTCCAGCTCCTTGGCAATGTCGGAATCCAGCGCGGCAAAGATGATCGCGGGCAGGGCATCGCCCACCGCCTCCGGCGTGTTGGGTGAGACCTTCATCGCCGCTATCCGCGGCGGCATCGGCGTATCCAGCTTCCAGCGCGTGGCCTCGGCGTAGGTCTTGCCGGCCGAGCGGTCGCTCGCCGCCAGCCAGGTGATCTCGAACCACGGGTGGGCGTGCAGGAGTTGGATGAACCTCTGCCCGACCATGCCGGTTGCGCCTAGAATGCCTATTTTGCGTCGTTCCATTTTGCTCAGTTCCTGCCCGCACTCACCCGCGAGTTGGCGGGTGCCGTGCACCTTCTAAATGTTCGGGAAATATCTGCAATTTCATGCGCGGGTAGACGCACGCTTCGCCCAGTTCCGCGACCTATCTAGGATATCGCAAACGTGCTGCCGCGCGCAGAATCTGGGTGCCCCATCTTTGCGGCGGTTTTACTCTATCTCTCGCGCATCGCGCGAGCCACGCAAAGCAATTAAAGCGCCCACGGCGCTCACCAGCCGTCGCTCCGCCGTCGCATCTGGCTATGGCCCGAACCGCCCCATACCAGCACCAGCGCGATCGCGTGGATCAGGAACCACAGCGAGAGCCCCTGGTCGCGGTAGATGAGCACCAGGATCAGGATGCGCGGCACGATCACCGCCAGGATCAGCGGAACCCAGCCGAAGAGATGGAACGGGACCAGATTGCCCTCCAGCCAGGCGCAGAAGAGCGCGATGCGCGGCAGGAACAGCGCCACGATCAGGAACCACAACGGCAGTGCGTGCATCATCTCGGAATGGATCATCTTGTTCTCCTCCGCTGTCTTTATTTCAGATGCTCAAGAAGTTATTGAGGATAGCTGAAGTTCGCCGGACTCGCCGTCTGGCTGATGACCGTTACCTGCTGCATCTGCTCGCCCAGCTTCTCCTGCACGGCGACGATCGTGTACACCCCCGGCGGCAGACCCTTGATCTCGAACTTGCCGTCCGCGCCGGTGACGGCAAAGAACGGCGTCGCGCTCACGTTCACAAACGCATTCATCCACGGATGATTGTTGCAGCGCACCGGCAGCATCTCCTCCGGCTGCGAGAAGGTCTCGCTCTGGGGCGCGCCCATCGGCGCCTGCGAGATGTCCGCGCTCGCATTTCCGGGCATGGCCGGCATCGTGTGCACGTTGTGCATCGTCGGATCGGAGTTGTGGAACTCCACCGGCTCGCCCATCTGCACTGCAACTACATGCGGTACATAGCGGCAGCCCTTCTGGTCGACCACCACCGGCACTGTCTTCGCCGGGAAGCTCACATTCGGCGGCAGACCGGCCTTCACATAGACGTACACATTCGCCAGCGCGCCCTTCTTGCCCACCACGAGCTGCTCGGCGTCATTCTCGCCGCCAGCCATGGCGCATGCCGGGTCCTGGCTCATGTCGATCATCACCTTCTGCGGCGCCTTGCCCTTGAACGAGATGGTTCCCTTGATGCTTCCCAGCATCGCCGGGTCGAGCGCTGCCACCGCCGGCGGCTCAGGATGGTCGAGGTTCTCAGCCTGCCGCGCCGCCTGGTCGGTCTTGCAACCCGCGCAGACCAGCAGCGCGCCTAACATCACCGTCGTCATCACTGACCGCATCGCCACCACCCTGATCCCTATTTCCTAATCCCTGTTCCCTGCCTTACTTCCGCTTCTCTTTGCTCAGCAACTCTTCCAGCTCGCTCTTGAATTCGCGCACATCCTTGAAGTCGCGGTGCACGCTCGCGTAGCGGATGTAGGCCACGGTATCCAGCTCCTTCAGCCGGCTCATGATCAGCTCGCCCACCTCGCGCGTGGTGCGCTCCCGCTCGGCCGAGTCCACGATGAACGCCTCGGCTTCATCCACGATGCTCTCCAGCGAGTTCGCCGGCACGGGCCGCTTCTGGCAGCTGTGCAGCAGCCCCGTCAGCACCTTCTGCCGCTCGAACTTCTCCCGGCGGCCGTCTTTTTTGACCACCATGTATGGAATTTCGTCGATGCGCTCATACGTGGTGAAGCGCTTGTTGCACGCCTCGCACTCGCGCCGGCGGCGGATCGAGTCCGCCTCCTTGCTCTCCCGCGAATCCACGACCTTGTCTTGCAGATGATTACAGTAAGGACACTTCATCAGACCTCGATTTTAGCAGCGGATTCCCGCTGCCTGCCGGGCAACCTCAACCTGCCTGCCGGGTCCGCCTCTTTGGGTTTAAGATGGCATGGGCGCAGATCTCCATCTGGCTGCACCCTTCAAACCCGGAGACCGCGTGTTCCTTCGCCTCAGATTCCTTCGCTTCGCCCAGCCATCCCGCTCGGCTCAACTCACCGCCGCCCTGCTGCTCGCTCTGCAGCCCGCTGCCACACTGCGCGGGCAGGATGCGGCTACCCCGGTCTTCAGAGTGAACACCCGCATCGTGGTGCTGGACGTTGTGGTGACCGACAAGAAGGGCAACGCCGTCACCGGTCTCAAGCAGAGCGACTTCTCCGTCTACGAGGATAAGCAGCCGCAGACCATCCTCACCTTTGAGCCTCCCAGCGCGCACGTCATGCCGCCTTCGCCTGACGGCCACGCCATCGTCAACTCCTCGGCCGACCTGCCCAAGATCGGCAATGCCCCCATTACCCTTCTTGTGCTCGACGAGTTGAACACGCAGTTTACTGACATGTCCTATGCCCGCCGGTCACTGGAAAAGTATCTTCTGGCACAGCCCGAGGTGCTCAACCAGCCCACCGCTCTGCTCGTCGCCAACAACACTAAATTCGTTCTGCTGCAGGACTATACCCAGGACCGCGCGAGCATTCTGAAAGCCCTGCGGGCCCATATGCCCCAGTACCCGTACAAGGCCGCAACCAATGGCGGCGCCGCCGCGGTCGAACGTATTGCGCAGACGATGTCTTCCGTCATCCAGATAGCAGAGGCCACACGCGGCACGCCCGGCCGCAAGAACGTCATCTGGGTGGGTGTCAACGCCCCGGGGGTTCAACTCACCGCTGCCGACCCCGTCACCATCAAGGAAATGAACGACCTCACCAGGCGCGTTACTCAGACGCTGCTCGAGGATCGCGTTACCCTGAACTACATCGATCCCACCATCAACCAGGTCTCCACCCTTGCCGTCACATCCAGCGACGATAACGACAGCCTGCAGTTCTACGATAACGACCCCTTCAGCGTGGACGTTGATTTCAACCAGTTCGCTCCTGCCACCGGAGGCAAGATCTTCTCCTCGCGCAATGACATCAACAACGAGATTGCCACCTCCATCGACGCCGGCAACTCCTACTACACGCTCTCCTACTCACCTACGAACAAAGTCGAGGATGCGGCAAAGTTCCGGGGCATCCACATTAAACTTTCAGACCCTGATCTGACCGCCACCACCCGCGAGGGCTACTATCCTGAGGCCGCCAACGCCAACAACGGCGTCAATGACACCTCGCTCCCTACCGCCCAGCGCCAGAAGCTGCTGGAACTCGACCTCTCGCAGGCCGCCACCAGCACCCTGGCCTACAACGGCCTGACCTTTACCGCGCAAAAGGGTACGGACCCGGCGGCATGGCAGGTCTCGGTTCCCGGCCGGAACCTCTCCTGGCAGCAACTGCCCAACGGCGATCTTCAGGCTGAGGTGACCGCCATGTCCGTGGCATACGACGGCAAAAACAAGATACTCGCTCATGTCATACGCGAGATGCAAAGTACCCTGAAGGCCGATGACGCCACACCCGCGACCGTTCTCTTCCCGGTTCCGGTCGAGTTACCCGGCGGCACAAAGCGCATCCGCTTCATCATTCGCGACGCGGTCAGCGGCCACATGGGCACCGCCGACGTAAAGCCGTAAGTTGTATAGTTTGGGTGCCCCATTCATCGCGGGCCGGGATGGCTGGCGATGAGTGGGATATTCGCGCGCGGCGCGAACCGTCTTTACTGCGTACCAGCTTCTGCGCTCTCCTCCGCCACCTTCTTCAGCGAGACCCGCTCCACCTGCGCATAGATCAGCCCCACCGGAATTACGCTCAGCGAGCACACCGCGAAGATCAGCGCGCCGCAGGCCGTCGCCGCCTCCACCGACACGCCGAAGAGTCCCGTCATCGCCGCCGCCGTTACACCGATCTGCGAGAACCAGCCCACCACCGGCAGCTGCACCACCGAACCCGCCAGGCTGGACGCCATCAGCAGCATCGTCTGCGCAAAGCTCATCTGCGCCAGCCGCGGCGTGTCCACGAATGCGTGGACCGACTCGACGTACGCCATCGCAATCAGCCCCCACATCGCCAGCGAGAGCGCCGCCACGTAGACAAACTCGCTCATGCTCGTCACCACGCGCAGACCGTCGCGAAAGCCGCGAATCTTCTCCGCTGCGCTGTTTCCCAGTTCTTTCGAGACGGCTCCGAAGACTGCCTCAGCCGCCCGCGCCACCTTCTCACCCGTAACGCGCAATGCCACGGCAAAGACGGCCAACGCCAACGTCGCCAGCAGACTGCCGCGGCCCAGCCTCGCGATCACCTCGGCATGCGGCATCGGCGGTGTCTTCGGCATAAACGCCAGCGCGGTCGAAAAGATCAGTGCCGCC
>DATMLK010000053.1:0-4880 GCA_035570215.1 Acidobacteriaceae bacterium
AAGACCGACGGCAGAATGTACATGCCGCGCCGGCGGCGCCTCGGTTTTAGCTGAAACTCACCTCTGTCCATGCGCCGGGTCCCTCGAAGATCCGCGTTGTGTCCTGCCACTTCAATTCAACAAACTACCTTAGCCGCACTGCGCTCGACCAGTACAAACGGCCAGTACGAACCCGCCTGGTGGATGATTTAGACCAGCTTAGCCAGCACCGAGCTTCCGCCCTTCACGCGCGAACCCTTGCTCACCTGCAGCTGCGCATCGCCCGGCAGAAGCACATCCACGCGCGAGCCGAACTTGATCAGCCCGATGCGCTGTCCGCGCTCCAGCCTGTCACCGGGCCGCACATTGCATACGATGCGCCGCGCCAGCAGGCCGGCGATCAGCTTGAACGCGACCTCCACCCTGCCGTCGTTCACCACCACCAGCGTCTGCTCGTTGAACATCACGGACTCCGGCTTCATCGCATTCACGAACGAGCCCTTGCGATACTCCACGCCCGTCACCGTGCCCCCGATCGGGGTGCGGTTCACATGCACGTCAAAGACGCTCAGGAAGATGCTGATCCGCAGCTTGCTGCCCTGCGTTGTCTCGATCCACTCGCAGTCGGTTATCTTGCCGTCCGCTGGCGAAACGGCAAGATTCTCGCCTACAGGCACCGTGCGGTTCGGATCGCGGAAGAACCACAAAAAGAAGAGCCCGAGCAGGATGGGAACACCTGTCGCCGTGCGTGAACCATGCGTCAGGATCCATGCCAGCGCAGCTGCCGCAAAGAGTCCGAGTCCGTAGAAGTAGCCGTCTTTAACCATGAGCTTTCATTATAAGTGCGCTGCTGCGTTCGATTGTCATCCGGGGTCTTTTATCGGTTTTGCAGCGAGATTCGCAACAAAACAGCATCTTCCTTTGGATTCGCGTAGTAACCCGTGCGGATCCCCGCCTGCTCGAATCCAAGCCGTGCGTACAAGCCCAGGGCCGAGCGATTCCCCGCCCGCACCTCAAGCTCGGCGTACTGCGCCCCCGCTGCTCTGCAGGCCTCCAGCGCCGCCGCACAGAGCGCGGAGCCTGTGCCCCGCCGCCGCGCCGCGGGCGATACGGCCAGGTTCTCGATCTCCGCCTGCGCCTGCTCCCCCGTGCGCAGCAACTTGACTACGATGAATCCGAGCAGAGCTTCGCTCTCTTCGGCGATAAATATCCATCGCTGCAGCGTTGTCTCCTGCATCTCCGGATGCAGGATCTGCACATACTCCGCGGTGCTCCAGTGCGCGGCCTCCCGCACGCTGCGCTCCAGCGCCAGCAGAGCGTCCGCATCCGCTGGTGTGGCCCGGCGGATCATTTTGCCTTTGCCGCAGATGCAGCGCGTTGCTTCTCCAGCATCTCTGCATCGGCACGCCGCAGATAGTTCGCGTCCAGCGTCGCCACATCGGCAAAGATCTTCGCCGTAAACGCTGCGCACGCCAGCGCAAACGCATCTGCCGCAACCGGCTCGGCGACAAGGCACGGCTCCAGATCATGCATTCTCTCCGCCACATGCGCCTCGCAGGCGCAGACCACGCCCGGAGCTGCTGCCACTACCGCCCGCAGCTCCTCGTGCGTGAGTAGATCTTCGCGCAGGCACTCCAGGCCTCTGTAACTTCCCACGTAAAACTCCCCGCGTCCCGCATCCAGGACAGGGTGGACGCGCTCCGACGGACAGAGCGAAGCCAGCACCGCCAGCCGCGAGATCGCGATCACCGGCTTGGACGCGCCCTCGCTCAGCCCCTTGGCCGCGCTCACGCCGATGCGTACGCCTGTGAACGAACCCGGCCCATGAATGACCGTGATTGCATCCAGATCTTCCAGCGTAAGCTTCGCCCCGGCCAGCAGGTCGCGCACCGCGGGCAGCAGCTGCGCCGCGGCAGACCGCTCCGCCAGCACACTCTGCGCAAAGACCGCGGGGCTGCGCCCGGAATCTGCCAGCGCCAGGCTCGCTGCCGCGCCGCAGGCATCGATCAGAAGCAGTTTCATTGGCTCTCCTTGCTGGAAGAGACGATCTCCAATAGAACGCCGCCTGTGTTCTTTGGATGCACAAAGAAGTACCTGTGCCCGCCCGCGCCGGTCTTTATCTGCTCGTCTGCCAACCGCACCCCGGCACTCCGCATCGCCGCCATTGCCGCGGCGATATCCGGTACACGCACCGCGATGTGGTGCACTCCCTCACCGTGCTTGGCGAGATACCGCCCGATCACCGAATCCTCCGCCGTCGGCTCCAGCAGTTCGATGCGTGTGTCACCGAGCGGCAGCATCGCCGTCTTCACCTGCTCATGCTCCACGGTCTCTTCCTGCGCGATGTGCAGGCCCAGCGTCGCGTAGAACTTCTTCGCTTCAGCAATGCTCTTCACCGCGATACCCAGATGATCGAGCCGCGTCGTTGTATCGATGTGCCGTAATTGCTGCCGCCGCACGTGCAGTCCGCCGTTTGCGTGAAGATGCGCCACATACCGTGTGATCGCTGCATCCAGTTCTTTTACGCCATCACCCGTTCTGGCCACGGTGCGAACGACCGGCGGCGTCCATGCGCCACATTGTGCGGCCAGCGACTGCATCGCAAGGATCTCGCTCTCCACCCTCTCCGCGCCCTCGCGGTCGCTCTTGTTGATCACAAAGATGTCGGCGATCTCCATCACGCCGGCCTTGACGCTCTGCACGTCGTCGCCCACGCCCGGCGTCAGTACCACCACGGTCACGTCGGCCAGCCGCGCGATCTCCACCTCGTCTTGGCCCACACCCACCGTCTCGATCAGCATCCGTGTCTTGCCGCTCGCTTCGATCACCGTACAGATGTCCGCCGTCGCCGCGGCGAGGCCGCCCAGCATTCCGCGCGTGGCCACGCTGCGAATGTAGATGCCGTTATCGCCTCCATCCAGGCTGTAGCTGGACTGCATGCGGATGCGGTCGCCCAGAATGGCGCCGCCGTAGAACGGACTCGATGGATCGACCGCGACGATGCCTATAGCTTCGCCCTTTGCCCGCAGCAACCTGGCATAGGCATCCACCAGTGTGCTTTTGCCTGCGCCCGGAGACCCGGTGAATCCGATCCGGACCGCACTGCCATCTCCGCGCAGCGCATGGGCCGCGCTCAGAACGGCTGCCGCCGCCGCGCCACCCTCTTCCACAATGGAGACGGCACGCGCCAGCGCGCGCACATCGCCTGCGCGAACTCGCTTCAACAGCTCGGTTGCGTCTCTGGATGTCTCTGTTTCTGCCATAGGCTTATGGCGATAATAGCGGAGGTGTCAATCTGCACCAGCTAATATGCAGGCCGGACACTAGTCAGTTACGGTTTTTTGTTCTGCAATCCCGGATCGTCCGGTGCCACGGCCGGAGGCTTAGGGTAGTAGCCGTTGCGTGTGCGCACCGTGAGCTTGCCCAGGCCCTTGGCCTTCGCTTCTACGCGGATCTGGCGGTAGTCCTGCTGGGTGTAGGGCCGCGTGGAATGGTACGAGATCGTGTACTGGCTGCGGATATCCTGTGCCACCTGCTGCGCGATCGCGTCCACATCCTCCACCCGCTTGGGGAAGAAGGCGAGGCCGCCGGTCTGGTCGGCCAGGGCCTGCAGCACACGCTGCGAGTGCCGCTTGGAGTCGCGGTCCATATCATCCGAGCCGAAGAGCAGGCCGATGCAGTAAACCACCGGCCCATCCAGGTCCTGCACGCGCCGGATCGTGGTTTCGAGACTGGACGATGAGTCGCGATCGTCGCCATCCGTGATCAGCAGCAGCACCTGCTTCGGCTTCTTCGCGTTCTGCGAAAGATAGTCCGCCGACGCAACCACCGTGTCATAGATCGCCGTGCCGCCCGCCACGTGGAAGAGATTCAATGCATTGCTCAGTTTGTTCGTGTCCGAGGTCAGGTCCTGGTCGATGTACGCCTCTTCCGAGAAGTTCACGATGAAGGTCTCGTCCTGCGCATTCGATGCCTTGATCAGGTCCATCGCCGACGTGCGCACCGCATCCACCTTGTTGTACATCGAACCCGAGCTGTCGATCAGGATGCCGAGCGAGACCGGAGTATCCTCTCGCCGGAAGCCGATGATCGTCTGCGGCACGCCGTCTTCATAGACCTGGAAAGCCGACTTGTCGAGGGTCTCCACCAGCTGCAGGTCCTGGTCGACCACCGTCGCATTCAGCACCACCTCTTCCGCGCTCTGGCGCAGAATGAACTCTCCCGTCGAGCCGCGCGTTACCTCCCCGCTCGGCGTTCCGGCAGGCGGCGCTGGCGCAGTATCGCCCTCGGGGGCCGCGATGGGGTCGCGGTCCGTCGTCAGCGGCGGCGGAGCTGACGGTGATGAAGCAGACTGCGCGCGCGCAACGCTTGCTGCTACCAGCAAGCAAGCCGCCAGGATCAATCGGTAATGGGATTTCGTTCTTTGCATTTACCCCTGCTGATCCTATTGGATGCAGCTTTACCTCAATGTACGTCAATCCCCGTCGCCAAGGCCATTCATCCGCGCTTCCCTAATCCCTATCGGGGTTCCCGGCGAACGTTTTTCGTTCGCTGAGGTGACTAGCCCCTAACCCCCGCTCCCTGTCTTACAATGAAGCCTGCGCGTTCCTCCGCACGGAATCACCTTCCTGCAGCGCCAACGCCAAAAAATCCAGCATCGGAGCACCTCCTGCCGCATGGCCAGCATCTTTCCCTTCCGCGCACTGCGTTACAACCCCGCCACCGTCAAGATCGAAGACGTCGTCACCCAGCCCTACGACAAGATCTCGCCCGCCATGCAGCAGAAGTACTACGACAAGAGCCCCTACAACCTTGTCCGCGTCATCCTCGGCAAGGCCGAACCCGGCGACAACGACACCAACAACGTCTACACCCGCGCCGCCGCCGACCTTGCCGCCTGG
>DATMLK010000054.1:0-26715 GCA_035570215.1 Acidobacteriaceae bacterium
TCTCGCGCAGCAGGAAGTACCGCAGCACATCCGTGCCGAACAGGTCCTGCTCGGCCTTCGACGCCTCAGGCTTCAGCGAACCGAACGCCTCCAGGATCGTCTCCGCTCGCACAATATTCCCGCGTGACTTCGACATCTTGCTCTCTTCGAACAACAGCCAGCCGTGCGCGACGATCTTCTTTGGCAGCGGCAACTCCGCGGCCATTAGAAACGCCGGCCAGTAGACGCAGTGGAAGCGGATGATCTCTTTGCCGACGAGGTGCAGGTCCGCGGGCCAGTACTTTTCAAAGTTACTCTCGTCGGCGCTGCCATACCCAAGCGCCGTGATGTAGTTCGCCAGCGCATCCAGCCAGACATAGATCACATGCTTCGGATCGCCCGGCACAGGCACGCCCCAATTAAAACTGCTGCGCGAGATGCTAAGGTCCTTCAACGCGCCTTCGACATACGTCAGACCAGTCTTGCTGGTTTTGACTTGAGCGCCTTCGGCCTGCACATTGCCCCGGAGAAAACTCAAAACCTCATTGCGTCGTGCAAAAGGTTCTACCAGCAATTCTTCGCTGACTATCAAGTCGATCAGCTTCTCCTGAAACGCCGAGAGCTTGAAGAAGTAATTCTCTTCCGTAACCTCTTCGAGAATGCGGCCGCAATCGGGACACGGCGTGCCGACGGGCGCATCCACAAACGCCTCATCCGAGACGCAATACGCGCCGGTATAAGCATTCAGGTAGATGTAGCCGTTCGCCTGCAGCGTAGAAAACAGCTTCTGCACGCCGCGCTTATGCGCCTCGTCCGTCGTCCGGATGTACTGGTCGTACGTCAGCCCCATGCGGTCCCAGAGATTGCGGAACTGGATCGACACCGAATCCGCAAACTCCTGCGGAGACGTTCCCGCCGCCTTCGCCGCGCGTTCGATCTTCTGCCCATGCTCGTCGGTGCCGGTCAGGAACCAGACATCATCCCCGAGCAGCCTGCGCCGGCGAGCCACCACATCCGCCACGATCGTGGTGTACGCGTGGCCGATGTGCGGGCGCGCGTTCACGTAGTAGATGGGCGTGGTGACGTAGAACTTTGGCTTGGTATCGGGCATAATCGTGCGCTAAAGCTCAAGTCTAACAGGGCTTCCGGCTGCTAGACTTGCATCAAGATGGCTGAACCAAAGGCAGTACAAGACACCCATGACGTCCTCGTGATCGGCGCCGGACCCACCGGCCTGGCCTGCGCCATTGACGCCCAGCGCGCGGGTTTTTCCGTCGTGCTCGTCGACAAGGGCTGCCTGACGAACTCGCTCTTCCACTACCCCGCGCACATGACGTTCTTCACCACGCCGGAGCTGCTCGAGATCGGCGACATGCCGTTTTCCAGCCCGAACCAGAAGCCCTCGCGCTCCGAAGCGCTGGAGTACTACCGCAAGTGCGCCGAGCACTACAAGCTCGACGTCCGGCAGTACGAGCGCGTCACCGGCGTCACCGGCGCGGACGGCAACTTCACCGTGAACACCGTCGACCGCTTTGAACGAGTCGTTTCTCATAAAGCAAAAAAAATTATTGTGGCGACGGGTTATTACGACCTGCCGAACTACCTCGGCATTCCCGGCGAAGATCTCTCCAAGGTGAAGCACTACTATCACGAGCCGCACCCCTTCTACGGTCTGGACGTGCTGGTCATCGGCGGCAAGAACTCAGCCGCCATCGCCGCGCTCGACCTCTGGCGTCACGGCGCGCGCGTCACGCTCGTGCATCGCGGTAAGCAGATGCACGGCAACGTGAAGTATTGGATCCTGCCGGACATCAACAACCGCATCAAGGCTAAAGAAGTGACGGCATACTTTGAGAGCAACGTCACGAAGATCGAGAAAGACACGGTCACGCTCGCCACGCCCGCGGGCGAAAAGACCATCCCGAACCACTTCGTCTTCGCGCTCACCGGCTACCACCCGGATTTTAGCTTCATAGAAGGCCTCGGCGTGAAGCTGGACGAAGGCAACGCGCGCTGCCCCGTCTGCGATCCAAAGTCGCTGGAGTCGAACGTGAAGGGTATCTACCTGGCCGGCGTGATCGTGGCAGGCGAGCGCACGAATGAGATATTCATTGAGAATGGACGCTTCCACGGCGGACAGATCGCGCGGGATCTGCAGGAAAAATTGGCTCGCAAATAAGTACGGGCCGCAGGCAACCTTTTCGCATGGGTAAAGATATTTCCCAGGGGACTTTTGTTGCACCACACGCAGGATTACCATCATGGGCATGCCTCGTTTAATCCCGCGCACCATCATTGGACAGCTCATAGCCGGCACGGTTGTGATGCAGGCCATTCTGCTGGGTCTCTTCCTTTCGTTGACGGTGCGCCACGAGCTGGAAGATGAGAACACGCGCAGCACGCAGCGGCTGGAGTCGCAGACGATGCTGCTGGCGCACCTGGTGCGGAACTCGCTGGTGGAGCGTGATGCCGAGCAGACGCAGAGCCTGGTGGAAGCGGTGCGTGCATCGCCCGTCATCAACTCAGCGCGCATCACTGATCTTGATGGCAACACCCTGGCGC
The DNA here is from genome assembly GCA_035570215.1 of Acidobacteriaceae bacterium. Classification (GTDB taxonomy): domain Bacteria; phylum Acidobacteriota; class Terriglobia; order Terriglobales; family Acidobacteriaceae; genus JARLFX01. The sequence goes on from DATMLK010000054.1 coordinate 2,542, forward strand.
TCAGCCCCGCGGACGCGGGTCCGCTGGACGATCATGAAGCGGCCCAGCTCAAGCCGCCCTTCACCTATCACAGCTTTCTCGGTCAGAATGGTGAGCTGGAGGGGGTAGCGCCCGTTCTGGCGGATGGAAGGCCCACTGCGCTGGCCTGGATCGAGCCGGATCCGGTGACTCTGCACCGCAATCCCCGTTCGCTGATACAGAATGCACTGGAGTACGCCTTGCTGGCCCTGCTGGTGAACGTGCTGCTCGCCGTCATCCTGGCGCGCACCATCTCGAGGCCTCTCAGCATCCTGGTGGCCGGAACCAAAGAGCTGGCCAGCGACCCGGAGCATTCGCAGAAGTTTCCGCTGCCGATCACGACCTTCAACGAAGCCGGTGAGCTGACGGAGAGCTTCAACGCCACCGTGATGGAGCTCCGCCGGCAGCGTGCCGGCCTGCGCGAGACGCTGGCCATGCTGGACTCGATGCTGGCGACCGCGCCCATCGGCTTTGCATTCTATGACCGCGATCTGCGCTACGTCCGCGTGAACCAGTACCTTGCAGAGATTCACGGCATCCCGGTAGAACAGCACATCGGCCGGCACCTGCGTGAGGTGGTCGCTACCGGTCTGCAGGCGCAGATCGAGGCAGGCATCCAGCAGGTATTTACGACGGGCCAGCCGTTCTATGAGATGGAGCTGCAGGGAGAGACGATCGACCGGCCCGGCGAACAGCGCAGTTGGATCATGAGCTTCTACCCCGTGCATACCGAGGAGCAGGAGGTGCGCTGGGTGGGTAAGGTGGCGATTGAGACGACGCAGCGCCGCCTGTCAGAGGATGCGCTGCGCAAGACCGAGAAGCTGGCCGCGGCGGGCCGGCTTGCGGCCTCCATCGCGCATGAGATCAACAACCCGCTGGAAGCGGTCACGAACCTGCTCTACCTGCTGCACAACCATCCGTCGCTGGATACGGAGGCACGGCAGTACTCCGAGATGGCGCAGAGCGAGCTGAGCCGCGTCTCGCAGATCACGCAGCAGACGCTGCGTTTCTATCGTCAGTCCACGCAGCCCACGCCGTGCAATCTCGCCGAGATACTGGACTCCGTGCTTCTGCTGCACAATGCGCGCATCCACGGCGCGAACGTGGTGGTGTTGCGCGAGTATATGCCGGTTGTGGACCTGCGCTGCTTCGGCGGCGAACTGCGCCAGCTCTTTGCCAACCTTATCGGCAATGCCATAGAGGCCATACCGCGCGGCGGCGGCCGTTTGCGCTTGCGCGTTCGTCCGGAACAGGCATGGTTTGGCGAGCAGCGTGTAGCGGGTGTGCGTGTGACCATCGCCGACACCGGCTCCGGCATGACGGCGGAGGTGCGCCGCCGCATCTTCGAGCCGTTCTTCACCACCAAGGAGGCGACCGGTACCGGGCTTGGACTCTGGGTGAGCGAAGAGATCGTGATGAAGCATGCGGGCGCTCTGCATGTGCGCAGCCGCACGGAGGCGCCTTCTGGCACGGTCTTTTCCATCTTCTTTCCCTATGATGGAATTGCGTAGGCGCCGTGGGCGCTTTAATTGCTTCGCGTAGCTCGCGCGATGCGCGAGAGAGGGGATTGCCTGGCTGGGGTTCAAATAGTGGGTCAGTTTGGTTTTGTTTCTGGGTAGGTCCGGGCTTTAGCCCGGACCTCTCGACATAGCAACGGTGCGGGCTTTAGCCCCTGAGGTATTCGCTCAACCGATGACGCGGCGCAGGAAGCCGCGGATACCTATCGTGCTGAGCACCGCCAGCGAGACCGTAAGCATCGCCAGGATCATGAGCGGCGGCATGTGCGGCAGCGTGGGCGTGAGCGAGGCGCGCAGGCCTTCGCTCATGTAGACGATGGGGTTGATGAGTACAAAGTACTTCAGCCACGGAATGTACTTCAATCCCGCCCACGGATAGTAGACGCAGCCCAGGAAGGTGATGGGCATCACGACCACGCCGAAGATCAGGCCGATCTGCGCTGGTTTCACGCTGGTGCCGATGGTCAGGCCGAGCGCACCGGCGACCAGGCTGGCAAGGATGAGCACAAGAACCAGGAAGAGCCAGCTGGTGACGTGCACCTTCACCGGTACGGTGGGGATGTAGTACGCCAGCGGAAAGACCACGACGGCCGCGACCAGGCTCTGCAATGCGGAGAAGACGACCTTCTCCAGCGCGACGAAGGCGACGGGCAGCGGACACATCACGCGGTCATCGATCTCGCGGGTGATGCCGAACTCCTGCGAGAGCGGAAGCGCTACCGCGGCGATGCCGCTGAACATGATCGCGACGGCCATCAAGCCCGGAAGAATGACAGTCCCAAAGCCGCCGCCGCTGCTATTGGCGAGAGCAGCGGTTGGGTTCACACCCGCGGACATGTGCGGCATGATGTACGTGAAGACAAAGAGGAAGAGCAGAGGATTCATGCAGATGCGGATGATGAGCGGAAAGATCTCGCGGCGCAGCACATGCAGATCGCGCAGCAGCAGACCCTGGAAGGCGCGCGCGTAGCGTGTTGCGTTACCGCTTTCGGATTGTGGCGTCGCCGGCATTTTTTATTCCCTTAGATCGCGGCCCGTCAGGCGGATGAAAACCGTCTCCAGGCTCGGTTCGGTGATGCGGATGTCGCGCAGGCCGTAGCCGTTGGCCGCCTGCACCAGTTCGGCGAGCAGGCCGTCGGCATTTTGCGCGAAGACGCGCACGCCTTCCGGCTTCACCTCAACACACGTAACGTTTCGCACGGTGCAAATGCTCGCGGCCAGTGTCTCGGCATCGTCCATCCGCTTCAGGTCGAGTGCGTAGAGTGTCTCGGCGCCTCCCGAGACCTTGAGCGCGGCGGGTGAGTCTTCCACGAGGATCTTTCCGTGGTCGATGATGGCGACGCGGTCGCAGAGCTCGTCGGCCTCCTCCATATAGTGCGTCGTCAGAACCACGGTGATGCCTTCGTGGCGCAGGTTGCGCACGGCCTCCCACATGGCGATGCGGCTCTGCGGGTCGAGCCCGGCGCTGGGTTCGTCGAGGAAGAGCACCTTGGGCCGGTGCGCGATGGCGCGTGCGATCTGTACGCGCTGGGCTAAACCTCCAGAGAGCTCTGCAGGCCTTGCCTCCGCGCGTTCGGAGAGCAGGAACTGCGCCAGCAACTCTTTCGTCCGGCTGCGCGCTTCGCCGCTCGAGAAGCCGAAGTAGAGGCAGTGGAAGTAGAGGTTCTCGAAGATGGTGCAGGAGCGGTCAAGCGTGTTGTACTGCGGCACGACGCCGATCGACCGCCGGGCCAGCGCGGGATGCGCGACCACATCGACGCCCGCGATGCGCACGCTGCCCTGCGTAGGCAGTGCGCGTGTGGTGCAGATGCTGATGGTGGTGGTCTTGCCCGCGCCGTTGGGGCCGAGCAGCCCGAAGAGCGCGCCCTCGTTCACGGTGAGGTCGATGCCGTCTACGGCGACGACCTGTCCCTTGCCCTCGTAGACCTTCGACAGCTTTTCAATCTGAACGATCACAGCTTGATTCTATCTTGCCTGCGTTACGGCTGCGGCGCGGCGGTCTGCACCGGCCTCACCTGCGCGCCGTCCACCACGCGGTCACCGGCGCTTTCAACGACGACATCGCCGGGCTGAAGACCGCTGAGCACCTCGACGCTGGTTCCGTTGTCGCGCCCGAGGATGAGATTGTGGAAGTGGACGACGTTGCTGCTGTCCACCACCGCGGCCTGCGGGCCCGCCGAGCGCATGATGAGCGCATTGTCCGGCAGCATTACCGGTGGCGCTGCGTCCGCGATGCTGAACTGCACCGTGGCGTACATGCCGGGGAGGATGCGCTGGTCCTTGTTCTCAAGATCCACTTCGACGAGCAGCGTGCGCGTGCTGGGGTCGATGGCGTCGCTGGTCCGGTTCACCGTGCCGGTGTAGCTGCTGCCCGGCAGCTCGCGAATGGCGACCGTGGCCTTCTGCCCGCTGGTCATGCTGGCGGCGTCGGCCTGCGGCACGTTGGTGAAGACGCGGACCTTACCCGCTTGACCTATAGCAAACATCTGCGTGACGGAGTTGGCGCTGCCCGAGCTGATGAGCGAGCCGGTGTCAATGCTGCGCGCCAGAATGACGCCGTCAAACGGCGCGGTCACGCGTTCGAAGCTCTGCTGCTCCTGCAGGCTGTGAACATTCGCCTGGCCGGCGGCGATGTTGGCATCGGCTGCGTTGACGGCAGCAGCCTGCGCGCCATAGCCGGCAAACTGGGTATCAGCATCCTGCCTGGAGACAACACCCTGCTTATAGAGCTCAGCCCAGCGCTGGTTGGTCACGTCGGCGAGATGCTCGTTCGCCTGCGCCTGCGCCAGCGCGGCCTTCAACTGCACCACGGCTGCCTGCGCCTGACGGAGAGCCTGGTCGGTCTGCGGATCTTCAATGACGGCGAGCAGCTGGCCCTTGCGCACGTGGTCGCCTATATCGACGTAGCGCGCCTTCACGTAGCCGTTGGTGCGCGCGTAGATGGGCGTCTGGTCAAAGGCCTGCACGCTTCCTGGGAGTGTAAGCAGGCCGGTGCTGGCTCCAGTGGCAAGCGTTACCGTGCTCACTGGCGGCGGCCCGGCATTCTCGGCCGACTCCTGTTCGAGAGCGTGATCACGCTGCAGCCGCGGCAGCAGCGTGAGGAGTGCGATCACGATAAGCAGCAGGAAGAACGCAACGGCGATCAGGATCGGCTTGCGCTGTTGCGGTTCGGGCGGGTTGATTAGAAAGTCGGCCATTGCTACTCCGGAAGCTCCTCTACTGTTATGTTAGACGGCTCACTCTTGCGCAACAAACTGTAGAAGATCGGGACGATCACCAGCGTGGTCATGGTGGCGACCAGCAGGCCGCCGATGACGGCGCGGCCCAGCGGCGCATTCTGCTCGCCGCCTTCGCCCAGACCGAGCGACATGGGCAGCATGCCGATGATCATCGCCAGCGCCGTCATGATGACCGGGCGCAGGCGGGTGGCGCCGGCAGAGGCTGCCGCGTCAAAGGCGTTCATTCCGGCGCGGCGCTGGTCGTTGGCAAAGGTCACCATCAGGATGGAGTTCGCCGTGGCCACGCCGACCGTCATGATCGCACCCATCAGCGACGGCACGCTGAAGGTTGTTCCCGAGAGAAAGAGCATCCAGATAATGCCGCAGGCCGCGCCGGGCAGCGCCATCAGGATGATGAAGGGGTCGAGCCAGCTCTGGAAGTTGACCACCATCAGCAGGTAGACGAGCAGAACGGCGAAGATCATGCCGAAGCCGAGGCCGGTGAAGGAGTCATGCATGCTCTTCACCTGTCCGCGCACGGAAATAAAGGTGCCGCGCGGCGCATTCTTCTGGAAGTCCGGCAGGATGCGGTTGATCTCGGACTCCACGCCGCCGAGGTCGCGGCCTTGCACGTTCACGAAGACGTCAAAGACCGGCTGCACGTTGTAGTGGTTGGTGACGGCGGGCGTGGACGCATGCTCGACCTGCGCAATGTTATTCAAAAGCTGCGGCGAGTTCGGATCGCCGTCCGGTGATGTTCCGCCTGCGGCCGTAGAGGTGCCGGAGGTGATGGGCGTTGCATTCAGCGCGTCCACGCTGTTCACCTTGTACTGCGGTGTCTGCACCACCACGGCATAGTTCACGCCGTTCTGCGGGTTCAGCCAGTAGTTCGGCGTGGCCTGGCCGCTGCCCGCGAGAGAGTAGAGCATGCTGTTGGCCACGTTACCTTCATTCAGTCCAAGTGTCTGCGCGCGAGTGCGGTCCACGTTGACTAGCAGCTCCGGCGAATAGATCACCTGGTTCACATGCACGTCCACCGCGCCGGGGATGGCCGTCACCTTCTGGCGAATCTGCTGCGCCAGCGCATAGTTCGCGGCGAAGTTCTTTATGCCGCCGCTGACCTGGATGTCGATTGGCGCGGGCAGACCAAAGTTCAGGATCTGGTTCACGATGTCCGACGCCTGGAAGTAGAAGACGCAGTCCGGGAACTTCTGGTGCAGCATCTCGCGCAGCTTCGCGCGATACATCGCCGTCGGCTTGTGACCTTCATTGAGCGAGACCAGGATCTCTCCGTCCTGCACATCGGTCAGGCTGCCGTCGCCGAAGGCGAGGTTGAAATTGCCGTTGGGGATGCCGATGTCGTCGAGCATCAGGCCCATGTCCTTCGGCGGGATCACATCGCGGATGGTGTCCTCGACCTGGCCGAAGATCTGCTCGGTATCTTCAATGCGTGTGCCGGCGGGCGCGCGCACGTGCAGGCGGAATGTGCCGGCGTCGACCTGCGGGAAGAAATCTTCACCAATGAAGGGAACCAGGCACGCCGTAAGCAGGGCGAAGGCGAGGAAGCAGCCCAGGGTGAAGCGGTAGTTGCTCAGGGCCCAATGCAGAAGCGTGGAGTAGCGCGCGCGAAGCTGCTCGAACCTCTTGTTGAAGCGGAAGTGCAGCCGCCAGACCCAGTTGGCATGTTGCGCGGCCAGATCGTGATGCTCGGCCTCATGGTCCTGATACATGTCCACTTCGCTGGCCAGCAGAAACTTCACCATCGTCGGCACCAGCGTGCGTGAGAGCAGGTAGCTGGCCATCATGGCGAAGACCACGGCCATGCCCAGCGGTGTAAACAGGCTCTTGGCCGCGCCGGAGAGGAAGACGACCGGAACAAAGACGATGCAGATGGCCAGCGTCGAGACGAAGGCGGGCACGGCGATCTGCGCGGCGCCGTCGAGAATGGCCGGCTCAATATCCTTGCCCATGCCGAGATTGCGGTGGATATTCTCGATCTCAACGGTCGCATCGTCGACGAGAATGCCGACGGCGAGACCCAGCCCGCCGAGCGTCATGGTATTCAGCGTCTCGCCCAGGAACTTCATCACGATCAGCGAGGTAAGGATCGAGAGCGGAATGGAGATGGCCACGATCACCGTGCTGCGCCAGCTGCCCAGGAAGAGCAGGATCATCAGCGCGGTGAGCGTCGCCGCGATGGCGGCCTCCTTCACCACGCCCGTGAGTGCCGCGCGCACGAAGACCGACTGGTCGAAGAGCAGATCGATCTTCAGCTCCTTGGGCAGGTTCGCCTGGATCTTTGGCAGTGCCTCTCGCACCTTCTTCACAATATCCAGCGTGGAGGCACTGCCCGCCTTCATGATGGTCAGGAATGCGGCGCGCTTGCCGTTGACGCGCACAATGTTCTGCTGCGGGAAGAAGCCGTCATGCACCTGCGCCACATCGCGTATGTAGACCATGGCTCCGTTCACCTGCTTGATGGGCAGGTTGTTCAGGTCCGCCAGCACGTCGGGACTCGCGTTCGTGCGCACGACGTAATCGAGATCGCCGATCTTGGCGTCGCCCGCCGGCAGGATCAGGTTTCCGGCGGTAAGCGCATTCACCACATCCGTTGGCGAGAGTCCCTTGGCGTAGAGCTGGTCCAGGTCCAGATCCACGGTGACGTTACGCGCCTTGCCGCCGTAGGGTGCAGGTACCTGCGCGCCCTGCACGGTTGCCAGCTGCGTGCGCACAAAGTTCAGCCCGAGGTCATAGAGGTCAGCCTCAGAGAGTGTATCGCTGGAGAGCACGGCCTGCAGGATCGGCACGTTCGATGCGCTGAACTGCAGAATGAACGGCGGCGTTGTGCCCGGCGGCAGGATCTTCAGAATCGTCTGGTTGACGGCCGTGACCTCCGCCACGGCGCTGCCGATGTCCGTGTTGGGCTGGAAGAAGACCTTGATAATGGAGATGCCGTCGACCGACTGCGACTCAATGTGTTGGATGTTGTTCACGGCCGTGGTCATGGCACGCTCACTGATCGTGGTCATGCGCTTTTCCATCTCATCCGGGCTCATGCCGGGATAGGACCAGATCACGGTAACGACGGGTATGTCGATGTCGGGAAAGACGTCAGTCGGCATCGTCATAATGCTGACGATGCCCAGCACAAGAATAAGCACCGACATCACAACGAACGTATAGGGGCGCCGCAGCGCAAGGCGTACGATCCACATCGGTTACACCGCGCAGCCGCGCGGACCGAGGCGCGCTGGTAGAGGACCGGAATGAGGGATAAAGGGCATGCGGGCAGAGGTTCTATGCTAACCAAATAGATGTTTTGAAAGCCAGGATAGTTTCAATCCGATAATCGGCTGCGCCGGCGCCGAAGGGCTACCGCTCAGAAAGGATATTCTACGCCGCCCGTGTGCATATCGCGCGCGATGCATGGTGGAGAAGACCGGGATTGCGCCGGTTGCGTACAATAGAGTTATGTCGAAGGGTTGGGAAAGCAAGTCCGTTGAAGAGCGGCAGGCTGAAGCAGCATCCGCCAAACCGTCCACCAAAAAGCTGGATGACCACGCAGCGCACAAGGAAGAGGCTGAGCGGAAGCGCCGCCGCCATGAACTTGAGCTGCAGCGCGAGCGCATCCTGGCCGAACGCACCAGCAATCCGCACCGGCGCAGCGCGCTGGCCGCGGCACTCCAGGAGATCGAGGTCAAGCTCGGGGAACTGGGCTGGACCCTGCACATCGACTAAATTTTTTTGCAGGTATGCAATAAAAAGGGCCGCCCCTGTCTGGAGCGGCCCTTTTATTTTGTTGCAAAAGATTTTTACTGCGGTTGCGATTCCGTGATGCCGATGGCTGCACCGGAGACCACGAGCTGCACACGGCGATTCTGCTGCCGTCCTTCCTTTGTGCTGTTGTCGGCGACAGGATCGTTCTTGCCGTAGCCGGTCGCGGTGATGCTGCCCGGCGCGACGCCCTGTTTGATGAGGAAGTCACGCACCGCGTTGGCGCGATTCTCGGAGAGCTTCTGGTTGTAGTCATCGCCGCCGACGCTGTCGGTATAACCTTCCACCTGCAGCGTCAGACCGGGGTAGGCCTGCAGAATGCCGGCGACCTTCGCCAGCGAGACCTGCGTATTCGTCTTGAGGGTGTACTTGCCGGTGGCAAAGAGCACGTCCGACATGTTCACGATCAGGCCGCGGGCATTCTCCGTGGTCTGCAGAATGGCGTTCAACTGCGCGCGCAGCTTCTCGCGGGCAGCGGTGACCTGGGCAGCCGCATCGGCAGCCTGGTTTTGGGCCGCGGCAGCCGCGGCTTCCGCGGCAGCACGGTCTGCATCCGCCTTGGCTTTGGCAGCCTGGGCGTCAGCAGCCTGTTGCTGGGCATCCGCTGCCTGCTGTTGCGCCGTGGCGGCGTCGGCCTGTGCCTGGTTCTTGGCGTTCTCGGCGTTCTTGGCGCGCTCGGCAGCCTGCTTGCGCAGGGTGTCGATGCGGGCATCCTCGGCGCGTTGTACGGCCTCACGCGCGTAGGTGATCTCCACCTTTTCGTCGCGATGCTTGTTCTTGTCCATCTCGTCGGCATTCAGCAGGGCAGTCTTCGCGCCGGCAAGAGTATCGGGCGAGTACTGCGCCGCACCGGCCAGTTCGGCCAGGCGTACGGCATTGTGCGCCTCGTAGAGCTCAAGCGGCGAGTGCTCGTCGCGCGTGATCGGATCCACATTAGTGTGCGCGCCTGCCGTTATGGTGTACTGGCCGCGCGGCAGCAGATGGTAATGCGCGATGACCGGCTCAATCACGCCGGCGGTCTTGTCCTGCAGGATCACGTTCTGCATCACCACGACGTCACTCGGCGTGCTGACGCTGAAGTAGGGTTCGGCGGTGATGATCAGGCCGAAGCTCTGCAAGCTCGTCGTCACCTTGATGTCGCCATGGGTGCCGTCGGGCAGTATCTCGCCGAGGTTCTCGGGCCGTCCGTCCGGCGTAATCGCCCAGAGCACATAGGTCAGATACTCATTGCCGAAGCCGTTGGCCGGAGTGAGCCCTTCAAAGTGCAGGTTTATGGTCAGGCGGCCGCGTTCGCTCGCCACCTTGGCCTCGCCCGTGGCGCCGGACATAAGCTCCGTACCCTGCATGCCGACATGGGTAGAGCCGCTGCGGTGGAAGTAGTTGACCGCAGGCAGTTCGCGTTCCACGGTATTGACGACAAAGATTGGATTGCCGTTGGCGTCCGTGCCAGAGGACTGACCGCCATTGGGGACGGAAGCAGTGTTAGCTGTGGGGTTCGGCTCCTGTGCGGAGAGATGGAACGGTGTGGACATGGCGGCAAGCACAGCCAGTGCCGCGAGAGAGGACTTAAGCTTCATAGAGGATGGTCTCCTTACAGATGTTTGAGCGGACTTGGAAATCCGCGGGCAGCGCAAGATGCGCGACATCAGGTGTGATGCCCCTTCAGGAGAGAGAGGTGTCCTGTTGTAAGGGAATGTTGACGAGATAAAAAAGATATTTCGAGGCAACCCAGGGACGCGTTGCCTCAGAGCAGCTATTCCGCGGGCGCGGCTACTCCGTGGGTGCGACGAGCTTGTGCGAGATGGCGAAGAGCGCAAGCTCCAGCCGCGTCGAGACGCCGGTCTTGTCAAAGATATTCGAGAGATGGCGCTTCACGGTCTCTTCACTGATGGTGAACTGCCTGGCGACGTCTTTATTACTGCAGCCTTCCACGATGCAGCCAACCACCTCAAGCTCACGCGGGGTCAGGCCATAGGTCTTGCGCTCCGGCATCTCCGCGGCCTGCTGCATCAGATCGTGCAGAGCCTTCACCAGGTTCACGACGCGCTGGCCGCCGATCCAGTAGTCGCCGGTAGAGACGGCGCGGATGGCCGTGGAGAGATCGCCGGCCACGGCGTCCTTCAGCACAATGCCGCGTGCGCCGATCTGCAGCGCTTCGATGATCTGCTGGGTGGAGACGGTGCTGGTGAGCAGAATGATCTTGACGCGCGGCGAACGCCCCATGATGGCGCGCATGGCTTCGAGTCCCGGCAGGCGCGGCATCTGCAGATCCAGCAGAAGAATGTCCGGTTCGAGTTCGAGCGTCTGCGTGATGGCGTCGTCGCCGTCCTCGGCCTCGCCCACCACGTCAAAGCCGCTATCGTGCATCAGCATGTTCTTTACGCCGAAGCGGACCACGGGATGATCGTCGGCGACGACGATGCGAATGCCTGTCGAGCCGGGCTTTGCGGCGGATGGAGCTGCAGCCACTGGCGATTTGCTCTTCGGTGCCGCGTCCTTCATGGTGTCTCCGTGGAACTGGTCGTATGTCTGGGCAATGTTAGCAACAGAATACCTTCAAGTCGCGTGATGGCGGCGATTAAATCGTCCAGAAGGCCGGGAGCATCAGCCGAGATACCCGCCTCCTCCATCTGCCGCGCCAACTCGGCCACGGCGGAGGCACCCAGCATAACAGCACCTCCCTTGATCGCGTGCGCCTCGCCGCGGAAGGCGCCGTCGTTGCCTGCCGCCAGCGACTGCCGCATGGCGGCAACGCGCTTGCGGGTGTCCGAGAGCGAGAGCGCATAGAGCGCGCCCAGCTGCCCGGAGGGCATGGCGGCGGCCAGAGGTGCAACCACGGCCTCGTCAAGGTCGGACACCTGGCTTTTCCCGGCCGGGGCTGTCTCGGCGGGTGTTCCGGAATTCAGGGAACCCAGCGCCTTGGTGAACTGCGCGCCGTCGAACGGCTTGAGCAGGAAGGCATCAAAACCCTTCAGCTGACCGCCTGACGGCTTCGATGCGCTCATACCGATGATCACGCTGCGCGGGCAGAGCGCGCGGAGAGCCTCTGCCAGCGCGGTGCCGGTCGTGCCGGACATCTGCATGTCGCTGAGGATGGCGTCCGGCCGGGATTTGCCGGTCCGCAAGGCTGCGAGCGCGGCGTCGCCATTTTCGCAGGTGCGCACGGCATAGCCTTCGCCCTCCAGCAGAACGGAGAAGAGATCGCGGCTCATGGCGTCGTCGTCGATTAAGAGCACACTGCGCATAGCAGCTATTCTTGCACGGCCGCAGGCGCTTCTTGCACGGCCACAGGAGCTTCTCGCATGGGATTCAGCGGCCTGTCGGTCAGCAGCTCCTTGCCGGAGGTCTCGTCCAGCAGCACGGGGTGCAGATCGGGCCGGGTTGCGAAGAGCGCGTCCACGGCATCGCGCTCCTCCATGGGCACAAAGAGGAACTTGCGCGCGCCGGTCCCCCAGCGAGCCAGTAGGTCGTCTCCGGTCAGAAAGATATCCGGTGCGTCGGCGTAGGTCGAACCCCAGATCATCGAGCTGCTGCGGCCATTGACGAGATAGGCGCTGCGCCCGGTGTAGAGCGGGATCGATGAGCCGTAGGACTGGTCGCCGTAGAGATAGATCTCGGCACTCTCGTCGCCGGGCTGAGAGCGGATGGTCTGCTGGATGCGGTCGGCGAAGTCGCGCGAGGACAGCATCGGCTCAAAGCGCACCAGCGCGATGTGAGCCGCGACAAGGAATACGGCGGCAGTGAGCGCGATCGCGATGGTTGCCGGGCGGTGCCGATGCAGAGCGCGCAGCCGCCATGCGATGCCCGGCCCGAAGGCGAAGGCCGCGGCCGCCAGCGCCGCCGGCAGCCGCAGCGCAGCGAACGACGGCCCGGTGAGATCGAAGAAGTGCGACATGGAGAGCGTGTAGTGGCCCACGCCGCGATGCGCCAGCAGGCCGCCGATGTCGGGAACATAGTGCATATGCCGCGACGACCACAGGCCGTAGCAGAGCGCAGCCGCCACAGCCGCGCCAAATGCGGCGAGTGCGGCGTGCGCGGTCGTAATCCAGTGGTGCTCTGCCTGCTCCGGGCCGCCGGCTTCGCTCTGCGCTGTTTCGCATTGCGCTACCGCTGCCGCGATCAGCATCGCCAGCGGCAGGTAGACGGGAAAGGTGTAGTACTCCTGGTTGGTCGAGAACGAAAAGAAGATCAGCACGATGGCGGAGTAGATCGCGAGCAGCAGCGTGGTGCGCGTGGCGAAGTCTGCATTGCGCAGGCTGTATCGCGGCTGCGTCTTCCCCCAGCGCCAGGTTGCTACGGCGGCGGCCGGAATAAAAAAGCTCCAGGGAAAGAGCCAGACGATGTGCAGGCTCCAATAGAGCGCGGCGGGCAGCTTGTTGTAGTCCATCGGATAACGCCGGCCGAGAAAGCGCAGCACGTGCTCATTGATGAAGTAGAACCAGAAGAAGCCGCGGCCGTTCATGCCGCCGCGATTGCGCACCCCGGCCAGTATGTGCCACGGCGCGGCGATCGCCAGAAAAATAAAAGTACAGCGAACAATGTGGAGTTCCCGCCAGCGATGGAGTTCTCCCGTGGCGAAAAGAAAGGCACCAGCAGCAGAAAGAAAAAAGACCGGCGCGATCAGGCCCTTCGTCAGAACAGCCAGTGCGATCAGCGCGGCCGCGCCGTAAAAATAGATTGAGCGGCGCAGCTCCAATCCGCGCAGAAAGCAGAAGAGCGCCGCGCACAGAAAGAGCGAGAGCAGCGCCTCTGGAATAAATATCCTGGTAAACAGAAACACGCCCGCCGAGGTGAGCAGGCCTAATCCGGTGTAGAAGGCAGCGCGTTCGCCCCATGCCAGTAGCGCCCACCAGTAGCCCAGCGCCGCCAGCAGAAAGACGGCGAGCGTTGCCGGCAGATGCGCGGCGAAGGCGGCGAGGTTCTCATCAAAACCGCCGCCGCGCATGCAGAGAACCCGGTCGTCCACTGCCACCATCCAGTAGGGAAGCGGCGGCTTTTCCAGATAGCGCACGCCGTCCACCTTGAGCGTCACCCAGTCGCCGCTCTTGGCGATGTGCAGCGCGGCCGCGGCGTGGGTCGCATCGGCGTCGTCCAGCAGCGCGGGCGTCCACAGCGTGGCCCCGTAGATGGCGAGAAAGAGCGCGAGCAGAAGCGCGATGGAGCCTGCGCGCGGGGTCTTGCGGGACGCCTCGCACTCGGTGTTTGTTCGAACACAGTCCGGCGCGGCTTTTATGTCGAGTGTCGCCATAGGCTATGTCAGCTTCAGAATAGCAGTCTCTTTTGAGATGATGCCGCCACGCGAAGCGTTGCAAATCCACCGCGCAGCCTGCTGCCAGACCATGTAGATTAGAACGCGAGGTACGTTCCCGCAGATGCCGACCTTTGCCGCCGTGGACATCGGATCAAACTCCTGCCGGCTGAAGATTGCCGCCGTGCAGCAGCACAAGCTGCATACGCTCTATGAGGACCGCGAGGTCACGCGGCTGGGCGCCAGCGTTTTTGAAACCGGCGTCATCTCGCCGGAGTCCATGGCCTCCACCATCCGCGCTCTCAAGCGCTTCCACAAGGCCGCGCAGACGCATTTGGTGGATACGGTGCGCGTCGTCGCCACCTCGGCTATGCGCGATGCGCGCAACGCCCCGGCCTTCGTCGAGTGGGTGAAGTCCGAGACGGGCTGGAACGTGGAGGTGATCTCCGGACTTGAAGAAGGCCGCCTGATCCACCTCGGCGTGGTCAACAATGAGCGTGGCGCGCGCGGGCGCTGCCTGATGATCGACCTCGGCGGCGGCAGCTGCGAGGTGACGCTCTCCGACCAGGGCCGCATCCGCGAGATGGTGAGCCTGCCGCTCGGCGCCGTCCGCCTGCAGCAGGAGTTTCTGCGGACAGACCCGCCGGTGAAGGACGATATCGCGCGGCTGAAGAAGTTCATTCGCCGCGAACTGCAGAAGGCGGAGCGCAAGATGGGCATCCCCCGCGTTCCGCTCGTCATTGCCACATCCGGGACCGCCGCCGCACTGGCGGAGTCCAGCGCGGCCGTCATCCGCAACACTGCCGCGGGCAAGCGCGGCCGAAAGAAGCTGCCGGCACAAAAGAACTTTGCCTCCACCGAGCTGGTGCGCGCCATCGCCGACCGGCTCGCCAAGATGAACAACGCGCAGCGCGCGGCCTTTCCCGGCATCAACGCGAAGCGGTCAGAGATCATCATCGGCGGCGCGATGGTCTATGCGGAGCTGCTGGAGCGGCTCGGGCTGAAGGGATTTCGCTACTCCACCATGGGCCTGCGCGACGGCATGCTGGCGCAGATGCTGGCCGCGACCGACCAGCGCGCCGTGTCGCACAAGAAGTTTGAAGACGAACGCTGGGAAGCGGTGCTGGAGGTGGCCAACCGCTATGGCGTGGACCTTCGCCGCGCCGATCATGTGCGCGCGCACGCAGCGCAGCTCTTTGACGCGCTCAAGGCAGTGCACGGCCTGCCGCCGGAGTACAGGCTCTGGCTTGAATCGGCGGCGATGCTGCAGGACATCGGCAAGTTCATGAACCACCAGGGACGTCACAGGCATACGCAGTACATCGTGGCGAACTCGGAGATATTCGGTTTTACGCCGGAGCAACGAGCGATCGTTTCAGCGATAGCCCGCTATCTCGGAAAGAGCCGGCTGAGTCCGCTGGACCGGCTGATGCGCACCATCTCCATTGAGGAGCATACGCATGTGCAATCCGCCATCGTGCTGCTGCGCCTGGCGATGGCGCTCAATCAGGACCGCGCCAGCGATGTGCTTCAGGTGCGGGTGCAGATCCGTCCCAAGCGGGTGACCATGCGGCTGAAGCCGGGACGCACCGGCGCCGAGCTGGAGATGTGGGCGCTGCGCAAGGAAGCGGCTTACTTCCGCGAGGTCTTCCGCCGCGAACTCTTTGCTGAATTGATATAGAGCGCGCGCACCATGCGCGGATCGAGCAGCCACTGCAGCGTCGCGGGCTGGCGCTCCAGGTTCACACGCGCGATGCTGCCCTTGCGCATGCGCACCGCGGCCGTCGATTTGCTCGCGGCGGGCGTCAGCAACGAGCCGAGGAAGTGCGTGATGTTGGGATTGTGGCCGACCATCAGCACGTTCTCATGCTTGGCGCACTGCGTCACCAGCTGCTGGAACTCGGCGTAGGTTCCGGCCGGCGAGAGCGCGCGGGAGATCTGGATGGGTGCATCGTAGCCCGTCTCGGTGCCGACGAACGAGGCCGTCTGCAGGCAGCGCTTGAGCGGGCTCGAGAGGATGAGATCGAAGTTCAGGTCAAACGTGTTCAGCACCTGCGCCAGGTGGACGCAGTGCTCGCGGCCGGCCTTGTCGATGGGCCGCTTGTTGTCGATAGTGGGATTGGGGCGGCGCGTTCCCGCGCTGGCGTGCCGCAACAGATAAAGATTCATGGGTCTGTAAAAATTGTAAAGCCAAAAATTTATTCGAATGTTAATTTAACGGGCCGAACCCGGCAGAGGCGAGTCATTGCGAAAGTGCCTTATCGCAAAAAGAGGAGAATCGGTGATAGCAGGGCCGCGTCCGCCGCTATGCGGAAGGGCAGTTTACCCATGCGGGAGCGAAGGCGATGCAGCGCCAGCAGCGCTGCCGCGCTCATGGCGATAGCCGCGCCCGGCAGTTGAGCCGAGCCGGTAATGAACAGGATCAGGCCCGCCGTTGCGAGTACCGCGAGCAGAAACGATGTGTTCCGTATGGCGAAGCGCGTGCTCCAGTGGGCGTCTCGCGGATTGGCGTGTTCCCGCTGATAGATCAGCGTGCAGTTTAGCCAGCAGAGCGCACCGAAGCAGAGGGCCTGCGGCAGAACGGCGCGCGCCGTTCCTGCCATGAACTCAGGCATAAAACCTGTAAGCAATTCCGGCATAAAAATAGCCGCCGCAAAGATGACGCCGACGGCGAGCTCTTTGGGGATGTACTGCGCGAGAACGCGCGTATGAATCGCCATGAAGTATCCCGCCAGCGCCGTTCCCAGCAGAAGATACGCATGCAGCAACCGCGGCTCCATGTGGGCGAGCAGAGTGAGAAGTGCCGGCACTGCGCAGGCCAATGTAACGAGGAACACGCCCTGGTTTGCGCCGTGAAAGCGATGGCGCTCCTCCTGCAGATGCAGCGCGCCGAAATGAGCGTCCAGCATGCGGTCGATGGCGTAGAGCATCCACGTGCCCAGCGCGAGCGCGGCTGCATCGGTGATGTGGAGAGCAATATGCGCGGCACGTGCCGCGAGCAGGAACCAGAGGAGCGCCACCGTCGGAGCATCCAGCGAGAGCAGGTGCCAGAGCGAGGGCAGGCCGTAGCGCTGCGTTGCGAGAGAGTGTGTGCTGGTGGCCAAATTTAAGCGCGCGCTGGTTCTTTTGCGCCGAGGGCCCAGAAACTGGGGTCGATCTCCGCGAAGACGCTGTCGCGCAACTCGATTGCGGCAAGCCGCTGCTCCTCGGCTTCGCTGATCTTGCCATACGCCGCAAAGCTCTTCCAGATGTTCGCGACCTCCTGGAACTGGTCGTTGTGCGTCAGGAAGCGTGTCTCGGCGTAGTCGCGCGCGGCTCCGGTGGTGATGAGGAACTGCCAGTCGCTGGACTCGAGCAGCAGAAGCTCGCGGCAGAGCTGCTTCATGATGCGTTCGCCCAGGCCGCCATCCTTCCACTTGCCGGCGGTGGCCACATCGCGGGTGAAGGCCTCGGCCGGATAGATGTGGGTGTAGGTCCAGCTCGTGTCGGGATTCATCCAGACCTGATTGGTGCCTTCGGCACCCCACGAACCTTCATGCATGGCGATAAAGCCGGCGCGCGGATACTTGTCGAGATATTCGCTGCAGGTGATCAGCGCGATGGGAATATCCTCTCGCGCCATCACGCGGGCGACGGCCTCCAGCCACAGCACGCCTTCATACCACCAGTGGCCGAAGAGTTCTGCGTCAAAGGGAGAGGTAAGGATCGGCGGGATCTCGTCGTTCAGACCATCCTTGAGCGCCTCATAGACGAGATGCACAAAATGATCGGCGTGCGACTTCACGCGCTCGGCGGCTTCATAGGGGTAGTACGGAGTCTTGGCGCCGATGTCGATCTTCGAACCGGTGACCTGCCAGTAGCGATGCCCGCCGGGCCAGCGCTTCTTGTGGAAGTCGAGATAGAGCGCATCGCCGGGGTAGCCGGAATCGCCGCTCCACACCTGGATGCCGGTCTTTGGGTCGCGCGGAAAGATGGTTGTCGCGTAGCGCTTGTCGTAGGGGCCGTCCACATAATAAGGCTGGTAGAGCGAACGGTGGTTCTCGTGCGTCATCTGCACGGTCTTCGCATCCTTCGGCACTTTGCCGTTCAGCAGCTCGTAGGGCGAAGGGATGCGCTCGGACTCCTCGACCAGATGGGTGTCGACGAAGAAGTATTCGATGCCGCTTTCGGAGAGCGCCTGCTCCACGCCGATGCGGTCAAAGGGCTTCCACGGCTCGATCGCGCCGGCCGGGGTGACGGGAAACTCCCACATGCCTGCGGGGCGGTAGCCGCACTCCGGCGCCCAGATGCCGCGCGGATGCTCGCCGATGTGCTTCTTGTGCGTGGCCACGGCGGTACGGATCTGCGCGCGGACGCTCTCGTCTGTTCCCAGCAGCGGCATGTAGCCGTGGGTGGCACCGCAGGTGATGATCTCGATCTGGCCGGTCTGGTGAAAGTGTTTGAATCCCTTCACGATGTCGCCGTCGAAGGAATAGAAGTCGTCCAGCGCGGACTGGAAGAAGTTCTGCCAGAAGCGAGCGGTGTGGGCGAAGTGGGTATCGCCGCCCTGGGTGAAGTAGGCTTCATCCTCGCGCGCCGCCAGGATCTTGCGCTCGACGTACTTGGGGAACTCCGCGCGGAAGACCGGGTGCGCAAGCTGCTCGAGCAGGATGGGGGAGATGTTCAGATTGCACTTCAGCGCCAGCCCGTCGCGCTCAAGGTTCTTCATCATGCGCAGCAGCGGCAGATAGGTCTCGGCGGCGGCCTCGTGCAGCCACTCCAGCCCGTGCGGCCAGGTTCCGTGATTCACCACATACGGCAGATGCGCATGCAGGGTGAAGGTCAGGTAGCCGCTGGGAGTGCTGGAAGCCTTATGCAAAACGAGGTACCTCGCTTGTTTTTTGTCTGCTGGAGAGACGTATGAAAGAGGAAGAGAGTCTACATCTTCGATTTTACACGGCTGGAACGTGACCCGGATGCTGCCGTTACTGATTTATACCGTCCATAAATACAGCAAAAGGCATGTTAAAGACGCAAAAACATGGAATTCGTCGTACGTGAATGCCGGCTGGTTTTCAATTATTTGGAGGGAGACCACAGCCTCCCTCCATGCTTGGATGCAGATCAGCGCGTTACGGAGAGGGAGTTGGTCAGTTTGAAGCGAACGATCGATTCGCTCGGGATGCTGACCTCCTGGCCCTTGGTGACGGCGTTCGCTCCGGCCCCTATACCGCCGCCGGCTGCCGCGCCGATCGCGGCTCCTTTACCGCCGCCGAAGATGCCGCCGAGGATGGCTCCCACTACGGCACCGCCGCCGACCTTCTCCGCGGTATTCTTGCCGCGTCCCTTGCCCTCAAGCGAATACGGATCGGTGGAGACGGGGAGACGGTCACCCTTCACCGAGACCGAGGTCAGCGTGATGCTCAGCAGCGACGAGCCCTTGAAGTGGGCGGCGTCCTGCACCGTAATCACCTGACCAGTGACTGCCGTGCCGCTGGCCAGAACCAGATTGCCGTCGGCGTCGGTGACGTCGGCCGCCAGAGCGCCGTGGAATGGGCTGCCCTGCGTCGAGGTGCCACTGGACAATGCCTCCGTGGTGCGGATCGGCAGCACCGTGCCTGCCGGCAGCGTGAATGTCTTCAGCTCCGGTTTGGGAGGCGGAGGAGGCGGCAGCGGCGGTGGTGGAGGCGGTGCATTCTGCACGATGGGCGCGGGTGCCTGCGTATAGGGGCCGGAAGCTGGTGTTGATTTTGCAGCGGAAGGCTTGCTCTTTACGGTTGGTGCTGGTGCCGGTGTGGGGACCGGTGCAGCGGCGACGACAGGCGGCTGCGCGTTCGCGTCAACAACCAGGCTGTTGTTCACCATTTTTATGCCTGCTACCTGCATAACGTCGTTCGCGGCAGCGGCGCGCGCTGCGTCGCTATCCACGGTGCCGTTCAACGTCACCACGCCATTGGCGGTCGCGA
Source organism: Acidobacteriaceae bacterium (assembly GCA_035570215.1). Lineage (GTDB taxonomy): Bacteria > Acidobacteriota > Terriglobia > Terriglobales > Acidobacteriaceae > JARLFX01. The sequence goes on from DATMLK010000054.1 coordinate 22,262, forward strand.
CCTGGATAGGTTGGCCGGTAAGCGTGGAATCAGCGCTGATCTTGCTCTGCACATTGCTGTTGAGCGTGGCGTCGTCTACGGTGTGCTTGCAGCCTGCCAGTGCAAGCGCCAACCCGAGAGCTCCGGCGATGGCGATGAGGTTCTTCAGGCCTTTAGGAGTTTTCTGTAGCTCGATCATGATGGCTCCTTCGTTCTTGAAACGATTCTGTTTTTGGCGGAAGCAAACGTTCTGGACACGATTATCTAAAGATAATCTAATTTGGACGGCGCAAATGCCATGGGGCTGCCTGCGGCAGATTATCAGCCTACCATTGCCATGCGTACGCGGGCGGAGGATACTGGAGAAGAGCGAAGATGCTGCAACCTGAGCACAGGCCGCCGCATCCATAAAGATAGAAATGCTTTAGCTGCAACGATGCGGCAACTGCTACCATCCCATTCACCCGGGGGTGAATGAACACGAGATGAAACACCAAGGAGAACGATATGTCTGACGAGAACAGCAGCGGGAGCGGCATTGGTTGGTTTCTTGCAGGACTGGGCCTGGGCGCCCTGCTCGGCGTACTCTATGCGCCGAAGGCGGGCAAAGAGACCAGGGAAGAGATTCTCTCCACCGCGCTGGATGCAAAGCAGCGCGCAACTGAGCTGGTAGAGAAGGGCCGCCAGCAGGCCGGTGAGTATGTGGACCGCGGCAAGGAGTACTACGAGCGCGGACGCACGCAGTGGAGCCAGTACGTGGACAAGGGCCGCGGCTACGTGGGCGAGACCGCCGAGAAGCTCTCGGCCGCCGTCGAAGCCGGCAAGCACGCCTACCAGACCACGACCACCGATACCGACGCCTAATCAGGCGGCCGGTGCAGGTTGCGCGTCGTTCGGCTATTAGCCCGCTCGATTGCGGGTTCGGGTGCGACCTGCGCCGGCTGTGATACTTTTGCTTGCAACACCAGCTTCAACATGGGAAGAACGACCGGAGTACGACATGCACCCTGAAGTGCTGAACGCGACCGCCCTCTTACTACAGTCCTCCGACATCGGTGCGGTGACGGGCTCGCGGCTGTTCATGATCTTCGTGGGCGTGGTCAGCCTCTCCGTGCTCTTTCAGACGATCATCATGGTCAGCATGGCAGTGGGTGCGGCGAAGACGCAGAGGCAACTGCTCCGCATCGCCGAGGAGCTGCGCTCGAAGTCGGTACCGGTGCTGGATATCTCGCGAGCCATTCTCGAAGACGCGGCACCAAAGCTGCGCGTGATGACCGACAATGTAACCGAGGCCAGCTTCCTGCTGCGCGACCAGGCGCAGCGTCTGGATCGCGTGGTGAATACTACCCTCGACACGGTAAACGTCCAGGTGCAGCGAGCCGACCAGATGGTCTCCGCTACGCTGGACGGAATCGGAGAGATCACCAGTACGGTGCAGCGCACGGTGATGATCCCGGTAAAGCAGATCTCCGGCCTGATGAATGGCCTGAAGGCCGCGGTCGAGAAGTTGACCAACAGCAAGTTCCCGCGTGCGGTCTATAACCGCAACGAAGACGACTTCGTATAAAGAAAAATCAGCAAAGATGCTTTTGTATAAATTTTAGAAGGCCGTCATTCAGAGCGCCTGCACTTGGGCGCGAAGAATCCAGATGGTCTATATCAAGCCGCGACAGTCAAAGACTTTCTAATTCAAATCTGTATCACTGGATTATCTGTATCACTGGATTAATAGATCCAGCCTCCGCCAACAACCTCATCATCCTGATAGAAGACCGCTGCCTGTCCTGGCGTGATGGCGCGCTGCGGCTCGTCGAAGAGCGCAGAGACTGTACCGCCATCGGGAGCAGGCGAGAGCGTTGCCGCGGCAGGCTCGTGCCGGTGGCGCACCTTGATGGTGACGCGCATCGGCTCCGTGAGTTCGGGAATCGAGATCCAGTTCACGCGATCGGCGCGCAGCTCGCGCGAGAAGAGATCCTCCTCCGCGCCGATGACGACCTCGCGCTCCTCCGGCTTGATCTCCAGCACATAGAGCGGACTCTGCGATGAGACGCCCAGGCCCTTCCTCTGGCCGACGGTGAAGTTGCGGATGCCGCTGTGCTCGCCGACGATCTCGCCTGCGGCATTCTTCATCGTGCCCGCGGTCACCGGCACCTCTTCACCCTGCTCCTCAAGATACGCGTCGATGAACGCCTTATAGTCGCCGCCGGGGATGAAGCATATCTCCTGCGAGTCCGGCTTCTGCGCCAGCCGCGCCGGCATGCCGTGGTCGGCGGCCATCTGCCGCACGGCAGGCTTCTGCATCTCGCCGAGCGGGAAGAGCGTACGGCTGAGCTGCTCCTGCGTTAACCCGAAAAGAAAATAAGTCTGGTCTTTAGCCCGATCCGCGGGCCGCTTCAGAATCCAGCGCTGCCGCTCCGGACTCCATTCATTGCGCGCATAGTGGCCGGTGGCGATGCGCTCGGCCCCGATCTGGCGCGCGGTGGTGAGCAGCTGGTCGAACTTCAGGTGATTGTTGCAGAGCGTGCAGGGAATCGGCGTGCGCCCGGCGAGATACTCGGCCACGAACGGCTTCACCACATCCTGCTCGAAGCGATCCTGCTGGTTAACGAGGTAGTAGGGAATGTCGAGCTGCTCAGCCACGCGTCGCGCGTCGTAGACGTCGTCAATTGAGCAGCAGCGGCCCTGCACGGCCTCGGGCATGCCCTCGTGCCCGGCCAGGCGGCGCTGGTTCCAGAGCTGCAGCGTAAGCCCGATTACATTGTGGCCTTCAGAACGCAGCAGGCCCGCCACGGCGGAGGAGTCCACGCCGCCGGACATGGCAATGGCGATGGTGGAGCCTTCGTCGATAGACGGGGCGGTATGGGTCTGCTCGAGCATCCTGTTACCAGTTTAGACGGGAAGCGAAAAACACGGGATTTTATGTGCTTTTCAGGGGTTTCCACAGGGTGCGGCCCAGGGGAAAGCTAGCCGCTTGACAGCCTCGCGTACTATGGAAAGTGTCCCCCCTCCGGAGAGTTGATGTCCCTCTTAGATATTTTGTTTGGTAAGCCCCTCGCGACCAGCGAGGAACGAGCAGAGCACATTGGAGTTTCTTCCGGTATCCCCATCTTTGGGTTAGACGGCCTGACCTCAGCAGCATACGGTCCAGAGGCCGCGATGTCCTTCCTGATTCCGATGGGGCTGGCTGGCCTTCACTACATCCTGCCGGTCATCACGACGATTCTTGTGCTGCTGGTGATCGTGTACTTCAGCTACCGGCAGACCATCGCAGCGTATCCGAACGGAGGCGGCTCGTTCACCGTGGCCACGGAGAACCTGGGCGAGATGCCAGGCCTCTTTGCCGCCGCGGCGCTGATGATCGACTACATTTTGACGGCGGCGGTGGGCGTTTCGGCCGGTGTAACGGCCGTGGTGGACGTCTATCCGGGACTGCAGCCGCACATGGTGCCGGCCTGTATGGTGGTGCTGGCGGTGCTGGCGATTGTGAATATGCGCGGCGTGCGCGAGACCGGGTTGGCGTTCATAGCGCCAACTTTTCTTTTTGTCGGAACGCTGATGATCGCGATCGGCATCGGCTCCTGGAAGTGCTTTATCACGCATGGGCATCCGGTGAGCCTGTATACGCTGCCGCCTGCGTCGCCGAACCATACGTTTCTGGGGCTGGCCTTTATATGGATGATCATGAAGACCTTCAGCAGCGGCTGCGCCGCGATGACGGGCGTGGAGGCGGTCTCGAACGGCGTGATGGCCTTCCGCGAGCCTCGCACCAAGAATGCGCAGTGGACGCTGACGGTGATCATCGGGCTGCTGATCATCATGCTCTACGGCACATCGTACCTGGCGAATGCATACCACATCATGGCGATGGATCCGGACGCGTCGAACTACCAGAGCATGCTGAGCATCCTGGTACGCGCCATCACCGGAAGCGGCTGGTTCTATACGGCCACGATGGGTAGCGTCTTCCTGGCGCTTGCGCTGTCCGCGAACACTGCCTTTGCCGATTTTCCGCGGCTGACGCGCGCGATCGCTCTGCATGATTTTCTGCCGCATGTGTTCACGCTGCGCGGCCGCCGCCTGCTGTACTCGCACGGCATCTACGCGCTGACCGGCTTTACAGCACTCATCCTGATCGCCATGAAAGGCGTGACCGACAATCTGATCCCGCTCTATGCCATCGGCGCATTCCTGGCTTTTACGCTATCGCAGGCGGGTATGGTGGTGCACTGGAAGAAGATGGAAGGCAAGCACTACGGCAAGATGTTCGTGAACGGCATCGGCGCAGTGGCGACTGGTATCACGCTCATCGTCGTGCTGATCTCGAAGTTCATGGAAGGCGCATGGATGACGGCGATCATGGTGCCGCTGATCATCTACGGCATGGTGCGCGTGAAGCGCCACTACCAGCGCATCCACGTGGAGACGGCGGAGTCCAAACCGCTCGACCTGACAAACCTGCAGGCGCCACTGGTTGT
>DATMLK010000055.1:0-3536 GCA_035570215.1 Acidobacteriaceae bacterium
ACCGAGATCTACCACCGCGATCTCGACGTCACCAAGTACAACGTCCCCTTCCTCCTGCACCCGTTCGTCAGCCTCTACTCCACCCGCGGATGCCCCGCGCAATGCACCTTCTGCCTCTGGCCCCAGACCCTCAGCGGCCACTCCTGGCGTAAGCGCAGCACCGACGACGTGGCCGCCGAGATGGCCCAGGCCAAGAAGCTCTTCCCCCATGTGAAGGAGTACTTCTTCGACGACGACACCTTCAATATCCAAAAAGCCCGCACCATCGAGCTCTGCGAGAAGCTTCAGCCGCTCGGCCTCACCTGGTCCTGCACCTCGCGCGTCACCACCGACTACGAGACCCTCAAGGCCATGAAGGAAGCCGGCTGCCGCCTGCTCATCGTCGGCTACGAGTCCGGCGACCCCCAGATCCTCAAGAACATCAAGAAGGGCGCCACCGTCGAGCGCGCTCGCGACTTCACCCGCGACTGCCACAAGCTCGGCTTGGTCATCCACGGAGATTTCATCCTCGGCCTACCCGGCGAGACCCGCGAGTCCATCCGCAACACCATCGACTTCGCCAAGCAGCTGGACGTCGAGACCATCCAGGTCTCCATCGCCCACGCCTTCCCCGGCACGGAGTTCTTTGACTACGCCAAGGAGAACGGCTTCATCACCAACGAGGCCATGTCCGACGAGGGCGGCCACCAGATGGCGCACATCGAGTACCCCGGCCTGCCGGTCGAGTACGTGATGGAGATGGTGCATAAGTTCTACGACGAATACTACTTCCGCCCCAAGGCCGCCTTCCGCGTCGTGTGGCAGGCGATCGTGAACCGCGACGTGCCCCGTCTCTACACCGAGGCCGTCTCGTTCATGAAGCTTCGCTCCAAGCGCAATAAGGCCGTCCGCGCCGCCAAGGAAGCCAATGCCACCAAGGCGCAGGAGAGCGTCAGCATGAACGCGTAGTTCGCGTTCATCAGAATCAGAGAGCGGTCAGCCGAGGCTGGCCGCTTTTGTTTTGTTTCTGCACCGCCGAAGATCGCAAGGACGCATGAAGCACACTCTCACCCCCGAACGCTGGCTCCTTCTGGTCGCCGTCATGCTCACCGCATCCGTCGGCGACACGCTGCTCTCGCACGGCATGGCGCAGGTCGGTCCGGTCTCGCTCGCGCATCTCGGCCTGCTCTTCTTCGCGATGAAGAACCCTTGGGTGATCACCGGCATCCTCTGCCTGCTGGGATTCTTTGCCAGCTACCTGACCGCGCTCAGCTGGGCTGACCTGACCTTCGTGCTGCCGTCTACGGCTTTTGGATACGTTGTCGTCGCGCTGCTCTCGAAGTTCTGGCTGCATGAGCAGATCTCGATCTACCGCTGGCTCGGCATCCTCTTCATCGTCTGCGGCGTCGGCTTCGTCGCCAACGGGCCGTCACGTACGGAGCACGCGGACCATCCCGGCGTGGAACTGGACCGGCTCGTATGACTTATGTCGGCACAGCCGAGACCTGGGCGACCATCATCGCCGTCGCCGGTACCGCCGTCGCGGGCGACGTGCTGACCGCGGGCGCGATGCGCTCCATCGGCGATCTCGACGAGATCCGAGCCGTCTCCGGCATGACGGGCGCCATCAAGGCCGTCGTCAGCAGCCCCATCTTCCTGCTCGGCGTACTCTCCATGGCCGCCAGCTTCTTCACCTTGCTCTTTACGCTGAGCAATGTGGACCTCTCGCTCGCCGCGCCGGCCTCGGCCTCGCTCACCTTCATGGGCAACGCCATCGCGGCCAAAATTTTCCTCAAAGAAAACGTCGACCGTCGCCGCTGGCTCGCCGCGCTCTTCGTCTGCGCCGGCGTGGCATTGTTAGCGCACTAAGATCATTACTTGTCATCCTGAGCGGCCGTAGACGAGTCAAAGAACCTGCTTCTGCTTTTTTTTTACCGGCTTATCTTCGCGATCCTGCTTGGCTTGGCCGCTGGAACATACTCCTCCAGCGCGTAGCCCGCTTCCTTCCAGCCATCGAAGCCGCCTTTGAGAGGACGCACCCGCGTGACGCCGATCCTGCGCAGGTCCAGCGCTAGCTTCGCGCTCGTCTGCTCGCTCGGGCAGGTGCAGTAGAGGATCACATCGCGGTCCAGCGGGATCACCTCTTTGTGCGCGGCCAGGTCCGCCGGACCGATGCGCACCGCGCCGGGCAGCACGCGCGGGTCCGGCAGATAGTCCAACGGATGCCGCAGGTCCACGATGAACGGCTTCTCGCCTGCATCGATCATGGCCTTGAGCTCGTCGATCTCCATGCGGTTCTCGCGCACGAAGCGCAGAAACTTCCTCTGCTGCACGAAGCGAAAGATGATGTAGCCCGCCACGTTGACGATGAATATCGCCAGCGCAAAGTGCGCCAGCAGACCCAGCAGCATGGCGTTTCGGCGCACGATATCGCCGAAGAAGTATCCGGCGCACAGCGCAGCCGAGGCCCACAGCAGAATGCCCGCGGAATCATAGAGCAGAAACCGCCCGAAGGGCATGCCCAGCTCGCCGGCGATCGGCGGCGCCACCGTGTTCAGCCCCGGTACGAACTTTGCGATCAGCAGCGTCGAGGGGCCGCGCTTCTCAAAGTACCCCTCCGTCTTCGCGACGCAGGTGTTCGATTCAAACGAGAGCCTGCAGAGCAGCTCCAGCACACGGCTGCCATAGCGCTTGCCCAGAGCGTACCAGAAGCTATCTCCGAGTATCGCCGCGCACAGCACGCACAGCAGGCTTGCCGGCCCGCTCATGCGATGAGCGGCGATCAGCGTACCCACCGTGATCAGCAGCGGGACCGACGGCACCGGCACACCGAGCTGCTCGCCCAGCACCCAGCCGAAGAGGATCAGATATGCGTGTCGGAGAAAGAAGTCGAGTGCCGGCATAGCGCCTTCCCTGCGTGCCTACCAGATTAGATGAAGCCGTGCGAAGCGTCGATCTATTCTAAAAACATTCCCCGGATTAAAGAAAAGCACGGATTAAGAGTTATTCAAATACGCTTCTAATCCGTGTTCTTTGAAGATCCGTGGAAGTTTTTCGTTCAACGCGGCAAAAGGCTACTTGACTCGCACCTTCGGCGTCACCGAGAATCCGATGCGCAGCAGGTGGTCCGCGTTCTCATCCTGCATATCCGTGAAGTCGATGCGCACCGGAATGCGTTGCACTACCTTCACGTAGTTGCCGGTCGCATTCTCTGGCGGAAACAGGCTCAACTTCGAACCCGTCGCGCCGCCGATCTGCGTCACCGTGCCGTCATACTTCTTGCCGCCCAGCGCGTCCACGCTGATCACGACCTTCTGCCCCGGCTTCATCTTATCCAGCTGCGTCTCCTTGAAATTCGCAGTCACCCAGAGATCGTCCAGCGGGATGATCGTGAGCAGGTCCTGCCCCACGCTGAGATTCGCGCCCACCACCACGCTCTTCTTGTTCACGATGCCGGTCGCAGGCGCCACGATGTGCGTGTAGCTCAGGTTCAGCTGCGCCTGTTCCATCCTGGCCTGCTGCTGACGCACGTCCGCCGCGGCCGCATCAGCCTTCGC
>DATMLK010000056.1:0-12306 GCA_035570215.1 Acidobacteriaceae bacterium
ACCAACATCTTCCGCGTGGAGTACACCGTGCTCAACCTGGACCGTATCGCCGAGATCGGCGAGAAGGAGCTCACGCTCGAGAAGCTCACCGAACTTGGCTTCACCAAGCGCAAGGGCGGCCTGATCAAGGTCCTCGGCAACGGCGAGCTCACCACGGCGGTCACGGTGCATGCGCACAAGTTCTCCAAGACAGCGCAGGAGAAGATCGAAAAGGCCGGCGGTACGGCAGTGTTGCTCAGCTAGGTATTCCTGCCGCTTTTAAGAGGGTGAGATTCTTCGCCTGTGGCCCAGAATGACAAACAAGAAGTATTGCGTAGCCCGGAGTTCAACGCATCATGTTTGAGAAGATCGCCAATATCTTTCGCATTCCGGACCTGCGCAAGCGGGTCCTCTTCACGCTCGGCCTGCTGGCCGTCTACCGCATCGGCGCATTCGTTCCCACGCCGGGCATCAACGCGCAGAGCCTGCTGCAGTTCTTCAACCAGAACGCCGGCTCCGCGCTCGGCCTCTTTGACATGTTCACCGGCGGCAACCTGCGCAAGCTCACCATCTTCGCGCTCGGCATCATGCCGTACATTACCGCGTCGATCATCTTCCAGCTGCTCACCGTGATCTATGAGCCGCTCGCCAAGCTGCAGAAGGAAGGCGAGCTTGGCCGCCGCAAGATCACGCAGTGGACGCGCTACGTCACCGTGATGCTGGCCGCGGTACAGTCTGCCGCCATTGCGCTTACGCTCACCAACACGCAGACCGGCGAAACGATGGTCACCATGCCGCGCGCCGAGTTTCTTCCGCTCTGCATCATCACGCTTACCGCCGGCACGGCCTTCATCATGTGGCTGGGCGAGCAGATCACCGAACGCGGCATCGGCAACGGCATGAGCCTGCTCATCTTCACCGGCATCGTCGTGGGCCTGCCCCGCGGCATCGGCGAGCTCTATGAGAAGGCGCGCACGGATGCATGGGGAGCCTTCACTGTTCCTGCGCTGGCGCTTCTCATCGTCGGCATGGTCGCCGTTGTCGCCTTTATCGTCTTCGTCGAGCGCTCGGAGCGCCGCATCAACGTGCAGTACGCCAAGCGCATCGTGGGCCGCAAGATGATGGGCGGCCAGTCCACGCATCTTCCGCTCAAGGTGAACTCCGGCGGCGTGATGCCGGTTATCTTCGCCAGTTCCATCCTGTCGGCGCCGCTGCTCTTTGCGAACATGTCGTTCGTGCAGAACCATGACTTTCTGCGCCGGATCACCGAAGGCCTGCGCCCCGGCGAGCCGTGGTACGTCCTGCTGAACGCCGCCGCGATCATCTTCTTCGCCTACTTCTACATCTCCATCGTCTTCCGTCCGGACGACATTGCCGACAACATGCGCAAGTACGGCGGCTTCATCCCCGGCATCCGCCCCGGCAAGCGCACTTCGGACTTTATCAACGATGTGCTCACCCGCCTCACACTCGTCGGCGCGATCTACCTGATCATCATCATGATCATTCCGACCTTCCTGATCAGCGGCATCCACCTGAACCATCTCTGGCTCGTCGGGAGCTTCTTTGACCGCCTGCCGACGTGGGTGACGAACGGTCTGGGCGTCAACTTCTACTTCGGCGGAACGTCTCTGCTGATCGTGGTCGGCGTGGCGATGGATACGGTGAACCAGATCGAGTCGCAGCTCATCATGCGCCACTACGAGGGATTCTCGCCCAAGAGCGGCCGCACCCGCGGTCGCCGGAGCTGGTAGGAATGCCAGAGACAACGCCGGACAAGACCGGCTTTCGGCCCGGTCCCGTGCTGATGCTGGGAGCTCCGGGCGCAGGCAAGGGAACCCAGGCCCAGGCGCTGATGGCGGTCTGGAATATCCCCCAGATCTCCACCGGAGACATTCTTCGCGGGGTCCGCAATGACCCTGCCATGGCCCGCACCGCCCTCGGGATGCTCACCCGCAGCCTGATGGAGGCTGGCAAGCTCATTCCGGACGAGCGGGTCAATGAACTGGTGGCCCTTCGCCTTACCGAGCCGGACACCGCCAAAGGTTTCATTCTGGACGGCTTCCCCCGCACCCTGGGCCAGGCCGAGTGGCTCGACCAGCACTTAGTGGTAACCCCCGCTCCCGGTGGCCGGAAGCAGCTTCCCGTCATTGCTGTGAGCGTAAAAGTTGGCTATAATCAGTTGTTGCGCCGGATAACGGGCCGGCGCAATTGTCCTGTCTGTAAGAGCATCTACAACGTCTACACGAACCCCCCAAAGCTTGAGGGTGTGTGTGACCGCGAAGGCGCGATTCTGGAACAGCGGGCCGACGACACCGAGGCAATCTTTCAGGAACGCATGCGCACGTACGAGGCGCAGACGGCTCCGGTGGTCGATCACTACCGCGCACTCGGACGATTTGAAGAGATAGACGGCGAGCTGGCTGTGGAAGAGATCACTGCCAGGATTCTGGCTGCGCTTGCGCGCCTGCGGGCCGCGGAAAGTGTAAAGGGACAGTAAGCGCAGTGGCCATCATGATTAAGACGCCGCAGGAGATTGCAAAGATGCGGCGCAGTGGTGAAGTGCTGCAGAAGGTGCACCAGGCTGTACGGGCGGCTGTAAAGCCCGGAGCCACCACGATGGACCTGGAGAACGTGGCGGCAAAGAGGATCGCAGAGCTTGGCGCGCAACCGGCGTTCAAGGGATACCACGGGTATCCGGCCTGCCTCTGCACCAGCGTGAACGACGAGGTGATTCATGGAATCCCTTCGCCGGATAAAGTTCTGACCGAGGGCGATATTGTCTCGGTCGATTGCGGCGTGATCTTGGACGGCTTTTACTCGGACTGTGCGGTGACCATTCCCGTGGGTAAACTGGCCCAGCCGGCGCGCAAGCTGCTCGATGTGACGCAACAGTCACTCGATGCCGCGATCCAAGAGGTGCAGGTGGGCGCCACGATCGGCGACGTCGGCGCCGCGGTGCAGGAGGCCGTAGAAGCAAACGGCTTTAGCGTGGTCCGCGATTTCGTGGGACACGGCATCGGCAAGAGCATGCACGAAGAGCCGCAGATCCCGAACTACGGGACGCGCGGCAAGGGTCCGAAGCTGCGCGCGGGCATGGTGCTCGCGATCGAGCCGATGGTGAACGCCGGCGCGGCAGAGGTAAAGGTTCTGGAAGACGGCTGGACGGCCGTGACGATCGACGGAGCATGGAGCGCTCACTTTGAGCACACCGTCGCGGTAACGGAAAACGGGCCGCTGATTTTGACGCGATAGGGATTTTGCAACAGAAGTTTTTGCAGTTGTTTTGAAAGGGCTCGGCTTCAGCCGCGCCGCAACAAAGAGAAGCATGCGGGGCTTTAGCCCCTGAGGGAATACGGTTTGTCTAAAGAAGATGCAATTGAAGTGATGGCGGTAGTCACCGAGATACTGCCGAACGCGATGTTCAAGGTCGAGCTTGAGAACAAGCACGAGGCGCTGGTTCATGTCTCCGGCCGCATGCGCAAGAACTTCATACGCATCCTCACCGGCGACCGGGTCGCCATCGAGCTCAGCCCGTACGACCTGAAGCGCGGCCGTATCGTATACCGCTACAAATAAAAAGATCTTGCAATAGAAGATCGTTGCAAAGAGCAGCAGGAAGCAGCAGTAGAAGGGAAATCATGAAGGTTCGTGCATCAGTAAAGAAGATCTGTGACAAGTGCAAGGTCATCCACCGCCGTGGCGTGGTGCGCGTGATCTGTGAGAACGCCAAGCATAAGCAGCGCCAGGGGTAATCCCTGCCGCTCGTATTTTTGTGCGAGGACAAACGATACGGTCGTCTCGCTTCGGCTTTTTGAAATAGAAGCCAAGCAGCAGGGCTAGTTAGCCGGAGTCAAGGCTTGCGATGAACCCCGAAACGATACCGTGAACCAGCGGCAAGTCTGATGACATGCCGCGTAACCGCGAGAGATGCAAAGCATCCCGTCGCAAAAAGAGAGAACACCATGGCACGTATTGCAGGCGTCGATCTACCGCGGAACAAGCAGGTACGCATCGCGCTCACCTATATCTTCGGCATTGGCGATCCCCGTGCCGCCAAGATCCTCGCCAAGGCGGACGTTGATCCATTCACCAAGGTGCAGGACCTGGACGAAGACCAGACCAACCGCATCCGCCAGGTCATCGAGGCCGAGGGCGAGATCGAAGGCGATCTCCGCAAGGACGTTTCGCTGAACATCAAGCGCCTCATCGAGATCCAGTCCTATCGCGGACTCCGCCACCGCCGCGGCCTGCCCGTTCGCGGCCAGCGCACCCACACCAACGCTCGCACGCGCAAGGGTCCCCGCAAGGGCACCGTGGCCGGCAAGAAGAAAGTGACTAAATAATGGCGACCCAGAAGGCAGCAGCAGCAGCCGGCGCGAAGCCCGGCAAGAACAAGAAGTTCAAGAAGCGCGAGCGGAAGAATGTTCCGTACGGTCTGGTCTACATCCAGGCTACGTTCAACAACACCATCGTCACCATCACGGACCAGCAGGGCAACACGCTCAGCTGGAAGAGCTCGGGTTCGCTCGGCTTCCGCGGCTCGCGCAAGGGAACTCCCTTTGCGGCGCAGCAGGCGGCGGTCGGTGCGGCCACGGCCGCGCGCGACCACGGTCTGCGCTCGGTGGACGTCCGCGTCGCGGGCCCCGGTTCGGGCCGCGAGTCGGCCGTGCGCGCTCTCGCAGCGGCCGGTCTTGACGTGCGCAGCATCCGCGACGTCACGCCGATCCCGCACAACGGCTGCCGTCCGTCCAAGCGCCGGAGAGTGTAATGGCTCTGGAGATGAGAGCAATCTGCGAGCGTTGCAACACCGCGCTTGCAGCCGATGCAGCAGCTTTTATCTGTAGTTACGAATGTACCTTTTGCACCGCATGTGCCGAAGCGATGCAAAGCAAGTGTCCGAACTGCGGCGGGGAACTGGTAAACCGTCCCCGGCGCAGGCAAAAGTAAACAAGGATCGGGACGAAGCGCTGCCAGCGTGTAAACCGATCGACAACCGAATCAGGAGTGAAAGAAAATGGCACGTTATACAGGAGCAGTCTGCCGTCTCTGCCGTCGCGACGGTACCAAGCTTTTCTTAAAGGGCCCGAAGTGTTTTTCGGAGAAGTGCCCGGTCGAGAAGCGTAACTTTCCCCCAGGCCAGCATGGCCAGACCCGCAAGGCCAAGATCGTGGGCTACGGCCTGCAGCTTCGCGAGAAGCAGAAGGCCAAGCGCATCTACTTCGCGCTCGAAGGCCAGTTCCGCGCTTATTACGAGAAGGCGACACGCCGCCAGGGCGTCACCGGCGAGCTGCTTCTGCAGCAGCTGGAGACCCGTCTGGACAACGTCGCCTACCGTCTCGGCTACGCGCTTTCGCGCCGCCAGGCACGCCAGGTGGTCCGCCACGGACATGTGCAGGTCAACGGCCGCAAGGTGAACATCCCCTCCTTCCAGGTGAAGGTGGGCGATGAGATCTCGATCCGCGAGGGTTCGAAGAAGCTTGTGCTTCTCGAGACCGCGAAGTCCTTCGCGTCGGGTCAGACTTCGGTGCAGTGGCTGCAGATCGATCGCGACAACTTCACGGGCAAGGTTCTCGCTCTGCCGAAGCGCGAGGACGTGAACCTGCCGGTGAACGAGCAGCTGATCGTCGAACTGTACTCGAAGTAGCCGGCGCTCTCGCGGCGTCTGAGCCGCGAGCCGGCATCCTGAGCGATAGCGAAGGATCTAGCGCAGCAAAAAGTTTGGGCGCAGCGAAGAGTGTGAGATTCTTCGCTGCGCTCAGAATGACAAACGTAGTACCTACAACTTAACCCGCAACCGCACCACCCGGCCGAATCGCAGAATGCATCGCGACGAGCACGGAAAAGGAGAAACACATGCTTTGGAGAGGTTTTCAAAAGCCCAAGCGCCTCGCAGTGGATACCGAGACGCTCACCGACAAATACGGCAAGTTCAGCGCGCAGCCTTTTGAGCGCGGATTCGGAACAACGATCGGCAATGCACTGCGCCGCACGCTGCTCTCGTCCGTGGAAGGCGCAGCCGTCACCGCGGTCCGCATCGAAGGCGTACTGCACGAGTTCCAGTCCATCGCCGGCATCGTGGAAGACGCGACCGACATCATCCTGAACCTGAAGCAGATCCCGTTCAAGCTCAACGGCGAAGGCCCCAAGGCCCTCTACCTGCGCGCTGATGCAGCGGGCGTCGTCACCTCCGGCATGATCGAAGCCGACGGCGACGTAGAGATCCTGGACAAGGACGTTTACGTCTGCACCATCTCCGAGGGCGGCAAGCTCGACATGGAGATGCGCCTCAAGCGCGGCCGCGGCTACATCTCGGCCGACAAAAATTTTGACACCGACCTCGGCATCGGCTTCAACCCGGTCGATTCCGTCCATTCGCCGGTGCGCAAGGTGAACTACGCCGTCGACGCAGCCCGTCTCGGCCAGATCACCGACTACGACAAGCTCACCATCGAAGTGTGGACCAACGGTTCGGTTCTGCCGGCCGATGCAGTCGGCCTTGCCGCCAAGCTGCTGAAGGACCACATGACCATCTTCATCAACTTTGAAGAGGAGATGGAGGCCGGTTCCGAGAGCTCGCACGACGGTCCCGCGATCCGCAACGAGAACCTGAACCGTTCGGTCGAGGAGCTCGAGCTCTCCGTGCGCAGCTACAACTGCCTGAAGAACGCGAACATCCAGACCATCGGCGAACTCATCCAGAAGACCGAAGCCGAGATGCTGAAGACCAAGAACTTCGGCCGCAAGTCGCTGAACGAAATTAAGGAAATACTCGCGCAGATGGGCCTTTCGCTCGGCATGCGGATCGACGAGAGCGGCAACCCGGTCCCGGGCCCGACCTCGATCCTTCCCGCGGCAACGCTCGCAGCCGGCTTCGGCAGCTACGACGATGACGACGAAGAGGACGAAGACCTCGAGCTCGCCGGCAACGAAACGGAAAGCTTCTAAGACACTCCGTCCGGCAGCAGGCGCCAACCGCTCCTGCTGCCGGGCCGCACGACATCTAAGCTAAAGAGAGACACGACCATGCGTCATCGCAATGCAGGATTCAAACTCGGAAGGAACACCAGCCACCGCCGCGCGCTTCTGCGCAACCTGGTGACGTCCATTCTTCTCAACGACAAGGTCGAGACGACCATCACCAAGGCGAAGGCCACGCGGCCCATCGTCGAAAAGATGATCACCCTCGGCAAGCGCGGCGACGTGCACTCGCGCCGTCAGGCGGCAAGCTACCTGATGACGCCGGAGTCCGTCACCCGTCTCTTCACCACGGTTGCGCCGCGCTACGGCTCGCGCAACGGCGGCTACCTGCGCATCGTGCGCACCGGCCAGCGCCAGGGCGATGCGGCCGAGATGGCCTACATCGAACTCCTTGGCGCCGAGCAGGAGCTGGATGCCAAGGCAGCCAAGCGTGCCGAGGCCCGTGCCAAGAAGCAGGAAGAGATCAACAAGCAGCTGCAGGAGCGCGAGCCCGGCGAGCAGCCCGACCCCAACGCCGAACCGTAGTCCTGCGCGGACGGCGGTTCGCGTGCTTCGCACGCAAAAGCGACAACAACAGAAAGGCGCACCCACATGGTGCGTCTTTTCTTGTTTTACTTGGCATTCCGTAGCGTAGCGGAGGGAATCTGCTTCTTTTTGCGCGCAGGTCTACCGTTCGCCCGCGACCGAGATGCAGTTCCGGCCCTTGTTCTTGGCGCAGTAGAGCGCTTCATCGGCCAGGGTAAAGAACTCGTCGCGGTTCACCAGCTCCGGCGTCTTGGACGCGATGCCGATGCTCACCGTCATCTTCCGCTTCGGAGAGTCCATGGCTTCCACCGCGCGGCAGATGCGCTCGGCCAGCAGCTTGGTGTCTTCAAGGCCCGTGTTCGGCAGGATCACGGCGAACTCTTCGCCGCCGTAGCGCGCCACCATGTCCGTGCCGCGCACGTTTGCCTGGATCGTCTTCGCCATCAGGCGCAGCATGGCGTCGCCCTCGGCATGGCCGAAGGTATCGTTGAAGCTCTTGAAGTGGTCGGCGTCCAGCATCATCAGCGAAAGCGAGAGATTGTGCCGCACGGCCAGCGCGAACTCATGCTGCACCCGTTCGTCAAAGGCGCGGCGGTTCTTTACGCCGGTCAGCGCGTCGGTGATCGAAAGTTCATGCAGCTGTAAATTGACTGCCTCCAATTCCTTCTGATAGTGCGCCACCTCGGCCTCGGCCGCCGCGGCGCGCGTCACGTCAATCGCCAGCGAAGCCACAAAGTGTTCGCCGTCCGGGTCTGTAAAGGGAAAGCGATAGGTGCTCCAGAAGCGCCGTGTGCCGTCGAGGCTTGTCTCGGGCTCATAGGTCTCCACCATGCGTCCTCCTTTCAGCACGGCCAGATCGCGCGTACGCGTTTCCGTGGCGCGTGCCGGCGGCCAGCGCTCGGCGTCGGTCTTGCCCAGCCACTCCTCTCGCGTTACGCCGAAGCGTTCCGCGCAGAGCCGGTTGTACCATACCATGCGGCCGCCTGCGTCTTTCAGAATGCAGACGATGGGGCAGCTATCCATGAACGCGAAGAAGAGCTTGCGGCTCATGCGCAGCTCGCGCTCGTCGTCCATGGTGTCGCTGAGCCGGGCCGTCTGCGTATGCCGCTTGATCTGGGAGACGACCTGCCGGGCCAGTATCTCCAGCATCTGCTGCTGTTCGCCAGAGAGATCGCGCGGCTTCTGGTCCAGCACGCAGATGGTGCCCAGGTTCAATCCTTCTACCGTGGCCAGCGGAACGCCTGCATAGAAGCGGATGTAGGGATCCCCAATCACCATCGGATGCTCGGCAAAGCGTTTGTCTGCAGTCGTATCGCGAATCAGCAGCGTTGCATTGCCAAGGAGGGTGTGTGCGCAGAAGGAGATCTCTCGCGGAGTCTCGCTTACTTCAATTCCAATGCGGGACTTGAACCACTGCCGGTCGCGGTCGACTAGCGTGATCGCGCCCAATGGCGTGTCACACAGCGAACAAGCGAGCCGCAGCAGCTCGTCGAACTCCTGCTCCTGCGGAGTGTCGAGGAGCTTGGTCGCGGCCAGGGCCCGCAGACGAGCTTCTTCGTTTTTTGGTCGGGCTGGGGCCAAAAAGGTCATAGAGTATGACAACGATTCGCTGCCTGAAGTCTACAAGATGGAGCGGCTACTTCGCACCCGCATTCTGGGTATTCCTGTAACGCGAAAGATATACGTTTTCTGCTGGTTTTATCGGTCTCGTGGCGGACGCAACTTCCACAAAATCTGCCGTGCCATGCCGAGCGCCAGCTGGGCGTCCTGCCGCGTCAGGGCGAAGCGCCGCAGATTGCGCCGGAGCTTCTCCCCGGCAGCCGCTTCTGCCCCTGGAGCGATATAGCCACTGGACTGTAAAGCCTCTAGGATCATCACTGTAAGTCTCTCCACTTCACCGGCTGAGGCCGCTGCCGGCTGGGCTGCTGGATGAAGCCCGGAGATATCCTCAGGTTCGCGCGAAGCGCGGTTCGGAGCCTGCCCTGAGCGTAGTCGAAGGGTGCGCGCAGCACCAAACGCATAGAGGCAGATCGCAACCGCCTGGCCCAGGTTCATGGAGATATGCTCTTCGCGCGTTGGAATCCGCAGCAGCCGATGACAGTGCGAGAGGTCGTCGTTGGTCAGGCCGGTCTTCTCCGAGCCGAAGAGAAGCGCAACCCGCGCGTCCCTCTGTTCCAGGTGCGCGTGGGCCAGCTCCGCGCTCGTCTCCAGCCCATCCAGCGGGTGTTGCAGGTCGCGCCGCCCGCCTGCGGTGACGGCCGTCGTCCCCAGCACCAGCGTGCAGTCGGCCACGGCCTCGGCTACGGTTGCGTAGACCACTGCCTGGGCCAGCAGATCGCCTGCACCCACGGCGGAGCGCTCGGCGGTTACGAGAGCTTCGTGACGTGCTTCCTCTAACGATGGGTCCCATGGCCGGACGAGCCGCAGATCGGTGAAGCCGAAGTTCGACATCGCGCGCGCCGCGGCCCCGATGTTCAGCGAGTTGCGCGTGGCCACCAGCACGACAACGATGCGATCAAGCTCGGCTCCATTCGTCATGTCATCATTTTATGTGCTGCGTGCCGAAGAAGAACTATTCAGCGTGGCTACTCCGCGTGCCTACTCCGCATGCCTATTCCGCGTGATAGTTCGGAGCCTCGCGCGTGATGACGACGTCATGCACATGGCTCTCGCGCAGCCCGGCGTTAGAGATGCGCACGAACTTCGCATTCTTCTGCAGCTCGGAGATGGTGGCGCAGCCGAGATAGCCCATGCCGCTGCGCAACCCGCCCACGAGCTGGTAGACCATCGCTTCGAGAGGTCCGCGATGCGGTACGCGGCCTTCGATGCCTTCGGGAACGAACTTGGCGAGACGGTTCTGCGCGGGCGTCTCGCGCGCGGTGAGCGATTGCCGCTCGGCAGGGTTGTTCAGGTCTTCCTGCCCCTGGAAGTAGCGTTCGCCCGAACCCTGCGCCATGGCGGAGAGCGAGCCCATGCCGCGATAGGCCTTGAACGACCGGCCCTGGTAGAGGATCGTCTCGCCCGGCGACTCGTCCACGCCGGCGAAGAGCGAGCCCATCATGACCACGCTCGCGCCCGCGGCGATGGCTTTGGTGATGTCGCCGGAGTACTTCACGCCGCCGTCGGCGATCACCGGGATGTCGTGCTCCTTCGCCGCGCGATAACACTCGGCGATGGCGGTGATCTGCGGCATGCCCGCGCCGGTCACCATGCGCGTGGTGCAGATCGAACCCGGCCCGATGCCGACCTTGATGGCGTCGGCGCCTGCGTCGATCAATGCCTTCGCGCCCTCGTAGGTGGCCACGTTGCCGGCGAGCAGGGAGATCTCGGGGAAGGCCTTCTTCACATCGCGCACCGCTTCGAGCACGCGCTCGGAGTGGCCGTGGGCGGAGTCGATGGCCAGCGCGTGTACTCTGTAACGAACGAGTTCCGCGGCGCGCTCCAGGTAATCGCCGGTTGCGCCGATGGCGCCGCCCACGCGCAGGCGTCCCTGGTCGTCCTTGGCCGCGTGCGGATACTTCAGCTTCTTCTGGATGTCCTTGACGGTGATCAGGCCCTTGAGCTCATAGGCGTCGTTGACGACGAGCAGTTTTTCCACGCGATGCTGATGCAGTATCTGCTCGGCCTGTTCGAGCGTAGTGCCGACGGGCACGGTGATGAGATTGTCTTTCGTCATCACGCTGCTGATGGGGGCTTCGGTGCCGATGACGAAGCGCAGGTCGCGATTCGTCAGGATCCCGACGAGCTTTCTGTCCTTGGTGACGGGCACGCCGGAGATCTTGAAGCGGCGCATCATGGCGAGCGCGGCGGCGATGGGTTCGTCCGGCCCGATGGTGACGGGGTCCATGATCATACCGGACTCCGACCGCTTGACCTTGTCGATCTCGATGGCCTGCTGCTCGATGGAGAGGTTGCGATGCACCACGCCCATGCCGCCCTGCTGGGCCATCGCTATCGCAAGGCGCGACTCGGTGACGGTGTCCATGGCGGCGGACATCAGCGGCGTGTTGAGGGTGATGGTGGCGGTCAGCCGCGTCTGCGTGCTCACATGGGCGGGCACCACATCGGAGTAAGCGGGGACGAGAAGGACATCGTCAAACGTGAGAGCTTCTGAAACCGGAAGTTCTATCATGGTTGACACTTGATTCTAGAAGCTCTGCGAGGCGAGTGCAAACGCAACTGCATTTGAGTATTTGACGGTTTAAAGACTCTTTAGGATCAATACAATGACCAAAAGCGCGAAAGCCGCTAAAGTTGAGCGAACAGTCCATTGGTAAACTCGTTCGCCCTTTTTTACGCGCTGCCACTCTTGCCTTAGAACAATCTGCGTTTTGTTGGTAACAAGTGTGGCCTTATCTGTAACTACCTCGAAGGGCTTTCCAGTAATTACAGCATCTCTAACCCCACCTAGCGCTTCCATAATTTCCTGATGAGGCTGTTCTTTGGGATTTAGACGTAAGGTGACATTTGCAACTAACCTATTGATTTCCAAATTAGAGTTTTCAAGCTTGGCAACTTTATCCGTATCATTTGAGTCCGCAACACCCTTCATATAAAGCGCATGCATGAGAAAGCATGAAATATCTGTGCGGAGACTCTCAATCCATTCTTTGCGGAATTCAGAGATTTTTGCTTCCTTGCTAATGATTAGGCCCAAGAGGGAAATTCCTGCGGCTATAACAGCGGTAATGATTCCCTGTGACATTGCCACCATCCTCGCTTCATGCCTATATAAATTCCGGCTTCTGCCCTAAGCCCTTACTTGAAAGTATATTCATCGTCGTACTGGTAATTAGCAGAAAAGAAAGGATCTATTTAATT
>DATMLK010000057.1:0-12294 GCA_035570215.1 Acidobacteriaceae bacterium
TTCATTCTCGCGCAGCGCCCGAGCCACGCGAAGCAGTTAAAGCGCCCACGGCGCCCCGCCGCCGACAAAGTGAACGATCTCAAAGCGGTCGCCTTCGGCCACGAGCGTGGATGCCCACTGTGCGCGCTGGACGATCTCGCCGTTATGCTCGACCGCGATGCGATCGCCTTTTAGCTCGAGCGCAGTAACGAGCCTGTCTAAAGTTGTTCCCGCGGGGAGTTCCAGCACGCGGGTGTGACCATTAATCTTTAGGTTCATAAACTGTATTAGATCGCAAAGTTCATACTCTGTTTGAGCGTACCATCTGCGGCGATGTGGCATTGATGTGCCATCGATGTAAAAGCCAGCGCAACTTCCAACCGGCATCCGTGCTCTAACCCAGTACGGGCTGAAAGTAGTGCCCGCGTGCTGGAACCTTCAGCGTGGGAGTGCAGGCGATGGGTATGACGAAGTTCGTTCGCGGGACGGTAGCCGCTCTGCTCGCCACGCAGCTGGTGGTGCCGTACGGGATCACCGCGCAGCAATCCATGAACCCCGCTCCCTCCGCCATGGACGACAGCATAATGCAACAGCCAGCTCCACAGCCATCTACCCACCCGCCGCTTCCCTCCATGACCACGGACACATCCAAAAGCTCCGCTGCGCCGGCGATCGATCTGCGCAAGGCCACAGCGCTGATGAGCGACGACCAGATCATCCTGCATCTACTGAACCGCTTTGCCTACGGCCCGCGTCCTGGCGATGTGGAGAAGGTGCGCAGGATGGGCGTCTCGGCATGGCTGCGGCAGCAGCTGCAGCCGGAGACGATTGACGACTCGGCTCTGGAGAGCCGTCTGGATGCTTTCCCGGCGATGAAGCTTCCGCTCGATCAGCTGATCGTGGACTATCCCAACAACGCCGTGATCCGCAGAGACATGAACGGCAGAGGCTTCGATGAACCCGGCGGCATGGCGGAGCGCGCCATCTATGCGGACCAGATGGAGAAGTATCGCGAGAAGCTGACTGCAAAGGACGATGGCGGCACGGCAGCGGGCAATACCGTAAATAACGCGGCGAGCACCAGCGCAGGCGATGCGATGAAGAGCTCCGCGAGCAACTCCGCGGACTCCACGCCCGCTCCGCAGAAGGACTTCGGCATTGATGCTCTGCTCGCCGGCACCCCGGAGAGCCGCTTCAAGTTCCTGTGCGGTCTCTCGAATGACGACTCCCGCCAGTTGCGCGGTCAGTTGACGCTCGCGCAGCGCGAACGCTTTCTGGATGGTTTTACGCCGCAGCAACGCGAGCAGGTGGCAGCTCTCATCATCAATCCGCGGCAACTGGTGGTGAGCGAGATCGAGCAGACCAAGCTGCTGCGCGATATCTACAGCGAGCGCCAGCTGAATGAGGTGATGACCGACTTCTGGCTCAACCACTTCAACGTATACATGGCCAAGTCGCAGGAGTCGCCGTACTACATCGCCGACTACGAGAGGAACGTGGTGCGTCCGCGCGCGCTGGGGAGCTTTGAGAATCTCCTGGTCGCCACCGCCGAGTCACCGGCGATGCTGAACTATCTCGATAACGAAGAGAGCATCGGCCCGCACTCCGTGGCGGCGGAGCGCGGAGGCTTCGGCAACAAGAAGTCCGCCGGACTGAACGAGAACTATGCGCGCGAGGTGATGGAGCTGCACACCGTCGGCGTAACCGGCGGCTACTCGCAGCAGGATGTGACCGAACTGGCGAAGGTCTTTACCGGCTGGACGATCGAGAACCAGAACACCTCGCGGGTGCGCGCCGTCTTTGACGAGGACAAGCACGAGGGTGGCACGAAGATCGTGATGAACATGAAGATCAAGGACAACGGCGAGAAGGAAGGCATGCAGATGCTGCACATGCTCGCCACCAATCCTCACACGGCGCACTTCGTCTGCCAGAAGCTCGCCGTACGCTTCGTCAGCGACGATCCCTCGCCCGCGCTGGTGGACCGCATGGCCGCTACGTTCCTGAAGTCGAACGGCAATATCCGCTCCGTGCTGGCGACGATGGCCGCTTCGCGCGAGTTCTGGGCCGGCGCGAACTATCACTCCAAGGTGAAGACGCCGCAGGACTACATCGTCTCCGCTCTGCGTGCCAGCGGCGCCGACGTGCAGTCCGCAGGCGCATTGATCACCGCGCTTACGCAGCTTGGCATGCCGCTCTACGGCCACCAGACGCCGGACGGTTACAACATGAGGGCCGAGGCGTGGAACAGCACCTCGGCACTGGTCGGGCGGTTGAACTTCGCGTTCGCGCTCGCGTCCAACCGCATCGCCGGCGTCACCACGGACTGGGATGCAGTGATCGAGGCTGGCTCTGGTTCGAACTCAGGCGCGGCAACCATGACGCCGGCGCAGAAGGAGAGTGCGCTTGAAGCCGGCCTGCTGCATCTTCCGCTGGCGGACCGCACGCGGCAGACGATACTGAAGAACATCTCCGGCAACTCGCAGCAAGACCAGGCGGCGCTGCGACAACTGGTCACGCGGTATCAGCCACGCGACCCGCTCATCTTCGCCGCGATGGGCAACGTTCCAGCTCCGCTCGACCCGCAGGCCGCGCTTGCCGCCGGGTTCCTTATCGGCTCGCCGGATTTTCAACGGCGTTAGTGGTTTAATTTCGCGATAGCACGGCCAATCACATTCCCAAGACCGTTCGACGCATCGTAGAACTGTGCCTGCACGGCCAGCGTCGCCTGCCGGCATGATTCGTAGTGACTGGAATCCAGTGCAAGTTTGCGAAAGGCTTCGACGAAGCTCTCGACGCTGTCGGTCTCGGCCTTGATCGCTGCGCCATCCAGTACCTCCCACGCCGGCACCACCGTACTCACCACCACCGGCCGCCCCGCGAGAATTGATTCCGCCGCGACCATCGGCAGCGCCTCGCAGAACTCTGATGTGGTGGGCACGATCATCGCGTGCGCCCAGCCGAAGGTCTCCAGCGCAACAGCCTCGTCGGGGATTCTTCCCTCCACGCGCACGACGTGGCCCAGCTTCCTGTCTTCCACCTGACGCGCGAGCGCCTCCGCCGCCGAGCCGGAGCCGACAATTCTCCATGCAAATTGACTGGGCAGCTCTTTCTCCAGACGCTCGGCCACGGCAAGAATCAGAAAGACGCCCTTGTTCTCCTCGATCCGGCCAAGGAAGAGCGTACGGAACGGCCTGCTCTGATGCGACGGCACCGGACTGACGCGATCCAGAAAGCCGTGCCGGTACTGCGCACGGCACTGGTAGATTGGCCCCTTCGGCGTTCCCGTCACCTGGCGAATCTGGCGCTCGCACTCCGGCGAGACCGCGACCGTGGCCGCGGCAAAGTGCCGGAAATAGAAACCATCCACCGACCGCAACAGCCTATCGAGCCGCCTCTGCGGCGGGAACCCCATCGGCCAGAGCGTGTTGTGGATGACGGCAATGACCGGGATGCGCCGCCTCACAATGCGAAAGATCGCGAGCAGCGCCAGCACGATCCAGTGCGTGGTACCGGAGTCGATGATCAGCACATCCGGCCGCTCCTGCAGGGCCAGCTTCAGGATCGTCAGCCCATAGAGCATTGCTCCGATGTGGTGCTTTACGCCGCTGCCATAGTAGAGCGCGGGCTTGGGTAGATTTTCCATGCGATGCGGGCCAACCTCGATCTGGTCAGCCCGGCCATGCCATGAGACCAGATGCGCCACGGCCCCGGCCGCATCGCACCAGTCCATAAACTGCATGGAGAACGACATGCCGATCTGGAACTCCGGCGGCTTGTTCGCAAGCAGGTCGCGGTACTGGCCGACCACATCTCCCGGTCCCACGGCATAGAGGATCCGCAGTCCTGGCTTTGTAGATTCCGGATTCGCTGCCGTATGCATCGTCTATCGAACCCTCTAAATTACTCTTTTCATAGTATCGGCTCGCTATTGCCTGCGAAGATTTGCACAAGGCACCTCCGCAGGCTCTCCACAACGAAAGTACCGTTTTTCGCGCGCGGAGCGCGCCAATCGCCCTGCGCGTAGCAGTTTGACACTGGTCAAACACACTCCTAAAGTCGAAATTGCTACATATTCCATTTAGAATTACTTATATCCGATGCAGAGCACACCATACATCTGGAACTACCTTCCGCTTGCGCTGCAGATTCTATGCGCCTCGGCCCTGGCCATCGGCATGGTGGGTGCATCCTTCCTCATCGGCAAGCACAAGAACTCCCGCACCAAGCTGGACACCTACGAGTGCGGCATGGAGGCTATCGGCGATGCTCGCGGCCGCTTCTCTGTCCGCTTCTACATGGTGGCCATGCTCTTTATTCTCTTTGACGTGGAAGCTGTCTTCATGCTGCCGTGGGCTGTGATCTACCGCGACCTGCCGCGCATCACCGGCTCCCGCTTCTTCGGCTTCTGGGAGATGCTGGTGTACCTCGGCTTCGTCGGCGTCGGTCTGTTCTATGTCTGGAAAAAGGGTGTGCTCGACTGGTCGACCGACAAGGGGGACCTCTAATGGCCCTGGCTCCCGCACAGGTCGGCATCGCAGCCTGCCTGGAGTGTTGCCCGGATAACGCGGCCCTGCTGGCGTTGAAGGGTATTCCGGGTCTGTTGGCGGATGCAAAGTTCGACCGCCAGGAGATGACCCTGACCGTCCCCCGCGAAAAGATCGTCGAGGCCGCAGAGGCCATCAAGCAGGCCGGCTATAACTTCCTGGAGGACGTCACCTGCGTCGACCTCTACCCCTCCGCCCCGCGATTCCAGGTGACCTACCACATCCTTTCGATGCGCCTGAAGCAGCGCATCCGCCTCATCGCCATGGTTACGGAAGAGAATGCGGCCATCGACAGCATCATCCCCGTCTGGCCCTCCGCCAACTTTTACGAACGCGAGGTCTTCGACCTCTTCGGCGTCCGCTTCAACCATCATCCCAACCTCATCCGCATCATGATGCCCGACGAGTGGGAAGGCCATCCGCTGCGCAAGGACTATCCGGTGGAGGGCTACCGCTAATGCCACTCACGACCGATCCCGTGCTGCTCGACCCGAACCAGACAAACTCTTCTCTGAGCGATGTCATCCAGGAGTCCGCGCGCCACAACGCGGAGAACGCCAACACCTCCCGCGACCAGACGATGGTCCTGAACATGGGCCCGCAGCACCCGTCTACACACGGTGTGCTCCGCCTGCTGCTGGAGATCGACGGCGAGACCGTGATCAAGTGCGCGCCGGATATCGGCTACCTGCACACCGGCATCGAGAAGACCTGCGAGGCGAAGTTCTATCAGCAGGTGGTGCCGCTCACCGACCGCATCGACTATCTCTGCCCGATGACGAACAACCTGGCGTATTGTCTGGCGGTCGAGAAGCTCATCGGACTCGAGATCCCTGAACGCGCCGAGTACCTGCGCGTGATGCTGAACGAGCTCACACGCATCCAGTCGCACCTCGTCTGGCTGGGAACGCACGCCATGGACCTGGGCGCGCTGACGATCTTCCTCTACTGCTTCCGCGAGCGCGAGGAGCTGCTGCGCATCTTTGAGAACGTCTCCGGCCAGCGCATGATGACCAGCTACTTCCGCGTCGGCGGGCTCTCGCTCGAGCCGCCCATCGACTTTTACGCGCAGGTGCAGGCCTTCCTCAAGATGATGCCGTCGAAGATCGACGAGTATGAGAACCTGCTCAGCGGCAACCCCATCTGGATCGGTCGCACCAAAGGCGTAGGGCATCTGACGGCCGAAGAGGCCATCGCTCTCGGCGTCACCGGCCCGCCGCTGCGCGCCTCTGGCGTGGACTGGGATCTGCGCCGCGACATGCCCTACTCCGGTTACGAGAAGTTCCAGTTCAAGGTACCCATCTCGAACGATGGCGATGTCTGGGCGCGGTATGTCGTCCGCATGGACGAGATGCGCGAGTCCATCAAGATCGCCCAACAGGCGCTGGACGGCCTGCCCAACGGCCCCATCACCGCCGACGCTCCCAAGATCGTTCTGCCCGACCGCGAGAAGATGAAGACGCAGATGGAATCCCTCATCCATCACTTTAAGATTGTGACGGAAGGCTTTGCCGTGCCAGCGGGTCAGGTCTATCAGGCGGTGGAGTCGCCGCGCGGCGAGATGGGCTACTACGTCGTCTCTGACGGCACAGCCAAGCCGGCTCGCGTGCACATGCGCAACCCCTCCTTCGCCACCCTGCAAGCACTGGAGACGATGTGCAAGGGCAAGCTGCTGGCCGATGTGGTCGCCGTGATCGGTTCCATTGATATTGTGCTGGGGGAGATTGATCGCTGAGAATTTTTGAAGGAGAGCCCTGTGCAGGACCTTCAGACCGAGTTGAACGCGCTGGTGCGCCGTGAGCTTTGGATATCGATGATGGGCCTGCTGCGCTCGCACCTGGCGGCATTGGAAGTGACGGGACGGCTGAACGGCGTACGGATCCATGAGGCGCCGGAAGGGTTGGAAGTGAATGTGCGCACGGCAACCGCGATCCTTACGATCCGGTTCGACCCGGAGAGCGGCATTGGCATCTGGACGGAGTACAAGGGCCAGCAGACGATGGGCAGCTGGACGATGTCCACCGGCGGGCAGTTTGCAGTAGATGAACAGATGATGGATATGGAGTTCGCCGTGGAGCACTTCGCGGCGAAGCTTGTGAACTAGTTGCAGGGATGAAGAGAAGCAGATTCCCGCTTTCGCGGGAATGACAATAAAGACTATGAGCACAACGAATAAAAATACGATCTTTTCGCCGGAGCTTGCCGCCCGCTTCGACAAGCTGGTGACGATCTATCCGCTCAAGCGCTCCGCGCTCATCCCTATGCTGCTCTACGCGCAGGATGAGATCGGCTACGTCTCTGACGCCGCCATTCACGAGATCGCGGCACGCATCGGTATCTTCGAGCTCGATGTCCGCAATGTGCTCAGCTATTATTCGATGCTGCGCACCAGGCCTGCCGGCAAGTTCAACGTGCAGGTCTGCACCAACATCAGCTGTATGCTGCGCGGCGGCTACGAGATCCTGGACCACTGCAAGGCGAGGCTCGGCGTGGGGCATAAGGGCGTAACAAGCGACAAGATGTTCTCGCTGGAAGAGGTCGAGTGTATCGGCGCCTGCTGCTGGGCTCCCGCCATGCAGGTGAACTACGACTTCCACGAGAACCTGACACCAGCAAAGGTGGATACCGTGCTCGACGAGTATCGCGCCGGCCGCGGAAAGGATGTGCGCTGATGCCTCAATTAGCAACGCCGCATCCCGACGAAGTTCGAGTCCTCTCCCGCCGCTTCGGTCAGGGCGCGACCGATATCGACAAGTACATTGCGCTCGACGGCTACAAGGCCGCGCGCATGGCGGCGGAAAAAGGTCCGGAGTGGATCATCAACGAGATGAAGGCTTCCGGACTCCGCGGACGCGGCGGTGCCGGATTCCCCACCGGCATGAAGTGGTCGTTCGTACCCAAGAACAGTGAGAAGCCGAAGTATGTCCTCGTCAACGGCGATGAATCCGAGCCCGGCACCTGCAAGGACCACATTCTCTTCCTGCACGATCCCCACGCCGTCATCGAAGGCACCATGATCGCCGGTATGGCCATCGGCTCCAGGATGGGCTTCATCTACCTGCGCGGCGAGTATCGCTACCTGCTGAAGATCGTCGAGAAGGCCGTCGCCGATGCCTATGCCAAGGGCTTCCTCGGCAAGAACATCTTCGGCAGCGGGCTGGACTTCGACGTCATCACCCAGACCGGCGCGGGCGCGTACGAGGTCGGCGAAGAGTCGGCGCTGATGGAGTCGCTCGAAGGCAAGCGCGGCGTTCCCCGCATCAAACCGCCGTTCCCTGCCGTCGTCGGCCTCTACGGCGGGCCCACGGTCATTAATAATGCCGAGACGATCGCCTCTGCCCCGCATATTCTTCTCATGGGTGGCGCCGAGTACGCCAAGCTCGGCTCGGAACGCAATGGCGGCACGCGCTTGTTCGGTATCTCCGGCCACGTCGAACGCCCCGGCATCTACGAGTTGCCCATGGGCTACAACCTCAAGAAGGCCATCTACGAAGTAGCCGGCGGCATTAAAGACGGCAAGAAGCTCAAAGCCGTTGTTCCCGGCGGTTCGTCCTGCCCGGTGCTGCTCCCCGAAGAGATCGACGTCGGCCTCGACTTCGACCAGATGGGCAAGGCCGGCACCATGCTCGGCTCGGGCGGCATCGTCGTGCTGGACGAGACCGTCTCCATCGTGGAGTTCGCCTTGCGCGTCATCAAGTTCTACCAGCATGAGAGCTGCGGCTGGTGCATCCCCTGCCGCGAAGGCACCGACTGGATCAAGAAGACGCTCACCCGCGTCTACAACGGCGGAGGCACCGTCAAGGATATCGATAACGTGCAGTACCTCGCCGACAACATGATGGGCCGTACCTTCTGCCCGCTCGGCGACGCCGCCGCCATGCCGACGTTGGGCTTCGTCAAGAAGTTTCGCAAGGAGTTTGAGGAGTACGTGGAAGGCAAGCGCGATTCAACCATGCTGATGACCGAACAGAAACTGGTGGAGATCCACTGATGGCCCCATTAAATAAACAAGCGAAGGCGGAAGAGAGATTAGAAATCGCCAAAAAATTGGGGCGGCTTGGTCTAGTGGATGAAGTCAATCAAAGTCCCAAAAATTACTACTCGCTGGATATAGGGACAGGGAAAAATAAAAATGCTGCCATCATTTATAAATCCTCTCAGCGTGTTTCTTTTTTTATAGAAAAGCCGTCACTTGTTGAGCAGTTGAAGGTTTGGTTCAGCGTCAAGGCACTCCCTGATGATCCGAAGAGACTTTATAACAAGAGCAAACACCACATTCAGCCATTAACTATGTCGGACATAGAAGATCCAGAACGCAGGGTTTTGATTGAAGAAGTTTTGAAACACTCGCTCGACGTAATTAAGAAACGAAAGACTAAGGTTAGATGAGATATCCATGCCAGATGTAAAGTTCACAGTCGACGGCAAGACCCTCACCGCACCCGCGGGCACGCTGCTTATTGAGGCCTGCAAGTCCGCCGGTATCGAGATTCCCGCCTTCTGTTACTACCCCGGGCTCTCGCTGCAGGCCGCCTGCCGCATGTGCGTCGTCCGCATCGACAAGATGCCCAAGATGCAGACCGCCTGCACCACGCCGGTCGCCGAAGGCATGGCCGTCCTCACCGAGACCGACGAGATCAAGCAGGCCCGCAAGGCCACCCTCGAACTCCTCCTCGGCAATCATCCGCTCGACTGCCCCGTCTGCGACGCCGGTGGCGAGTGCGAGCTGCAGGACATGACCTTCAAGTACGGCGCTGCCGACAGCTTCTACGCCGAGCCCAAGAACCATCGCGAGGAGCAGAAGTGGTCCCCGGTCGTCTACTTCGACCGTCCACGCTGCATCCTCTGCTACCGCTGCATCCGCATGTGCGGTGAAGGCATGGACGTCTTTGCGCTGGGCATTCAGAATCGCGGCAGCTCGTCGGTCATCGCACCGAACGTTCCCGTATCCGAATCGCCCGACCAGCTCGCGCACCTCGACTGCGAAGAGTGCGGCATGTGCATCGACGCCTGCCCCGTCGGCGCGCTGACCTCCGGCACCTATCGCTACAAGACGCGCCCGTGGGAGATGAACCACGTCGCCACCATCTGCACGCATTGCGGTGACGGCTGCAAGACCACGCTCGGCGTACGCACTGTGGGCGACGGCACCGAGATCATCCGCGGCGACAACCGCGACCGCAGCGGCATCAACAACGACTTCCTCTGCAATAAGGGCCGCTACGCCTTCGACTTCAGCAATCACGAGGACCGCCTGACCCAGCCGCTCGTCCGCGACGCCAACGGCGTGCTACAGCCCGCAACGTGGGAGACTGCGCTCGATGCTGTCGGCGCGCGCTTCCGCGAGATCCGTGACGGTCGCGGCGGCGAGGCCATCGGCGTCATCGGCTCGAATAGACTTACCAACGAAGAGGCCTACCTGCTGCAGAAGTTCGCGCGCAGCGTTCTGGGCACCAACAACATTGACCATCATCGGACTGCGGATTATCCGGAGTTCGTCCGCGCGCTGGCCGGGCAGAAGAACAAGGCCGCTTCTCTGCGCGATGCCTCCACCGCGCCCGCCATCCTCGTCATCGGCGGCGATCCCACGGAGCAGAACCCCGCGCTCGCCTGGGCGATCCGCACCAACGTCCGGCTGAACAACGCGCGTCTCTACATCGCCAACGAGAATGAGATCAAGCTGACGCGTCAGGCGAAGAAGTTTATGAAGGTTACGGCCTTCGGCTATGACGGGTTGGCAAAGTACTTGCGCACGGGTGAGTTACTGGATGCGGCGGGCGTTACTGCGGACGTAGACGCATTGGCTGAGTTCCGCAAGACGCTCTGTACGGAAGAGAGGTTGCTCATCCTGCTCAGCGGCGACCTGCGCGGCGAGACGCTTGCGGCGCTCATCAAGCAGGGTCTCACGCATACGGATGTGAAGTTTGCCCTGCTCAGCGACTATGTGAACGCGCGCGGCGCGGCGGACATGGGTCTGCTGCCCGATCTTCTGCCCGGCTACACGCCAGTCTCTCAGGCAGGCGCGTTCGCCGCGGAGTATGGCTCTGCGCTTCCCTCCACGCCGGGCAAGGACATGCTGGAGATCTTCGACGCGGCCAACAACGGTGACCTCTCCGCGCTCTACATCGTCGGTGCAAACCCAGTCGCATACTACGGCATCGACCCCATTGCGCTGAAGAGCACCTTTGTCGTGGTGCAGTCGATGTTCCTGACCGAAACCGCTGCGATTGCCGACGTTGTGCTGCCGGTTGCCAGCCTCTACGAGAAGACCGGTTCCGTCACGAACAGCTACGGCGATCTGCAAAGGGTCAACAAGGCCGCTGACCGCGCAGGCGTCCGCACCGATTTTGAGCTTATCGTGCGCATCGCCGACAGAATGGGCGCTGACGTCCGCAAGCTTGTCCCCTTCGGCAGCGGCACCCGTGGCGACATGGGTCAGACTCGCGGCGCGCAGTCCGGCGAGGCCGATCGCCACGCCGTGTGGCTCACCGCGAACAACCTGGAGCCGCGACTCAGCCCGTTCGACACCAGCGCCATCCTCGACGAGATCCAGCGCCTTGTGCCGGGGTATACCGAGCTTCTGCGTTTGCAGTTGCTCTCTGGTAATGCCCAGCATCTGCAGCCGGCCGACGGCAGCGGACTCGTGCAGATTGCATCCAGCCCCAAGACAGGCCGCCGCGATCTGGCCATGCCGGCGCATGATTCACTCTTTACCTCCGGCACGCTCGGCCGCTACAGCGAGATGCTGACCACGCTCAACGACAAGTACCGCAACAAGCTAACCGGGATCGCCGCCGACTAATGAGCTCACTCACGCCCATCGAGATATTCGTTCTGCTCAGCCTGATCAAGGTCGCGCTGGTGATCGCCATCATGCTCGGCGCGGTGACCTACACCGTGCTGCTCGAGCGCAAGGTCGTCGGCCGCATCCAGAACCGCTGGGGCCCCAGCCGGGTCGGCCCCTTCGGCCTTCTTCAGACTGCTATCGACGGCGCCAAGCTCTTCCTGAAGGAAGATATGATCCCCTCGCACGTCTACAAGCCGCTCTACCTGATCGCGCCGCTGATCGCGCTCGTCTGCGCTCTGCTTTCGATCTCGGTCGTTCCCTTCGGCGCGCCGCTCTACTTTCACGGCGTGAACCTCTTCCAGATCACGGACATCAACATCGGCCTGCTCGTCATCCTCGGCGTCACCTCCATCGGTGTCTACGGCATCGCCATCTCGGGCTGGGCCTCGAACAACAAATACTCCCTGCTCGGCTCGGTGCGGTCTACCTCGCAGATGGTGAGCTACGAGCTTGCGCTCGGCCTCTCACTGGTCGGCGTTGTACTGCGCGCGCGCAGCCTGAGCCTGCGCGAGATCGTCGCCAGCCAGTCCGCGCACGGCCTGCTCACATGGAACGCCTTCGGCGGCTTCCAGTTCATCGCCTTCTTCGTCTACCTCATCGCCGCCTATGCGGAGACGAACCGTTCCCCCTTCGACCTCGTCGAGGCCGAAAGCGAGCTGACCGGCGGCTATCACACCGAGTACAGCTCGATTAAGTTCGCCATGTTCTTCATGGCCGAGTACGCCAACATGATCACCGTCAGCTGCGTGGCCACGCTGCTCTTCTTCGGCGGGGCCGGCAGCCCCTTCGGACATCTCATCCCCGCGTTCGGCGGACGCTTCCTGCAGGCCGCGCTGCCGGTATTCTGGTTCGTCAGCAAGGTGTTCTTCTTTCTCTTTCTCTATATATGGGTGCGCGGAACGCTGCCGCGCTTCCGCTACG
>DATMLK010000058.1:0-7024 GCA_035570215.1 Acidobacteriaceae bacterium
GCCCGGGAACAACGAAGTGGGCAAGCAGCCGAGATCGACGTGAAGCCGACCTATGGGCTCACAGACGAGCAGGTGGAGACGATGATCCTAGCCTCGTTCGATCACGCCGAGGAAGACATCACCAACCGGCAGTTGATCGAGGCGCGCAACGAGGCGGAGACGATCATCGCCGCGGTGGAAAAGGGCGCGGGGCATCCAGCGTGGCAGCAACTGACGCCGGAGGAGTTCGACGCAATTGCCAATGCGCGCGAGAAGCTGGACGCGGCCAGGAAGGACACGGATCACAAGGCGATCCGCGACGCCATCGGCGTGCTGGACCAGGCGACGCGGCGGTTTGCCGAGCTGATGATGGATTCGGCGGTCTCGTCCGCGCTGAAGGGGCAGACGATGGCGGCGGCAGGTGATACGTTGGGAGCAGGGCCTGCCGCGCCGCATCCGTTCGCGCCGGCGCAGTTTGAAGAGTCGAAGAAGAAGTAAAGAAGATCTAAGCAAAGAAGGATTGGGAAATAACGCATGTCTGACACTATCGATCTGAGCAAACCGCCGGCCGCCGACATGGTGCGCGTCACCTTCCTGCCGGAGAACAAGACCGTGGAGTTCAAGTACGGCACTATGCCGTATGACCATCACGGCAAGCCGATGTCGTTCCTGGATGTGGCGGAGAACTACAACATCTTCCTGGACCATGCGTGCGGCGGCGTGTGCGCATGCACGACGTGCCATCTGCTGGTGAAGCAGGGCGAAGCGAACATTAGCGAGGCGGATGACGAGGAGCTGGACCGCATGGAGAAGGCTCCGGGACTGGAGCTGAACTCGCGGCTGGGCTGCCAGGCGGTGATCCAGGAGCCGGGCACGTATGTCGTCGAGATCCCGACATGGAACATCAACTACGTACAGGAAGGTAAGCCGGCGAAGTAGGCGAGGGGATAGACGATGGGACGCGATATCGAATGGACGGATTTTCTCGAGATCGGAATACAGTTGCAGGAGAAGTATCCGGAGATCGAGCCGTACAGCGTACGGTTCACGGACCTGCATCGTTACGTGACGGAACTGCCGGGGTTCGTGGGCGATCCCGCAAAGTCGAACGAGGGTATTCTGGAGGCGATCCAGACGGCGTGGAATGAAGAGTACGAGGACGCGAAATGATTTTTGAATGCTTCGCGTGGCGCTCGCGATGCTCGCGAATGTAAGTTTTGCCAAAGCACTGTAGCATCATGCACGAGGTAAGCGATGGACCACATCATTGACGGCGTGCTGAAGTTCCAGCGCGATGTTTATCCGAACGACAAGGCGCTCTATCGCGATCTTTCGATCACGCAGGCGCCGGAGGCGATGTTCATCGGCTGCGCGGACTCGCGCGTGGTGCCGGAGCTGCTGACGCAGCAGGGGCCGGGCGGTCTCTTCGTGGTGCGCAACGCGGGCAACATCATTCCACCGGGCGGGCCAGAGCCGGGCGGCGTGACGGCGAGCATCGAATACGGCGTGAGTGT
The DNA here is from genome assembly GCA_035570215.1 of Acidobacteriaceae bacterium. GTDB lineage: Bacteria > Acidobacteriota > Terriglobia > Terriglobales > Acidobacteriaceae > JARLFX01. The sequence goes on from DATMLK010000058.1 coordinate 1,494, forward strand.
GCTGGGCATCAAGGACATTGTGGTGTGCGGACACTCGGGCTGCGGAGCGATGACGGCGCTGATGAACGGCATCGACAAGCTCGATGCACTTCCGGCTGTCGCACGCTGGCTGCACTATGCGGACGGTGCGCTGGCCGGGGTGAAGGGCATGACCTTCGCGGATGAGAAGGCGAAACTCGACGCGATCGTGCATGAGAATGTGCTGACGCAGCTGGATAATCTGCTGACGCACGCACCGGTGAAGAAGGCGATCGAGGCGGGACAGCTGCGGCTGCATGGCTGGGTCTATGACATCGGCTCGGGCGGCGTAGAGACCTACGACGCGGCGGTGCGTCGGTTCGTGGCGATCAGCTCGGCGCCGTTTTCCAGCGCAACGCCGAGCGGGCAGCACGTCAAAGCGGTTGATTAGCTAAAGGCGAACCAGTCCTTCAAAATCTCAAACTCTGCCTCGGTGTCAGAGAGGTAGACGCTCACTATATCGAAGCGAACATCGAGATCGTCTGCGTTGTCGCAGCGGCGGAGGTAGGCGCGTGCCATGCGGCGCAGCATACGTTGTTTCTCTTCGTCCACGGCGAACTCGGCGGGACCGAAGTCGCGGCTGGTGCGGGTCTTGACCTCGATGAAGCAGAGCGTGCCGCCGTCCCAGCCGATGAGGTCGATGTCGCCGCGGAGTTTCATCGAACGCCATTGGCGGGCGATGATGGTGTAGCCGCTGCGGCGCAGGTGGAAGAGCGCTGCCTCTTCGCCGCGAGAACCGGTTTCAAGATGCGGCGCGGTGACGGGTGTGCGACCGAGCTTCTTTGTGATGGTGTCGATAGCGCGCAGCAGGAGTTGCTGCGTGTTGAGTGTGCGAGAGCCGCGATTTGGGGTCGCAGTGTTCAGGACGATTACCTCAGGGGCTAAAGCCCCTTACTTGCACAGGCTCTTTCGGCACGGCTGAAGCCGTGCCCTTCCGAAAGATAAAAACAAAAACTGCGGGCGAAGCCAGTGTATGGCTGCGCGCCTAGCGCCGCTTCCAGCGTACGCCGTCTTTGGAGTCTTCGATGAGGATATTTTTCTCAGCGAGCTCTTTGCGGATGGCGTCGGCGCGGGCGAAGTTTCGGGTCTTCTTGGCCTCGGTGCGTTCGGCGACGAGGGCGTCGATGGCGGCGTCGGTGAAGGCCATGCTGCTGACCAGATCGGCAGAGGCCTCATCGGCGCGGCCATCGGCTTCGGCCCAGGCGAGCGCGGTGCGGGTGGTCTCGGCGTCGCGGTCTTCGAGGATGCTGAAGATGCTGTCGAACTTTTCGAGCAGAGCGAGCGTGGCGGCGATGTCGCCTGCACTGGCGGTGTTGCCGGTCTTGTCGAGATGGCCGTTGCAGAAACGCAATAGTTCAAAGACGGGCGCGAGGGCGCGGGCGGTGTTGAGATCGTCTTCGAGCGCGGCGGTGAACTCGCTGTCTGCCTGCGCGACGCGTTCGGCCCAGGCCGTGCTATCGGCACCGGTGCACGTAACGGCATTCAGACGAGCGTCGAAGGTGCGCAGCTTTTCCACGGCGACCGTGGCGTCGGCGAGGCCGTCGAATGTGAAGTTCATCTGGTGGTGGTATGGAACCGAGACGAGCAGATAGCGGATGGCGCCGACCTTGTAGCCCTTGAGCAGGAGATCGCGGAGGGTGTAGAAGTTGCCTTCGGACTTCGACATCTTCCTGCCTTCGACGAGCAGAAAGCGGACATGCATCCAGTGGCGGGCGAACTGCACGCCGGTGGCGCACTCAGACTGCGCGATCTCATTCTCGTGGTGCGGGAACATGAGGTCTTCGCCGCCGGCGTGTAGGTCAAAGCTGTTGCCTAGGAGCTGCATCGCCATGGCGGAGCATTCGATATGCCAGCCGGGACGGCCGGGGCCGAGCGCCGTGTCCCAATGATGCTCGCCGGGCTTGGGCGCCTTCCAGAGCGCGAAGTCGCGTGCGGTGTCCTTCTCGTACTCATCCACATCGACGCGCGCGCCGTCCTCAATGCCTTCGAAGTCTTTCTTGGAGAGTTGACCGTAGGCGGGGAACTTCGCGATGCTGAAGTACCAGGAGCCGTCTTCGGTCTTGTAGGCGAGCCCGCGGCCGGCGAGCGTCTGGATGAGCGTGACCATCTCGGCGATGTGTTCGGTGGCGCGCGGCATATGCTCCGGGCGTTGGATGCCGAGGGCGTCGAGGTCTTCCAGGAAGGCCTGGGTGTACTTCGCGGTGTACTCGTCGAGAGAGAGCTTGGCTTCGGCGGCGTTGCGGATGATCTTGTCGTCGACGTCGGTGATGTTCATGACGTGGTTGACGCGCACGCCGCTGAGGAGAAGCGTGCGGCGAAGGATGTCGATGTGAAGGAAGGTGCGGAAGTTGCCGATGTGGCCGTAGTCGTAGACGGTGGGGCCGCAGGCGTACATGCGCAGCGACGCGCCGTCGGCGGCGAAGACGGCATCGGTGGTTCCGCTGAGGGTGTTGAAGAGTTGGAGCTTCATCCGGGGGGCAAAAGCTTCTTTCGTGCAGATTTGTCGTCGAAGTTGATTCTAGCCGAGTTGGAGTCCATCAGCCGAGCGCCCGTGGGGCGTTATCCCAAAGACAGCTGGGCGGTGGCTTGCAGGCTGTCCGTGGCGAAGGTTTGGGACTGGAGTTTGGGCCACGCGGCGGCGGCGATCATGGCGGCGTTGTCGGTCGCCAGCGCGAGCGAGGGGAAGGCGATGGGGAGATCGCGCTTCGCGGCCTCGGCGGTGAAGCGCTGGCGGAGCTCGTGGTTGGCGGCGACGCCACCGGAGACGACGACGGCTTTTGCGCTGAATTCCTCGGCGGCGGCGAAGGTTCCGCGCAGGAGATAGTCGACCACGGCGCGCTGGAAGCTGGCGATGAGGTCGAGCGTGGGTTTGTCGCAGAGCGCGAGGACGTCGGCGAGCTTCGGTCCGGTGATCTTAGCGAGAGCTTCGCGGCGTGTGGCGATGCTCTGCTGCATGGCGCGGGTTTCAACGTGGCGGAGGACGGCGGTCTTAATGCCGGAGAAGCTGAAGTCGAGATGGCGGTTCGTGGTGTCGGCGCTGGCGCGGTGCGGCTTGGGTTTGATCTGAGCCATAGTGAAAGAAACCGCACGTGCGTCGCCGTGCTGCGCAAGAGCGTCGATCCAGGGGCCGCCGGGATAGCCGAAGCCGAGGAGCTTGGCGACCTTGTCGAAGGCTTCGCCCGCCGCATCGTCTAAAGTCCGGCCGATGTTGCGGTAGGTCCAGATGTTCTTCTCTTCGTGTGCGAGATAGAGATGGGTGTGGCCGCCGCTGACGACGAGAGCCAGTATCTTCTCGCGAACGCCCGGGTCTGCGAAGGCGGCTTGATTCTGTGCGCGCATCTCCAGCAGGACGGCGTGGATGTGGCCTTCAAGGTGATTGACGGCGATCAATGGTTTGTTAAGCCCGAAGGCGAGGGCTTTGGCAAAGGTGATGCCGACGAGCAGGGCGCCGGCGAGTCCGGGGCCTTCGGTGACGGCGATGGCATCGAGGTCGGCGAACTGGATGCCGGCTTTGGCGATGGCTTCGCGCACGACGGGGACGATGTTGCGGAGGTGCTCGCGCGAGGCGAGTTCGGGCACGACGCCGCCGAAGACGGCGTGCATCTGCATCTGCGAGGCGACGACGTTCGAGAGGACTTCGGAGCCGGAGCGCACGACGGCGGCGGCGGTCTCGTCGCAGGAGCTTTCGATGCCGAGTATGAGGCCAGATGGCATCTCTCTATAGTAGAAGCTCTGGGAGATAAAAGCAGATTCCGGCTTTCACCGGAATGACAAACAAAAATGAGTGATCCATCCAATCCGAAGTATGAGGCGGCTGCGGCGATCGCACATCGGCTGCGCGAGGCTGGGCACCAGGCCTACTTCGCGGGCGGCTGCGTGCGCGACATGCTGCTGGGGATCGTGCCGAAGGATTATGACGTGGCGACCTCGGCGACGCCGGAGCAGGTGGTGGCGCTCTTCGCGAAGACGTTCACCGTGGGTGCGCACTTCGGCGTGGTGCTGGTGGTGGAAGGCGAGATCGCGACCGAGGTGGCGACGTTCCGTTCGGATGGGGCTTACTCGGATGGACGGCGGCCGGATGCAGTGAAATACACCAGCGATGCAAAGGAAGATGTGCTGCGGCGCGACTTCACCATCAACGGGATGCTGCTGGATCCGGTGGTGTATGCAGACACGGGGGATATTGCCGCGGCGGTGCTGGACTATGTCGGCGGACGCGAGGATCTGGCGGCGGGGGTGGTGCGGGCGATCGGCGATCCGGCGTTGCGATTCGCCGAGGACAAGCTGCGCATGCTGCGGGCGGTACGTTTCGCGGCTCGGTTTGATTTTGCCATCGAAGCAGAGACCTTTGCAGCGATGCGGATGCATGCGACGAGCATTCATCAGGTGAGTTGCGAGCGCATCCGCGACGAACTGACGCGGATGCTGACAGAAGGCGCGGCGCGGAGAGCCTTTGGATTATTAGACGAGGCGGGATTATTGCGCGAGGTGTTGCCGGAGATCGTGACGATGCATGGCGTGCAGCAGCCTCCGCAGTTTCATCCGGAGGGCGATGTATGGGTGCACACGATGCTGCTGCTGGAACAACTGCCGGCGGGTTGTGCGCCGACGCTGGCGTGGGGCGCGCTGCTGCATGACGTGGGTAAGCCGGCGACGTTCACGCCGCCTTCATCCGCGGAAGACCGCATTCGCTTCAATGGACATGTCGAAGTGGGTGTGCGCATGGCGGAGGAGATCTGCGCGCGGCTGCGGTTTTCCAATGAGGAGACGGCGCAGATCGCGTCGCTGGTGAAAAACCATATGCGCTTCGGCGATGTGCGGGAGATGAAGGAGTCGACGCTGAAGCGGTTTCTGCGGCTGGAGAACTTTCCCGAGCACGTGGAGCTGCACCGGATGGATTGCATGGCGGCGCATGGGGATCTTTCCCTGTATGAGTTCGCCAAGGCTGCGTACGAGGCGCATCCGGAGGATGCGGTGCGGCCGGTTCTGCTGTTGACGGGGCGGGAGCTGATCGCGGCGGGGTACAAGCCGGGTTCGCAATTTAAGGAAATGATCGCGTTTGCGGAGGATGCGCAGCTGGAGGGACGTGTTCACACGACGGAAGAAGCGCTAAACCTTGTGCGTGAGCACTTTGGTCATTGAAGGTCTTTCTGCATATGTCCATAAGGGGAATTTTGTGGAATCGTGATGAAATTGAAGTGATATTGAAACGGAGAAACATGCTAGAGTGATCGCCAATGATTCTTCTATTGCAGACTGCCGTAGTTGAAGCGTGTACTCCATCTTCTGCACCAGTGGTGGCTCCAATGTCTTACGAATCGTGCGTCACAATCGTATTGACTGCTCTCTGTGCACTTCTTGCTGCGCTAGCGATCATTATTGGCTTGGCAGCAATCTGGGGGTATGGCGGCATCAAGGAAGCTCTGACGAAGGATGTTAGCGAGAAGGCTGATAAGGCCTTAGCGGACAAGCTTAAAGAGTATCCAGCGGCTGCAGATATGCTCGATTTTCGG
>DATMLK010000059.1:0-13645 GCA_035570215.1 Acidobacteriaceae bacterium
CGCGCGGCCATCAGACCGGCGAGCGTGTCCGCTTCGGCCTTTTCGTCGCCATTGACCTGGATGAAGATGCGCGCTGATTTTCCGCCCGGCGCCAGGACCACCTCCGAGACATAGCATGGTGCAATGCGCGGGTCAGAGAGCTCGCCTTCGAGCATGGCGCCGATCTCTTCGGAGAACGTCCGGGCGACACGATTGCGATGATAGGTACGCCCACGCTGTTCCATTTCTCTAGTGTAAATGCTGCGCGCTCGCGGGCGAAGTGCTATTCGCTATCGGTACCGGACTCCGCGAACGACCAGTAGCAGTCCACGATCTCCGCACCCAGGCCGGCGCAGAGCCCGCGCGCGGCCTTCTCGACCAGCTCCATCTGCCCGGCAAGATAATCCCGCGAGCTGGAGATCGCTGCCACGCCGATGATCGCCCGGTTCCACAGCGCCGCATCATCCAGCTCGCTCACGGAGACGTTGAAGCTGTTGCGCAGCTTGTCCTTCAGCGAACGCACCACCTGCCGCCGGTCCTTGACCGACTGCGCATGTTCTATCGCGAGTTCGAGCGTGAGCATGGCAACGGGCATAGGGATAATTTAGAAGACCTGCGAGTAGTCGCGCTTGCCGAAGAGCGCCGTACCAATCCGCACGCACGTCGAACCCTCTTCGATCGCCACCGCGAAATCATGCGACATGCCCATGGAGAGCTCCTTGAGCTGCATGTGCGGATGCACGGCGTTCAGCGAATCCCGCAGCTCGCGCAGTTGCTTGAAGTAGGGGCGGGCGTCCTCGGGATCGTCAAAGAACGGAGGCACGGTCATCAGACCGCGCAGTTCGAGCGCTGGCAGACCGGCGGCCGCGTGCAGGATCTCGCTGACGGCGCCGGGCGCGATGCCGTGTTTCGACTCCTCGCTCGATAGCTTCACTTCGATGAGTACGGGCAACTTGCGGTCGAGTGCAATGGCGGCGGCGTTCAGCCGTTCAGCGATCCTGAGCGAGTCCACGGTGTCTACGGCAGCAAAGAGTGCCGCGGCGCGGGCGTACTTGTTGGACTGCAGGTGCCCAATGAGGTGAAAGCGCGCCGTGTGCAGGATGCTCTCGGGCAGCGCGGCGATCTTCGCGTCCCACTCCTGCACCTTGTTCTCGCCGAAGAGCCGCACACCCGCGGCATAGGCCTCTACGATCGCGGCCGCCGGATGCATCTTACTGACCGCCATCAGCGAGACATCGCTCTGGCTGCGTCCGGCACGCGCGCAGGCATCTGCGATCTCGTTCTGAACACGCGCGAGATTGGCTGCGATGGACATCTTTCAGAAGCCTATCGCATTTGTTTTAGTGTGTGCGTTAGCCTTAACGTGAAAGGGAGATATCGAACCATCCATGTGGACAGTCCTTCTGCTCATCGGCTCCAACATCTTTATGACCTTCGCCTGGTACGGCCACCTGAAGTACAGGCACGCCGCGCTCTGGAAGGTCATCCTCATCAGCTGGTCGATCGCGTTCTTTGAGTACTGCCTGCAGGTGCCGGCCAACCGCATCGGCGCGGCGCGGTTCTCGCCCGACCAGCTTAAGGTGATCCAGGAGGTCATCACGCTCAGCGTCTTCGGTGTCTTCTCCGTCTACTACTTCGGCGACCGGCTGCACTGGAACCATGCCGTCGCCTTCTGCTGCCTTGTGTGCGGAGCCTTCTTCATGTTCCACAAATTTTAGACGCGCCGGCGTTTGACCATATCCACGACGATCAGGAAACAGAGCACGACCTGCGCACTCAGCGTGAACAGGCCGAACCAGGCGATCTGCCTGCTGTCATGCCACAGGTGCCAATCATGCCCGGCGTGTGCGTGGAACTGCTCCACCGTCAGCACACCGACCGGAATCAGCAGCCAGCGCGGCCAGAACCATATCAGTGCCGCGAAAGCGGTATCGACCACGCAGAAGACCAGATGCCGCAGGACGATAGCGCGCGGCATCTCCGCATCCAGCAGCACGAAGAAATGATACGTGGCGACCGTGGCAAAGAGCGTGGCAAAGATCCACGACGCCAACCTGCGGGGTGTAGGTTGCATAGAGAAATAAAGTTCCCTGATTTCGCTGTTCTTGCTCTCTATTCTATGGATGGCTGCGTGGAATGGCGATGCAAAAATAAAGGGTCCTGAATCATCGCGACAGGATATCTTGATGGGACGAAAACAGGTTTTATGGCATCAAGGGCGTGTTCTTCCGGATATGTTTCTGCCTCCAGCGCGGCCATGCAGCCGGAGCCCATTTGGCGCGGTCAATTTTGGTACCGGTATTTTTAGCGTGGTCTATGGGTGGCGATGCAGCCAATGCGTCGCGATATCCGGATAGAACTCGCGGAAGACGGTAAATCCGACACCGCGCGCGATGGCATAGCCGAACTTTTCCGCCAGCACGCTCCAGGGCGAGGTGCCTGCCGGGTAGTACGTCTTCGAGATCTCCTGCGCGATCAGCATGCCGCCGATATTCGAGAAGTTGAATGTAGTGTGTTCGTTATAGGTCCGCGTCACGATCCAGCGGGTGGAGGCATAGCCAACCCGCTTCCATGGATTGCCGGAGCCGACCGCATAGTAGCGCGTGTCCTCATGCAGGATCGTCGGCAACAGGAAGCCGCCGAGATAGTTGCCGTCGGTCTTGTCGAGAAACCCGCGCCACGAATACGCCCAGAGTCCGGGGACGCCCTTCCCCAGCTTCGGATGTTCGTTCAGTCCTTCGGCCGAGATCGACGTAATCTCGCTGAAGACGAACGAAGAGTAATCGAAGGCCGACCGCGTCGCGATCATGAAGTTGATTTTGACCGTCGGCCGCGGCGGTGTAGCACCGGCGGTCACGGCGCGGTAGTTCGGCATCAGGCCGAGGATGCGCTTCGGCTGCTGGCGCGATGTAGGGATCGGTTTGCCGCTGGCATCCACTTGCGGGATGCTTTTGTCGGTATCCACCGTTCCCTTGGGCTGCTTTGTAGCAGAAGTCGAACTAGAGCTCTGCGGCGCGTCGGGCAGCGCGGGGGCATCCCCAAGGGAGGCGGTTTGGAACTGCGGCTCAGGCGCATCGGGCAGGGTGCTCTGCTGGGCAAGCGCGGGAAGGGTGGTTGCGCACAGAACGCACACCACAAGATAGATTTTGCGCAAAAAAGGACATCCTGACTAGAGCTTGTATTTGGCTATGCGTTAACTATGAACCCGCCGGCCGCCACGGAGTTTCGGCCCAAAACTCATTTATTTGCGCCAGAAACAGGGTTGTCTGAGCTATTTTGCTCCTGGACTCAGTGGCCGTGCTCTTCCAGGTATTTTTCAACCTCGAGCGCGGCCATGCAGCCCGACCCCGCGGCTGTGATCGCCTGCCGGTAGCGCCGGTCCTGAACATCGCCGCAGGCAAAGACCGAAGGCACGATCTTGCCGTTCAGCGTGGTGAAGACGTTGTTCTGCGTCTTCACATAGCCGTCGGCGTCCAGGTCGATCTGCCCCTTGAACATGGTCGCATTCGGCTCATGCCCGATGCCCAGGAACATGCCCGAGACCGGCAGCGTGTATACCTCGCCGGTCCCGCGGCTCTTCAGCCGCAGACCCTTCACGTCCTTCTCTTCCACACCCAGCACCTCTTCCACCGTGGTGTTGGTGACGAACTCGATATTCGGGTGCGCCACGGCGCGCTCCAGCATGATCTTGGACGCGCGGAAGTTCTCGCTGCGGTTGATGAGCGTCACCTTGCTGGCGAAGCGCGTCAGAAAGAGCGCCTCTTCCATCGCCGAGTCGCCGCCGCCGATGACGGCGATCTCCTTGCCGGAGAAGAAAAAGCCGTCGCAGGTTGCGCAGCTGGAAACACCGTGGCCGATCAGCGCCTGCTCGCTCGGCAGACCGAGCCAGCGCGCACTGGCTCCGCTGGCGATGATGAGCGTGCGCGTGTGAATGATCTCGTGGCCCACATGCAGCTCAAGGGGATGCCTGCCCAGGTGCGCTGCATCCAGATGCCCCATGCGCAGCTCCGCGCCGAAGCGCGTCGCCTGCTGCTTCATGTTCTCGATCAGCTCGGGGCCTTGAATACCCTCAGGCCAGCCGGGAAAGTTTTCGACCAGCGTGGTGATGGAGAGCTGCCCACCGGGCTCATGACCTTCCAGCACCAGCGGCTTCAGGTTGGCTCGCGCGCAGTAGATGGCGGCGGTCAGGCCGGCGCAGCCGGTGCCCAGGATGACGACGTCGCGTGTGGCAGTGGGGGAAGGTTTGGTCTCAGACATGATCGTTCTCAATTGTATTCGCAGCCGCAAAAGAGCCTGTGAGTATTGGAGCCGAAATTGCGCGAAAAGATGCAAACCGCAGGAGCAGATGGGATTAAGCAGCGGGCTTCAGCCCGCTGAATCTGTTCCATGGAACAAGGGGCTTTAGCCCCGGAGATACGCTTTTTCTCGCGCCGCCATAGAATCTATACATGGCAAACCTCACACTGGTATACGGCATGCGTCTCTTACCCGCCGACGAAGTCACAACCGTCGGCGAAGCCCCCGTCGAGCTGAAGAACGGCAACCAGGCGCACGTCACCATGCATGTGCTGGAGGGCAGCCGCGAGCAGATCGAGGCCCAGTTGCGCCACAGCATTGACGCGTTCTTCGACTTCTACCCGGAGATCTGATTTCGGGAGATACGTGCGCCGGAACCGTTCCCTCTCTCCCCGCATCTGATTAACGAGAGACAAAAAGGAAAGCATGACCGCAACCGTGTCGTCACTCGGTAAACATGGCCGCAAACGCGTCGTCATCCTCGGCGGAGGCTTCGCCGGCATCCACGCCGCGCTCGGCCTGGCGAAGGCCGATGTGGACGTGACCATCGTCGACCGCCGCAACCACCACACCTTCCAGCCGCTGCTCTATCAGGTGGCTCTTGCCGTGCTTTCGCCGGCAGACATCGCGCAGCCCATCCGCAGCATCCTGCGCGGCCATGCCAACACCGAAGTTCTGATGGACGAGGCCGTCGGCTTTGACACCATCGCCCGCCGCGTTCTGCTCAAGTCCGGTACCAAACTCGACTACGACTACCTCATCGTCGCTACCGGCTCCACGCACTCCTACTTCGGGCACGACGAGTGGGCCGCGCTTGCCCCCGGTCTGAAATCAATCGAAGACGCGACCGAGATTCGCCGCCGCGTTCTGCTCGCATTCGAGCTCGCCGAGCGGCAGATGCTGGAGACTGGTGTCCATCCCAAGCTCGATTTTGTCGTCATCGGCGGCGGCCCGACCGGTGTCGAGCTGGCCGGCTCCATCTCCGACATCGCCAAGCTGTATATGAAGCGCGACTTCCACCATATCGACCCGAGCAAGGCGCGCGTACTGATCCTGGAAGGCTCGCCGCACATTCTTGCTATGTATTCCGAGGATCTGCAGAAGAAGGCCATCAAGCAGCTGAACGCACTCGGCGTCGAGATTCGCGTCAACACGCACGTCACCGAGATCCAGCCCGGTTACGTGATGGCCGGCGACGAGAAGATCAAGGCGATGGTCACGCTCTGGGCCGCGGGCGTGCAGGCCTCGCCGCTGGGCAAGCTGCTCGGCTTTGAGACCGACCGCCGTGGCTGCGTTCTCGTGGACCCACAGCTGAATCCTCCGGGTCACAAGGAGATCTTCATCTGCGGCGACCTCGCCCATGTGATGCAGGACGGCAAGCAGATCCCCGGTGTGGCGCAGCCCGCTATGCAGATGGGCGTCTACGCCGCGCACAGCATCGGCCGCGACGTTGCCGGCAAGCCGCGCAGGAACTTCCGCTACTTCGACAAGGGCGACATGGCCACCATCGGACGCAAGGCCGCCGTCGCCCGCATCAGCTGGCCGTTCAAGGCAGATATCAGCGGTTTCCCCGCATGGATGATCTGGCTGCTGGTACACATCTTCTTCCTGATCGGCTTCCGCAACCGCATCGGCGTCTTCCGCCAGTGGGCGTGGACGTACCTGACCTTTCAGGACGGCGTGCGCCTGATCACCGGCTCGCATGAACTCCCCGGCTGGCAGGTGGAGCATGGCGTTGAAGTGCCGAAGATGGAAGACCGGCCGAAGACGCCGGCCTCGCCGTAGTACTTTTGAAGGCAGCATGAAACCCCGCTCACTCACCGGCAGCGCAGAGGTATTTCTCGTCTTCCTGCGCCTCGGATGCACATCCTTCGGCGGGCCTATCGCGCATCTTGGATATTTTCAGAGGGAGATCGTCGAGCGCCGCAAGTGGTGCAGCGAAGCGGTGTATGCGGAGATCGTCGCGCTTGCGCAGTCGCTCCCCGGGCCGGCCAGCAGCCAGGTGGGCTTTGCCCTTGGCGTGCTGCGCGCGGGATGGCTCGGCGGCGTGGCCGCATGGGTAGGCTTCACGCTGCCTTCGGCTCTGCTGATGCTGGCGTTTGCTTACGGCCACTCCTTGTTGACGGGCGGCACGGGCCTTAGCCTGCTGCATGGGTTGCAGATCGTCGCCGTGGCCGTGGTGGCGCAGGCGGTGCTCACCATGCAGCGCGCCCTCGCGCCGGATTCGCGGCGCATTCTCTTTGCGATCGCAGCAGCCTGCATCGTCCTCTTCGGCCCGCCTCGGTTCGCAACGCTGATCGTGATCGCCGCAGGGGTTGTCGCCGGTCTGATCTTCTGCCGTGCTGGTGCAACTGAAAAACACGAACACGCCGAGCTGCCGCTTTCGAAAACCGCAGGGAAGGCCGCCGCGGTTCTCTTCAGCGTACTGCTGGCGTTCTCGGTCTTTGCGCTGCATACATCCGCGCATCCGGCCGCCGCGGTTTTCTCGGCCTTCTATCGCAGCGGCGCGCTGGTCTTCGGCGGAGGCCACGTCGTGCTGCCGCTGCTGGAGAACGCCGTCGTCGCTCCCGGCTGGGTCACGCAGCAGGCCTTTCTCGCCGGATACGGCGCGGCGCAGGCGCTGCCGGGGCCGCTCTTCACCTTCGCGGCATATCTCGGCGCCGTGATTCGCCCCGCGTCCAGCCCGCTTCTCTACGGTCTGCTCGGTCTGCTCGGCATCTTCACGCCGGGTCTGCTGCTCATGGCCGCGGTTCTGCCCTTCTGGAGCAGGCTGCGCACAAATCAATCGATGCAGTCCGCGCTATGCGGCATCAACGCGAGTGTTGTGGGGATTCTTGCGGCGGCGCTGGTGCGGCCGCTGTGGACCTCGACCGTCCACACCGTTGGCGACTTCGCCTTTGCACTCGCCGCCTTCGCGTTGCTTGTGATCTGGAAGATCCAGCCGTGGATCGTCGTCGCCGGAACGGCTGCCGCTTATGTGGTCGCCACAAGGATCTTATAAGCGAATGTTTTGGGTGCCCCATTCATTGCGGTGTATCGCAATGAGTGGGCTCGCAGGATGTCAGACCGCCGTCACCCACTCGCCTTTGCGCATCAGCGGTTCGGCTGTGCCGCTCTGGGTGATGCCGTCCACATCCACCTCGCCCGACCCGATCATCCAGTCCACGTGGATCAGGCTGGTGTTCGCGCCCTTGGCGGCGAGCTGCTCTTCGTTCATGGTGTCACCGCCCTTGATGCAGGAGCTGTACGCCTGCCCGAGCGCGATGTGGCTGGCCGCGTTCTCGTCGAAGAGCGTGTTGAAGAAGAGCAGGCCGCTCGCCGAGATCGGCGATGAGTGCGGCACCAGCGCCACCTCGCCCAGCCGCCGCGCGCCTTCGTCGGTGTCGATGAGCCGCTGCAGCGCCTCCTGTCCTTCGCTGGCCCGTGCATCCACGATGCGTCCGGCCTCGAAGCGGCAGACGATGTCCTTGATCAGCGTGCCCTGGTGCGAGAGCGGCTTGGTGCTGCGGACGGTTCCCGAGACGCGGTCCTTGTGCGGCGTGGTGAAGACCTCTTCGGTGGGAATGTTCGGCATGCAGCTGATCCCGTTACCAGCCTTGCCGCCGCCGCCGAGCCACTTATGATCGTCGGCGAGCCCGACCTCGAACTCCGTCTCCGGCCCGCGGTACTTCAGCGACGCATAGCGTCTCTCATTCAGCATCTTCGACCGCTTCTTCAACTCGTCGGAGTGCTGCTTCCATGCGGCGACCGGATCGTCGGCATGTACGCGCGACGCAGTGAAGATCGCGTCCCACAGCAGCTCCATGCCCTTCTCATCGGGCTTGTCCGGAAACATCAGCGCTGCCCAGGCCGGCGTGGCCGCGGCGATGATGTTCCAGTTGATCTCATGCCGCGTGATCATCTCCATCGCGGGCTTCGACGCCTGCGAGGCGACCTTGTTCGCCCGCGCGATCTTCGCCGGGTCCTGCGCCGCGAGCAGCGCCGGGTTCGCGCCTGCGATCGCCAGCCGCGCGGCGTTGCCCTTGAAGGCCTGGTAGATGGCGTCCGACATCCACGTCGCGGTGACGTCAAAGCTCTCATCGCGCCCGTACTTGTAGCGCGCCAGGATGCAGGCGTCGTCGGAGATAAAAGGCGTCACCAGCGTCGCGCCGGCCTTGTAGGCATGTTCGGTGATGAGCCGCACCAGCGGCATCGCATCCAGCGGCGCGGAGATGAGCAGCTGCTGAGGGTTCTCCTGGCCCGGTTCTATTCCCAGCCCGACCCGCACGGCGACCTGCGCCAGCCGGTCGAGCGACTCTGCAAACGTGTACTTCTTCCCGGTAGTCATCCCTTTCTATCTTCCCACAAGAGCCGGGCGGCTTTTTTTGACGCCACGACACGCCTTATAAAGGCGTTGCCCCTCCCCTAGTGAGAGTGGGTTATGATCTAGGCAGATGCTGACCCGCCGGTCTAATTCGTCGACAGCCAGCCCGTTCGCTCTCGGCCCGTGGAGAACCCTCCTCGCGCTGCTGTGCATCGTGCTGGTCATGGCCACGGCCACCGTCGAGCTCACCCACCACCATGCAGATGGCGGCGAGCACGGCGACTGCGCCCTCTGCGTCGTGGCGCATGTCGTCATCCAGACCGTGACCGCGCCGGCGCTCATCGCTCTCTTCACGCGCCTCGCCGCCGTAGTGCTGGCTGCCCGCGTGCTGGCCCTGGCGAAGGCCACCATCTTCGTCCACTTCACCCGTCCTCCCCCTGCCTGCCTGAACGCCGCATAGTCGCGCGCCTCGTTTCATACGGGGCATCTCATACATTCAGGTACGCAACCATAAAGGGGGCTCCATGCACTCATTTCTTCGCCGCGCTGTTTTTGTCGCGCTCGCTGTTTTTTTCCCCATCACAACACTCCAGGCGCAATCGGCCGGAAACTTCGGCAGCGTCTCCGGCTACGTCACCGATCCTTCCGGTGCCGTTGTATCCGGGGCGACTATCACGATTATCAATCCGGTAAGCCACTACATCCGGCAGGCAACGTCCGACAGAAAAGGCAGCTTTCAATTTACAAATATTCCCCTCAACCCCTATCACGTGCAAGTAAGCGCGAAAGGCTTCGCGCCGTTCTGGGAGGATGTGGATGTAAACTCGTTCGTTCCTATATCGCTCGAGATCAATCTGCAGCTCGGCACAACATCGACCGTTGTTAATGTGGATGCTGGCGATCTGCTTCAGAGCGATTCCACATTTCACACCGACGTGGATCGCGGCCTCTTCGACAAGCTGCCGCTGGAGAGCCAATCGTCCTCTCTCAGCTCGCTCGTTACCCTCTCGTCGCCCGGTGTAGCCGCCGACTCGAACGGCTTGTTTCATGGTCTCGGCGACCACGCCTCCAACTCCTTCTCGGTCGATGGCCAGGCCATCACCGATCAGCAGAGCAAGGTCTTCTCCAACCAGATACCCTCCAACTCCGTGCAGACGATCGAGGTCATCTCCGGCGCGCCTCCGGCTGAGTATGGCGGCAAGACGAGCCTGGTCATCAATGTCACCACGCGCTCAGGCCAGGGGATTACGACTCCCACGGGCGACCTGACCCTGTCTTACGGCAGCTTCGGCTCGTCCACCGGTTCCTTTGACATCAGCTACGGCGGACAGAAATGGGGCAACTTCTTCGAGGTCGACGGACTGAATACCGGGCGCTTTCTCGATCCGCCGGAGTTTACCGTCTTTCACGACAGGGGCAATGAATATAACTTCTTTGATCGTATCGACCGGCAGATATCGCCTCGTGATTCGTTCCATATCAATTTAAACCTTAGCCGCTCGTGGTTTCAGACCCCCAACTCCTACGACAATCTGAATGTGTCGAATGTGGTCAGCGGCGGCACCAGTGCCAGCCCGGTCTTCGGCAATGTTGGCAACGCCGACCAGCGTTCGCAGATTCTTACATATGACATCGCACCCACCTACACCCACACCATCGGGGATTCCGCGGTCTTCAACTTTGGCGTATATGTGCGGCGCGACGGCTACAACTACTACCCCAGCAATAATCCCCTTGCCGATCTTGGTCCGATCCAAAGCCAGACCATCGCGCAGAGCCGATCGCTGACCAACGCCGGATTTCACACCGATCTCTCCTACGTGAAGGGCGTCAACACGATCAAGATCGGCGCTATGTATGCCCAGACGTTCCTCCGCGAAAATGACACTCTGGCCATCGTCAATTCCACGTTTAACTCACCCTGCATAGACGCCAGCGGCAACCCGGTGCCCGGCTTTACCGATCCATCCCAGTGCACGGGCGGCGGAGATTTTTCCAACGATCCATCGGTTGGCGGAACCTATAACTCGGCTCTCTTGCCCTACGACCTCACTCGCGGTGGCGGCTATTTCAACTTTATAGGTCATACCGATGTGAAGGAGCTGGCGCTTTACGCGGAGGACCAGATCAAAACCGGCAACTGGGTCTTCAATCTCGGCATTCGCGGCGACATCTATAACGGACTTGCCATTGCCCGCCAGGCAGAGCCGAGACTGGGTGTTGCATACACTATCAAGCAGACCCATACCGTGCTTCGCACCTCCTATGCGCGCACGCTGGAGACGCCGTTCAACGAGAACCTGGTGCTCTCCAGCGTCGGATGCGGCAGCAATATTCTTGCCCCGCTGCTTCTCTGCTCCTCGGGAGTCTCCACCACGCTGCAGCCCGGTTTCCGCAACGAATTTCATGCCGGCCTGCAACAGGCCTTCGGCAAGAACCTCGTCATCAGCGGAGACTACATCTGGAAGTACACGCACAACGCATTCGATTTCAGTGTTCTTGGCAACACGCCGATCACCTTCCCCATCGACTGGCACAACTCCAAGATCCCGGGCTTCGTGTTGCGTGCGGACGTTCCCAACTTCCATAATCTGTCGGCCTTCGTCGTCATGTCTTCGGTTGCGGCACGCTTCTTTCCGCCGCAGGTTGCCGGCGCCGGAGCTACGGTTGCGCAGGGCAGTATCTACCCCTTCCGCATCGACCATGACGAGCGTTTCAACCAGACCACGCACCTGCAGTATCAGTTTCCTGGTAAACATTCGCCGTGGCTGGGCTTCAACTGGAGGTTCGATTCCGGTCTGACCGCCGGTTCCGTGCCGTGCTACAACGTAACGGACCCCAACAGTCTCTGCGCTGCTACGTCCATCCTGATCGGAGGCCAGCCCGGCATCGATCTGAGCGGTCTGACGCCTGACCAGCAGTTTGAGGCCGGCCTGAGATGCAATGGTGTGGCCGCTACTCCTAGCGCCGGCTTCACGCAGTGCCTGGCCAATCAACTGACGTCGAACTTGGTGGCGATCCCGGCGCCGGGCACCGAGGACGACGACCATAATCCGCCTCGCATCCAGGCGCGGAGTCTTTTTGATCTGTCGCTCGGTCAGGACAACCTCTTCAGCGGCGCCAGAAACAAGGTCAGTCTCCGTCTGACGGCCGTGAACATCACCAACAAGTACGCGCTCTATAACTTCCTCTCCACCTTCAGCGGAACGCACTATGTGACCCCGCGCACCCTCACCGCCGAGGTGGGCTTCCACTTCTAATACGGGTGCCCACGCCTCGTTTTCCGGGGCGTGGGTTTTCACCCCGCCACAAATTCATCTCCCATTCACGCAGCATTATCCAATCATTCACATTGCACTGCGACCATCGCCTCAACGGACAAATTCAGGCAAGGAAAGTTGGACCCGGAGCAAATATGCGTCCGGGGGTGCAACCGCTTAGCCACTCCGTTTCGAGGAACAATGACACGAATCAAGATATTTACTGCAATCCTGCTTGCAGCAATCTGTCTCTCAGCCAGTGCACAGACAAGCTCCAGCCAAACAACAGATGAAAAGATCGACGCCCTTCAGAAGCAGCTCGATGAATTGAAGGCCGCCAACGACGCGCTGACTTCGACCGTCGTCACCAACCAGGCTACTGTCAACGCCGAGATCAACTCGCCCACCACGCTGCACTACAAGGGCGTCGAGATCACTCCCGTTGGCTTCTTCGCGGCTGAGTCGTTTTACCGCCAGCGTTCGCTGAACTCGGACATCAACACTCCCTTCAACTCCACGCTCTTCCCCGGCGCAGCGCAGTACAACACCAGCGAGTGGGGCGAGTCGGCCCGCCAGTCGCGTCTCGGTGTTCTGGTGCAGGGTCATCTCTCCAATGCGACCCTTACCGGCTACTTCGAGGGTGACTTCCTCGGCGCCGGCACCACCTCCAACGACAACCAGAGCAACAGCTACGTCTTCCGTCAGCGCCAGTTCTTCGGCCAGGTGGCCTGGACCAACGGCTGGACCATCACCGGCGGTCAGACCTGGTCGCTCGTTACTGAAGACAAGACCGGAACCGACGCTCGTTCGGAAGTCTTGCCGACAACCCCGGACGCCCAGTACCACGTAGGCTTCAGCTGGGCCCGTCAGCCCGGCATCCGCTTTCAGAAGAAGATGGGCATGGCCACCTATGCAGCGGCGCTTGAGAGCGGCGAAAACATCTTCAGCGCCAGCAATGCCAACTCCAATTTCTTCTTCGGCAACCCCGGCACCGGCGGCGGCCTGCTGAATGCAACCGCCAACTACTCCAACAATATCGCCCCCGATGTCATCCTGAAGGCGGCCTTCGACACGAAGCACGGTCACTATGAAGTGGGCGGCATCGCCCGCTTCTTCCGCGACCGCTACTACCCCGGTGTCACGGCGACTGTGACCGTGCCCGCCGTCGGTGCGGCCAACAACACCAAGGTGGGCGGCGGCTTCTTTGCCAACGCACATGTTCCCGTGGATAAGTACTTCGACTTCGGCCTGCACATCATGCAGGGTGACGGCGTCGGCCGCTACGGCACCTCCGGCTTGCCCGACACCACCGTGCATCCGGACGGCACTCTGGAGCCGCTCCGCAGCTCGCAGGGTCTGCTCTCGCTCAACTTCCACCCGACGAAGAAGATGGACATCTTCGGCTACGCCGGCGCTGAGTACGTACAGCGCGAGGTGTATCTGAGTGCCGGCAAGCTGACCGGATACGGACCAATCACCAACAATGTATCCGGCTGCTATACGGAGTACACGCCCACGACCAACAGTGGTTACGGTCCAGCCGCCGCCACCAACTGCTCGGCTTCCACTCGCGCCGTCATCGAGGGCACGGTCAGCTGGCTCTACCGCTTCTACAACGGCCCCAAGGGCCGCGTGCAGATGAACATCGCCTGGAGCTATCTGCAGCGCAACTCCTGGACAGGATCGGTTTATTCCAATCCTAACGGAACGGGTTCTATAGTAGGTACGTCTGATCCGGCTGGCAACAACAACATGGTCTTCACCAGTCTGCGCTACTACATTCCGTAGAATTTCATGGTGTCAGCCC
>DATMLK010000060.1:0-11417 GCA_035570215.1 Acidobacteriaceae bacterium
GGCCAGCGCATCTTCCACACCGCCGGCCTCGGCTCCATGGGATACGGTCTCCCCATGTCGCTCGCTGTTTGCATAGGCTCCGGCCGCAAGCAGACCATCCTCGTAGACGGCGACGGCGGCTTCCAGTTCAACATTCAGGAGCTGGAGACGGTGCGGCGCGAGAAGCTGCCCATCAAGTTCTTCGTTCTGAACAACGACGGCTACGCCTCCATCCGCGCCTCGCAGAAGGCCTACTTCGGCAAGGCGAACATCGGCTGCGACGAGTCGACCGGGCTCACCGTACCCGACCTGAGCAAGATCGCCGCATCCTACGGCATCGGGCACGCCATCATCCACGACCAGACGAATCTGAAGGCAGAGGTGCAGAAGATCCTCGCCACGCCGGGCCCCGTCCTCGTCGATGTTCGCGTGATTCCGGATGAGGTCCGCGCCCCGCGGCTGCAGAGCTACCAGAAGCCCGACGGCAGCTTCGTCTCCAAGCCGCTGGAGGATATGTTCCCCTTCCTGCCGCGTGAAGAGTTCCTCGCCAACATGATCGTGAAGCCGCTGCCCGAGTAAGCGACAGTTTTAAGTTTAAGCAAATGAACAGGAGTCTTTGTGTCCCAGACACTTGCTGAGATGTTGCAGGAACCGCTGGCCTCCGTGAAGCATCGGGAACGCCACGCGCTTGAAGAGAAGCTGGCTGCGCATAACGGCCGGGTTGTGCTCTTCGGCTCCGGCACACTGGGCCGGCGCGCGCTTGACCTGCTGACGGGCCTCGGCGCGCATGTGCTCGCATTTACTGACAACAACAGCGCGGCATGGGGAACAACCATAGAAGGCGTTCCTGTCCTCTCTCCGGAAGAGGCTTCGCGGCTATACGGCAAAGAGGCCGTCTTCTTCGTCACCATCTGGAACGATCATCATTGGTATAGCCAGACGCTGGCCAGGCTGACCACCCTGGGCTGCACCAGTATCTCCACCTATGCGCCCATCTTCTGGCGCTTTCCGGATACCTTTCTTACTCTTCTCCTGCTCACTGAGCCTCCTCACCGCCTCTACGGGGAAGCAGCCGATGTACTAAAAGCTGAGACGATTTGGGCAGACGAAGAATCCCTGGACATCTATCGCGCCAACATAGCATGGCGCGCCCTGGGCGACGCCTCGAAGCTGCCCGGGCCACCCGCAACCTGGACCTACTTCCCCAGGGATCTGTTCCGTCTGGGCCACGGCGATGTGCTGGTGGACTGCGGTGCCTTTGACGGTGATTCGATTCGTACGCTGCTTGCGGACGGCTGCGACGATTTTGCGGCCATCTATGCCATCGAGGCGGACACCGTGTCCTTTGAAAACCTGAAGTCTTACATCGCATCTCTGCCGCCTGCGATCGGCGCAAAGATCAAGCCCGTCGAGTGCGCCATCGGCGAAGAGAGATGCGTGCTGCGCTTTGAATGCAGCGGTTCGCTCACCTCCACAGCCTCTGAAGACGGCACACTCGTCGATTGCATTCCCCTCGATGAGCTCTTCGCCGGCAAGTCCGTCACGATGATCAAAATGGATATTGAAGGCGCCGAGCACGGTGCCCTGCTGGGCGGCAGGGAGACTATTCGCCGCGACCGTCCCATTATGGCGGTCTGCGTCTACCATACGCAGAATGACATCTGGCGCCTGCCGCTTCTGCTCAGCAGCATCATGCCGGACTATCGATTTTTCCTCCGCGCCTACGAGGGCGATGGCTTCCAGACAGTCTGCTATGCCGTGCCGCCGGAACGTGTATGCGCCGCGTGAAAGAATAAGATCGTATTCGAGTCAAACTATGCAGGACCTACAGGAACCCGTGATCGAATCCGTGGAAGAGATACTGCCGCCGAGCCGGCGCGTGAGCCTGATGCGCTTTGCCCGGCGCGTCACCGGCGCGCAGTTCGTGCGCTACATCGTCATTGGCACATGGAACACGGCGCTCGGGTACGGCATGTTTGCGTACTTCACATTTCTCTTCAGCAAACGCAGTGTGCATGGCTACATCTACGCCTCCATACTTTCGAATGCGATCGGCATCACAGTCGCATTCTTCGGCTACAAGCTCTTCGTCTTCCGGACAAAGGGAAATTACCTGAAGGAATATTGCCGCTGCGTGATGGTCTACGGCAGCGCCGCTATTCCCGGACTCTTCTTTTTGCCAATCGTGAAGAATGCTATTGTCTTCTCCACGCCAGCGGCCTACAACACCTTCACTATTGCCGGCCATGTGCTGTATCTGCAAAAACTTGCGCCCTATCTGGCCGGTGCCACCATTACAGCGTGCACGGTTGTGTACAGCTTCTTCGGCCATAGAAAGTTTTCCTTCAAGGTCGCGCCTTCACAACAGAATTGACTTCGCAGGCATCACAATTTGTACTGGATAGCAGCAACCCGCACGCGCAACACTGGATGAGGTGACGTGAAGACCATCAGCATCATCACTCCCTGTTACAACGAAGAAGACAACGTCGAGGCGATGTACCTCCGCGTGCGCGAGATCATGGCCAGGGTCGGCAAATACAAGTACGAACACATCTTCATCGACAACCACTCCACGGACGCCACCGTCGCCATCCTGAAGCGCCTCGCCGCGCAGGACGAAAATGTGAAGATCATCGTCAATGCACGCAACTTCGGCCACATCCGCTCGCCCATGCATGCCTTCTTCCAGACGCGGGGCGACGCCGTGATCGGTATTGCGGCAGACTTCCAGGACCCGCCGGAGTTTATTCCAGAGATGCTGCAGGGCTGGGAGGAGGGCTATTACATGGTGCTCGCCGTCAAGCAGACGAGCGGTGAGAAGCAGCATATGTTCTGGCTGCGCAAGCAGTACTACAAGCTGATCGACCGTCTTTCCTCCGTCGAGACCATTCAGAACTTCACCGGCTTCGGTCTCTACGACCGCAAGGTCGTGGAGCTTACGCGTTCGTTTGAGGATCCCTATCCGTACTTTCGCGGCATGATCGCCGAGATCGGCCTGCCCTACAAAAAGATCTACTTCAACCAGCCGGCCCGCGAACACGGCGTCTCCAAGAACAACTGGTACACGCTCTATGACATCGGCATGCTCGGCATCGTGAACCACTCCAAGGTGCCGCTGCGCTTCGCCGCTTTTGCCGGCTTCTGCGGTTCGGCCATCTCGTTCCTGATCGCGATGATCTACCTCGTCCTGAAACTGGTCTTCTGGAAGACTTTCAGCTTTGGGCTCGCGCCCATGCTGATCGGCGTCTTCTTCATCAGCTCGCTGCAGCTCGTCTTCCTCGGCGTGATGGGCGAGTATGTGGGCGCCATTTACACGCAGGTGCAGAAACGGCCTTACGCCGTGGAGCTCGAGCGCATTAACTTTGAGTATCCGCCCGATCTCCCCAAAGCTGTTTAGGAGCTATACATGCAGGAACTCGTCCGCAAGCAGTTGAATGACAGCATCACGACCTTTCAGAAGGTTCTTAGCGACAATGACCTGATCCAGACCGTCGTCGAGGCGGCGGAGAAGACGGCGAAGGCGATGCGCGACAGCCGCAAGCTGATGGTCGCGGGCAACGGCGGCTCGGCCGCGGACGCCCAGCATCTCGTCGCTGAGTTTGTCTCGCGCCTCACCGTGGACCGCCCCGCGCTGCGTGCCATAGCACTGACCACAGATACCAGCATCCTTACAGCCATCGGCAACGATTACAGCTACGACAATGTCTTCGAACGTCAGATCGAAGCACTCGGGCAGGAGGGTGATGTCTTTATGGGCATCAGCACCTCCGGCAACTCGAAGAATATTTTGAAGGGGCTGGAATTAGCGAACAAGATGGGGATCACCACCATCGGCTACAGCGGCAACAACGGCGGCAAGATGCTTCCGCTCTGCGACTACAACGTGGTCATCCCATCGAAGGTCACGATGAACATCCAGGAGTGTCATCTCGCGCTCGAGCACATCTTCTGCATGGTGGTGGAGCGCTGCTACTTCGGGCCGGAGTTCGGAAAATAAAACTTACCACGGATTTTAAAAGCGACACGGATCAAGAACAATTAAATGTTTTTGATCCGTGTTCTTTGTTTTTAAAATCCGTGGTAAGTTTTTGGGGCTACAGCGTCTTCAACCCGACCTTCACCGCCGCTACAAAATCCGTCGCCGTCTTCGCGATGAAGTCCAGCATCTCCTTCGTCAGCCCTGGGTAGACGCCGATCCAGAAGACCTGGTTCATCACAAAATCCGTGTTCTTCAGCTCGCCAACGGTGCGGAACTCCCAACCCTCATACGCCGGCTGCTTGGTCAGGTTGCCCGCGAACAAAAGCCGTGTGCCGATCTTCTGCGCCTCCAGCGCATGCGTGAGCTGGTCGCGGGTGAACGGCGCGTCCGTCTTGACGCCAATGGGAAAGCCGAACCAGCTCGGGTCGGAGTGCTCGGTCGCCTCCGGCAGCATCAGATACTGCTCCAGCGGCTTCAGCGCGGCCTTCAGATATTTAAAATTCTCTTTGCGGCGTTCGATGAAGTGCGGCAGCTTGGTGATCTGCGAGACGCCGAGCGCGGCCTGCATGTCCGTCGCCTTCAGGTTGTAGCCAATGTGCGAGTAGGTGTACTTGTGGTCGTACCCGCATGGTAAAGTCCCCAGTTGCCAGTCGAATCTTTTTCCACACGTGTTGTCCATGCCGGGCTCGCACCAGCAGTCGCGGCCCCAGTCGCGGAAGCTGTCGATCAGCACCTGCAGCGCGGGCTTGTCCGTCAGCACCGCGCCGCCCTCGCCCATGGTGATGTGGTGCGCGGGATAGAAGCTCACCGTCGCAATGTCGCCAAACGTCCCAACCTTTTGCCCTTTGTACGTCGACCCCAGCGCGTCGCAGCAGTCTTCGATCAGCCACAGGTTGTGTTTCTTGCAGAAGGCCATCACCGCGTCGAGATTGAAGACATTACCCAGCGTGTGCGCGATCATCACAGCCCTGGTCTTCGGCGAGTACGCCGCTTCCAGCTGCGTCGCATCCACCTCATAGGTCGGCAGCGTCACATCCAGAAAGACGGGGATGAGCCGGTTCTGGATAATGGGGTTCACCGTCGTGGGAAAGCCCGCGGCCACCGTGATGACCTCATCGCCCGGCTTCAATTGCCTGTCGCCGAGCTTGGGCGAGGTCAGCGCGCTCAGGGCTACAAGATTGGCGGAAGACCCCGAGTTCACCAGCGAGGCCGAGCGCACGCCGACGAACTTCGCCAGCTTCTTCTCAAACTCTTTCGCCCAGCGGCCCGTGGTGAACCAGGCGTCCAGAGCGGAGTCCACCACGGCGGCGATATCGTCGCCGTCGATCACCTTGCCGGAGACAGGAACCACTGCCCCCGGCGCAAACGTCTTCGCGGGGAAGGCCTCCGCGTGGAACTGGCGGGTAAGCTCTAAGATCTGCTGGCGGAGCGCGGCTGCTTTATCGGTCATAACTCCTCGGAACTCTATCTAGGATAACGCAGTTATACTGGTCTCCTGCGCGGAGTCCTGCGCAGACCGCGGGAGGCTCGCTTCGCTCGCAAATGCCTGCATCAGAGGATGGTCGCAATGAAAGCAGTGATTCTCGCCGGCGGACTCGGCACACGCATCAGCGAAGAGACCTCGCTCCGTCCCAAGCCGATGGTGGAGATCGGCGGCCGCCCCATCCTCTGGCACATCCTCAAGCTCTACTCCAAGCACGGCATCAACGACTTCATCATCTGCTGCGGCTACAAGGGCTACATCATCAAGGAATACTTCGCCAACTACTTCCTGCACACCTCCGACGTCACCTTCGACATGACCGACAACAAGATGACCGTGCACGGCTCCGTGGCCGAGCCCTGGAAGGTGACGCTGGTGGACACCGGCGAAGAGACCGGCACCGGCGGTCGCCTGCGCCGCGTGGCCAGATATCTGGAAGGCGAAGAGGCCTTCTGCATGACCTACGGCGACGGCGTGGCCGATGTGGACATCACCGCCTCCATCGCCTTCCACAGGAAGCACGGCAAGCAGGCCACCATCACCAGCGTGCAGCCCGTCGCCCGCTTCGGCGCACTGGGCCTCAAGGATACGCAGATCTACTCCTTTCAGGAGAAACCGCCGAGCGAAGGTGGCTGGATCAACGGCGGCTTCTTCGTGCTATCGCCAAAGGTGATTGGCGCCGTGACCGACGACAGCCAGATGTTCGAACGCGAGCCGATCGAGAAGCTGGTGAAGCAGGGCGAGGTGCACGCCTTCTTCCACCACGGCTTCTGGCAGGCGATGGACACCCTGCGCGACAAGCAGCACCTGGAGTCGCTGTGGGCCAGCGGAAAGGCTCCGTGGAAGACATGGTAGCTTCCGCCCACAATTGGACGGGCCGCCGCGTCTTTCTGACGGGGCATACCGGTTTCAAAGGCGGCTGGCTGGCTCTCTGGCTTACGCGCCTTGGCGCAAACGTCCGCGGCTATGCGCTCGATCCTTCTACCAAGCCGAGTTTTTTTGAAGCAGCCGGCGTAGGCAAGGTCGTCGAAGACATTCGCGGCGACATCCGCGACGCCGCAAAACTGAACGCCGCGATGACCGAGTTCAAGCCCGACATCGTGATCCACATGGCTGCGCAGCCGCTGGTGCGCTACTCCTATGAAGATCCCATTGGCACCTATGAGACCAACGTCATCGGTACCGCGCGCGTGCTCGAAGCCGTGCGCAAGACGCCCAGCGTGCGCGCCGTCGTCTCCGTCACTACCGACAAGTGCTACGAGAACGTGGAGACGCTGCGTCCCTACAAGGAGACCGACCCGCTCGGCGGCTACGATCCCTACTCCAGCTCCAAAGCCTGTGCCGAAATCGTCTCCGCGGCCTACCGCCAGTCTTTCTTCCCAGTGGCCGAGATGGCGAAGCATCACGTTGCTCTCGCCACGGCCCGCGCCGGCAACGTCATCGGCGGCGGCGACTGGTCCACCGACCGGTTGATCCCCGACCTCGTCCGCGGCTTTCTCGCCAGCGAGCCGGTCCGCATCCGCCGTCCGAAGGCGATACGCCCCTGGCAGCACGTGCTGGAGCCGCTCTTCGGCTACATCATGCTTGCGGAAAAGCTCTACGAGCAGGATGCAAAGTTCGCGACCGCCTATAACTTCGGCCCCACGGAAGACGACGCCAAACCGGTGGAGTGGATCGCCGACAGGATGACGAAGTTCTGGGGCGGCGACGCGAAGTGGGTGCTCGACCCAGATCCCGGCGTGCATGAGGCCGGCCTGCTGATGCTGGATGCAAGCAAGGCGGCCGCTGATCTCGGCTGGACGCCGCACCTGGATCTTGAGACCGCGCTCGAATGGCTGGTTGCTTGGTACAAGGCCTGGCAGAGCGAAACTGCGATGCAGGAGTTCACCCTGCAGCAGATCGCCTACTACGAAGATCTCGTGCGTTAAGTTTTATTTGTCATTCCGGCGAAGCCGGGATCTGCTTTTCAACCGTTCGCCACTATGAAGCCAGTCGCCACCGCCGACCTCGACCACATCCTGCAGCATGTCGATCTCTCTGCGCTGCGTGGCGAACGCGTCTTCATCACCGGCGGCACCGGCTTCTTCGGCTGCTGGCTGCTGGAGTCCTTCCTCCACGCCAACCGCACGCTTGGCCTGAACGCGCAGGCGACCGTACTCACACGCAATCCCGCCACCTTCGCGGAAAAAGCGCCGCACCTCGCGAATGACAGCACCATCACCCTGCTCGCCGGCGATGTCAAGAGCTATCCGTTCCCTGCTGTGCATCATGCGTTTGTGATTCACGCCGCGACCGACTCCGGCGGTCAGCAGGCCCACCTCACACCTTCAGCCCTGCGCGCCGCCATCGTGGACGGCACGCGCCACACGCTGCGCTTTGCTGCCGCAACCGGCGCGCGCAGGCTGCTCTACACCAGCTCCGGCGCAGTCTACGGCCCGCAGCCTGCTTCTCTCACGCACATTCCCGAGAACTACGCAGGCCGGGCGTCCGACGACAACATCTACGGCTCCGCAAAGCTCGAGTCCGAGGAGCTGTGCCTTACCCAGTCCAATCTCGAATCCGTCATAGCACGCTGCTTCGCCTTCGTCGGCCCGCACCTGCCGCTCGACACGCACTTCGCCGTCGGCAACTTCATCCGTGACGCCATGGCCGGCACGCCGCTGCACATCAAGGGAGACGGCACGCCGCGCCGCAGCTATCTCTACGCCGCCGATCTCATGATCTGGTTGTGGACGATGCTGCTGCACGCGCCTGCCGGCCGCGCCTACAATGTCGGTTCAGAGGAGTCCGTCTCCATCGCCGAACTCGCCGCCGCAACCGCCGCCGCGCTTCGCCCCGGGCTGGAGATACAAATAGCCCAGAAGGCTATCCCCAACGCGCCTATCGCCCAGTATGCTCCCTCCACCGAGCGCGCGCGGCAGGAGCTTGGTCTGCGCACGCTGGTGCCTCTGGACGAGGCCATCCGCCGCACCGCTGCATGGCACGGCTTCTAATGGCTACAGACTCTAGCTGCACACCCTTCGCCTGAATGGGGTGGCGGAAGCCTGCACAGGTGCGGTAGCGTGAAGGGATGAAGCTTGCTGTTCTCTTCCGTGGCCCCCGCCGCGCTGCCGTGCTCGTTCTGTTCGCCGCCGCCGCACTGCACGCCCAAATGCCGGCCCAGGTGCTCTTGCTTAAGCTGATCCCCATGCCGCGCGAGATGCGGCCGGTTGAGCCGCTGCCCATACCCAATGGCGTTCGCATCCTTCCCGCGTCAGACGTCGACGATCAGTTCGCCTCATCCGACTTCGCGCAGACGCTCGCCTCGCGCGGCATTCATGCCAGCATCGGCAATACCGGCACGGCAAGCTTTACCGTGGAGCTGTTACGCGTGAGCGATGCCGCGGCCCAGCCGCGCCTGACCGCCGCCAATCTGACCTTCGATCCCTCCATGCAGGCCGAAGGCTACGTTCTCATCACCGTGGGCAACGCCGTCACCATCATCGCCGCGAGCCCGGAGGGCATCTTCTACGGCCTGCAGACGCTCAAGCAGATGATCACCTTCAACGGCGCCCTTGCCATGCTCAACGGCGCCAATATCCGCGACTGGCCGGCCATGCGCTACCGCGGCATCCAGGACGATCTCGCGCGCGGCCCCGTCCCCACGCTTGAATTTCAGAAGCACCAGATCCAGACCTTCGCCGCCTACAAGATCAACGTCTACTCGCCGTACTTTGAGAACACCCTGGCCTACAGCAGCTCGCCGCTGGCAGCGCCGCCGGGCGGCACCATCACCGCGGACGACGTAGCCCAGCTCGTCGCTTTCGCCAGGCCATATCACGTCACCATCGTCCCCGAGCAGGAGTCTTTCGCCCATCTGCACCACCTGCTCACGTGGGAGCAGTACCAACCGCTGGCGGAGACGCCGCACGGCGACGTTCTCGCGCCCGGCCAGCCCGGCTCGCTCGCGCTCATCACCTCGTGGTTCAACGAGCTCGCCGCCGAGTTCCCCGGTCCGTTCCTGCACATCGGAGCGGATGAGACCGTTGAGCTTGGCCTCGGCCAAACGCAGGATGATGTCACCGCGCGCGGACTCGGCCCGGTCTACCTCGACTTTGTACAGAAGATTGACGCCGCGCTCGCGCCGCTGCATCGCAGGCTGCTCTTCTGGGGCGATATCGCGATGAAGGATCCGCAGCTCCTTGCCGCGCTGCCGCCCGATGTGAAGCAGAACCTCGTCGCCGTCGCATGGCAGTACAACCCCGAGGACAAAGGCTACGCGCGTTTCCTGACGCCCTTCACCGGCGCCGGCATGGAGACATGGGTTGCGCCCGGCGTGAACAACTGGCGGCGCGTCTATCCCAACTACGGCATGGCGCTCGCCAATATCCAGGGCTTCACGCGCGACGGACAGGCCGCAGGCTCGACCGGCCAGTTGAACACCGTCTGGAACGATGACGGCGAAGGCCTCTTCAACTCCGACTGGTACGGCGTTCTCTTCGGCGCGGCCGCGGCATGGCAGCCGGGTGAGAGCAGCATCCCTCAGTTTCAGGAGAGCTACGGTCTCGTCTTCCACGGCGACCCGACCGGCAACCTCGACGAGGCTCAGCGTGAGCTGATCCTGGCGCACACGCTGCTGAAGGAGACCGCCAAGGCCGGCGACGCCTCGAACGGCCTCTTCTGGATGGATCCGTGGAGCAAGGACGGCCTTGACTACGCCGGCAAGCTGCGACCCTACACGCACGACCTGCGTATGCACGCCGAACGCGCCCTTACGCTTATAGCCCAGGCGCGCGCGGCTGCCACCGCCTCCGGCGTTCCCCTGCGCGAGACCGATGCCATCGACGCACTCGAGCTCGGCGCGCGGCGCATGGACTTCATCGGGCTGAAGTTCCAGCTCGCGGACGAGATGACCGCCGAGTATGCGCAGGCCTACGCCGAGCAGGATGACAAGACCAGGCGTCCCGAGGTGTTGGACGCGCTGAATGAGATCGGCGGCATCAACGGCCGCATGCAGGACCTGCGCGACGGCTACACCCTGCTCGGCGAGCTCTACGCGCAGGCGTGGGTGCGGTCGAACCGTCCCTACTGGCTGCGCAACGTCGCCGCGCTCTACACCCTTAGGACCCAGCTCTGGATCACGCGTGCCGACCAGTTCCGCTCGGCCATGCGGCAGTGGGAGGATACACACACGCTGCCGCCCGCGTCGGAGATCGGGCTCGGCAGTGCATCGGGAGGGACCACTCCAGCCTCCAGTAGTACCGAAGAGCCGGCCACGGCTGTAGCACCGCCTGCGCCGCCGCCGTGTAAGCACGTGAAGCACCATAAGCCGAAGTGCGCCCCCGCTCACTGAGGCGGTACACTGATTCGCAGGTGCTCACCGTCCTCACCGCCGACCGCCTCTTCACGCCGCTTGAGACCATCGAGCAGCCCCTGCTTGTGGTGGACGCAGGCCGCATCATGCAGATCAGTACGCGCGATGCCGCGGAACTGCCGCGGGGGGCGCGCCATCTCGACTATCGCGGCCACTCCATCGCGCCCGCATCGTTCGACATCCACACCCATGGCGCCGCCGGCCACGATGTAATGGAAGGCACCGCCGCCGCGCTTAACGCCATCGGCCGTCATCACGCTGCCTGCGGAGTGGCTGCCTACCTGCCCACCACCGTCACCGCGCCGCTGGACGAGACGCTGCGCTCGCTCGAAAGCATCGCAGCTGCGATTGAAGCTGGGAGTGAACACGAAGCGAAAGAAAAAACAGCCCAGCCGCTCGGCATTCACCTCGAAGGCCCGTTTCTCTCGCACGCTAAACGCGGTGTGCACTCGCCGGACGAGATTCTTCCCCCCAGCACCAAACTTTTCGACCGCTTCTGGCAGGCCGCGCGCGGACAGATCCGCCTGATGACTATCGCGCCCGAGCTTCCCGGAGCACTCGAACTCATTGCATATGCGCGTGCGCTCGGTGTCCGCATCTCGCTCGGTCACAGCGACGCG
>DATMLK010000061.1:0-7395 GCA_035570215.1 Acidobacteriaceae bacterium
TTCTGAGCGCAGCGAAGAATCTCGTTAACATGAACAGGGTGAGATTCTTCGCCTTCGGCTCATAATGACAAGAGGTTATTAGACGCGTTCAATCACTACCGACTCCAGCACCACCGGAGTCTTCGGCCGGTCCATGCCGTCGCGCGCCACCTTGGAGATCTTCTCCACGATCGGGTAGCCCTCCACGACCTCGCCGAAGATGGTGTGCTTGCCCGTGAGCCAGCTCGTGTCGGTCACGGTGATGAAGAACTGCGAGCCGTTGGTGTTCGGGCCGGCGTTCGCCATCGCGAGCTTGCCCGGCTGCTGGAAGCCGTGCGGCGAGCCGACGGTCTCATCGGCGAACTTGTAGCCGGGGCCGCCCATGCCGGTGCCTTCGGGATCGCCGCCCTGGATCATGAAGCTCGGGATCACGCGATGGAAGACGGTGCCGTCATAGAGCTTGTTGCCGCGCTTACTGCGGCTGGCCCACTCCTGCGTGCCCTCGGCGAGGCCGATGAAGTTGGCGACGGTCTTGGGAGCGTCCTTCTCAAAGAGCTTGCAGACGATCTCGCCTTCGGTGGTCTTAAAGATTGCGTACGTGCCTTTTTCGCGTGACATGGGTGTGATGACCTTTCTGGTTGGGAAATCTGTTATCTCTTCGATGATAAAGCTATTGTCCGGCGGGCGCTTGGATCGGCCGTGGCGCTGGCCTGTGGACTACGGCGTGCCGGGAAGCGGCGGCATCGGTTGGCCGTTGCGAACTACGGTTACACGCTTCAGCACCACCGGGTCGAGCGGCTTATCGTTCGCATCGCGCGGTGTGTGGGTGATGGCGGCGACCACGGCCACGCTGGCATCGTCACACTGGCCGAAGAGATTGTAGCCGCCGTTCAGCTGCGGCACGGCCACCTCCGTGATGAAGAACTGAGAACTGTTCGTGTTCGGGCCGGAGTTCGCCATCGCCAGCCGCCCGGGCCGGTCGTAGTTGAGCGCCGGCGTGGGTTCATTGTCAAAATAGTAGCCGGCGTCGCCCATGCCGGTGCCGCTGGGGTCGCCGCCCTGCGCCATAAAGCCTGGGATGACGCGATGGAAGGTAGTCTCGTCGTAGAAGCGCTTGCCGTGCATCGGGCGATGCGTGACCGGATCGGTCCAGTCCTTCTTGCCCTCGGCCAGATCGATGAAGTTCTGCGAGGTGACCGGTGCCTCCTTGCTATAGAGCTTGCAGACGATGCGGCCCATCGTGGTGTCCAGCACCACGGTCGGCCCGGTCGGCAGCGGCTCACCCTGTATACCGGCAGACGGAGCGTCCGGCAGGGCATTGGCGGAGGTCGTACCTTGCGCCAGCAGAACCGGCGCGCAGAGCGTGAGAGCAAGTGTGACCAGGATCGGGTTCTTCATACGTCTCTAAGCATACCGCGATGCGGCAGAGCGAATCCACTAGCGAGCGGCAGCCAGTTGAATCTCGGCAAACACCCGCATCAGGTTCCCACCCAGCAGCTTCTGCATCTGCTCCGGCGTGTAGCCACGAGCCATCAGCGCCGCCGTCACCTTGGGCAGGTCGGCAGCGGAGTGCAACCCCTCCGGCATCGCGGCGATGCCGTCAAAGTCCGTGCCAATGCCGGCGTGGTCGATCCCCGCGACCTGCACGACGTGGTCGAAGTGGTCGATCAGCGCATCGAGCGGCGCAGGTGGAATCTCTTTTGCAAAGCGTCTATCGATCGCCAGTTCTTCATGGAAGAGCGCGACCCGGCCTTCAGCGAGGCAGTGCGCATGCAGCTCCGCATAAGCGGCTTTGCGTTCAGCCTCCTGTTCGTTGCGCGTCGTGCGCCACGACTCGCTGAGAAAGCCGGAGTAGAAGTTCACCATCACCACGCCGTTGTTTTTCGCGATCGCCCGCAGCATATCGTCCGTCAGGTTGCGCGGAGCATTCGTGAGCGCGCGGCAGCTGGAGTGCGACGCGATGACCGGTACCGCCGTTGTCTCCAGTACGTCGGCAAAGGTCTTGTCCGATACATGGGAGACATCCACCATCATCCCCAGCCGGTTCATCTCGCGGACGACCTCTCTGCCGAACTTTGTGAGTCCGTTGTGATGCTGCACAGCGGGGTCATCCAGATCGCCGGAGGAGTCCGCCCACTCGTTCGTGTTCGACCACGTCAGCGTCATGTAGCGCGCGCCGAGCCTGTAGAACTCCCGCAGGTTATCTAAAGAATTTTCAATGGCGTGGCCACCTTCGATCCCCATCAGCGCGGCGAACTTGCCCTCCGCCCGCGCCGCCAGGATCTCCTTCGGTGTGCGGCACAGGCGCATACGGTCGCGATGCCGGTGTGCTTGTTCCCGCACCGCCTCCATCAGATCAAAGGCGCGACTGGCATACTCCCCGGCGTACTTCGGTTCCACCCAGATGGCAAAGAACTCCGCATCGAGCCCGCCGTTCTTCGCCGCATCCAGTGAGAGCATCCCCGTGCCCAGCGGCCCGGCGAGATCCCACCCCTCATCGAGAAAACGCTGCGGTGTGTCGGCATGCGTGTCGATGACGAGAGAAGCATGATGTAATGCGATGGGGTCCGGTGTCACCATTCGATTCTAGCAATCGCGCAGGATGGGAGATTCTTTGCGCCGCTCCGCGCGATTCCAGCGTCCAATGGAAGTGGAAGTCAGAAAGCAGGAAAGCATGAACCAAGTCGCCATCGTCACCGGAGCCTCCTCCGGCATCGGCGAATCCACCGCGCAGACGCTGCTGCAGGCGGGATTCACCGTCTACGCCGCCGCTCGCCGCACCGAGAAGATGCAGCAGCTTGCCGCTGCCGGCGCAAAACTGTTGGCCTTAGACGTAACGGAAGAAGCCTCCATGCTGGCCGCGGTGCAGCACGTGCTGAGCCAGAGCGGCCGCGTGGATGTGCTCGTCAACAACGCCGGTTACGGAGCCTACGGCGCGCTGGAAGATGTGCCGCTCGACGAGGCCCGCCGCCAGTTCGAGGTCAACGTCTTCGGCCTCGCCCGCATGACCCAGCTGGTACTGCCAACGATGCGATCCCAAAAGTCCGGAACCATCGTGAACGTCGGCTCCATTGCCGGCAAGATCTCCATGCCGCTCAGTACCTGGTACCACACGACGAAGTTCGCTCTGGAAGGACTGAGCGACTGCCTGCGTATGGAACTGAAGCCCTTCGGCATCCACGTGGTGCTGATCGAGCCCGGAGCGATCGCGACCGAGTTCGGCGGCCTCGCCACGGAAGCAATGGAGAAGACCTCCGGCCACACCGCCTACGCCGAGCAGACGAGAAAGATCCTTCGCCTCTTCAAGCGTTTCAAGAGTGCCCAGCCGCCGCAGGTCGTCGCCGATGCCATCCTGCAAGCCGTCCGAGCCAAAGATCCGAAGACGCGCTATGTGATGGGCGGCGGGGCCAGGCCGCTGCTGGCGATGCGCAAGCT
This sequence comes from Acidobacteriaceae bacterium, assembly GCA_035570215.1. Lineage (GTDB taxonomy): Bacteria > Acidobacteriota > Terriglobia > Terriglobales > Acidobacteriaceae > JARLFX01. Next base: position 3,415 of record DATMLK010000061.1, read on the forward strand.
GCTGCCGGATAAGACTTTTGATGCGGTCATGGCGATGGGGTTGAAGCGCATGTAGAGCCGGACAACTCACAGGCTTGCTCTGCCGTCAGAGTCCTTTAGAGGTGAACCATGGCACTGACATTCGATTCCACCAAAAAAGGCGCGCGAACTTCGCACCAGGCTATCGAGAACAACAAAGAGGGCTCGAACGTGAAGCCGACCGTCGACTCCGTAGCCAACAAGAGCGCCAAGCAGGCCGGCGAGCGCATGAAGAAGAACGAAGCCAGAGAAGGCATCTTCACCAAGTAAAAATCTTTAAACAAAGACTTTTTGGAATTCCTGCTGGCTTTTTGAGCAGAGAAATGGCCCCGGTTGGGGCCATTTTTATCTCTGAAAGCGCATCTAGATCGTGAAGAAGTCCTTCACCTGCTGGATCACCACGTCCCGGCTCACGTCGGAGATGGCCTCGGTCAGCGGTAGCTGCTTGGGGCAGGCCTGTACGCAGTTCTGGGCGAAGCCGCACTCCTGCACGCCGCCATCGCCGGCCAGCGCGCGCAGCCGCTCCTCCTTCAGCACCTTGCCGGTCGGATTGGCATTGAAGAGCTTGACCTGCGCGATGGTCGCCGCTCCCACGAAGTCCGTTGACTCGTTGAACTGTGGGCACACCTCCATGCAGATGCAGCAGCTAATACAGTTACTTAGCGGATAAAGCTCTTCCTGTAGTTGAGGAAACTGCTTCGGCCCTGCTCCCAGGTCGTAGCTGCCGTCGATGGGCACCCACGCGTGCACCTTCTTCAGGTTCTCGAACAGAACCGAGCGGTCGACGGCAAGATCACGTACGACGGGGAACTTCGACAGCGGTTCAAGCTTGATCGGCTGCTCCAGCTTGTCGACGAGGGCCGAGCAGGCCATCCGTGCCTTACCGTTGATGCGCATGGAACATGAACCGCAGATCTCTTCTAAACAATTGGAGTCGTACGTGACAGGCGTCGTCGCCTTACCGTCGGCGGTGACCGGGTTCAGCGCGATCTCGCCCAGCAGCGAGGTGATGTTCATGTTCGCGCGGTAGGGAATCTCGAACTTTTCGACGACGGACTTGCCGTCCGGCGTCAGCTGACGTGTGACTTCGACTTTGATGGTCTTCTCGGACATGATCTCCTCTGATCCCTATGCGCTCGCCGTGTAGCTGCGCGGACGCGGCTTGATGTACTGGATGTCGACCTCTTCGAGCTCCAGCTTCGGCGCGCCGCCCACAAAGCTGGCCTTGGTGGTCTTGAGGAACTTCTCGTCATTGCGATCGGGGAAGTCGGGTTTGTAGTGCGCGCCGCGGCTCTCGTCGCGCATCTCCGCGCCCTGCACGATGACGCGGCCGAGCTGCAGCATGTTGTAGAGCTGGCGGGTGAAGGCGAAGCTGGTGTTCGCCCACTGCGTCCTGTCCGAGAGGTTAACGTTCTTGTACCGCTCCAGCAGCTCCACGATCTTCGCGTCCGCCTCGCGCAGCCCGGCGTTGTAGCGGATGATGCTGGCGTGCTTGGTCATGGTCTCGCCCAGCTCGCGCCATAGTTTGAAGGGATTCTCCGTGCCTTTGCTGCTGAGCAGCGCGGCATTGATCTGGTTCTGGCGAGCCAGTTCGGCAGCGTGGCCGCCGTCACCCTCCTGCGCAGGCAAAGACTTCGCGTACTCCATCGCCTTCGGTCCGGCGACGAAGCCGCCGTAGATGCAGCTCAGAAGAGAGTTTGCACCTAGTCTATTCGCCCCGTGGATCGAGTAATCCGCCTCGCCGGCGGAGTAGACGCCCGGAATATTGGTCTGCTGGTTGAAGTCCACCCACAGTCCGCCCATGGTGTAGTGCATGCCGGGGAAGATCTTCATCGGCACCTTGCGCGGGTCGTCGCCGACGAACTTCTCGTAGATCTCCAGGATGCCTTCCAGCTTGTGCTGCCGCTCCGGCGTGAGATGGGAGACGTCGAGATAGACCATCGGCTGCCCATCGAGGCCCATGCCGAGCTCGTAGACGACCTTGAAGATGGCGCGGGTGGCCACATCGCGCGGCACCAGGTTGCCGTACTTCGGATACCACTCTTCCAGGAAGTACCAGCGCTCGGTCTCCGGGATGGACTGCGGCGCGCGTTTGTCACTCTTGTCCTTGGGTACCCACACGCGGCCGCCTTCGCCACGCGCGGACTCAGACATCAGCCGCAGCTTGTCCTCGCCCGGGATGCAGGTGGGATGCACCTGTATGAACTCGCCATTCGCGTAGTACGCACCCTGTTGATAGAGCGCACTCTGCGCCGAGCCGGTGCAGACGACAGAGTTGGTCGACTTACCAAAGATCGCCCCGTTGCCGCCGGTGCAGATGATGATCGCGTCGGCAGGGAACGTCCGCGTCTCCATCGAGCGCAGGTCCATCGCGGTGATGCCGCGGCAGACGCCCTTCGAGTCCAGCACGGCGGAGAGAAACTCCCAGCCCTCGTACTTCTTCACCTTGCCTTCGGACTCGTACCGGCGCACCTGCTCATCCAGCGCGTAGAGCAGCTGCTGGCCGGTCGTTGCTCCGGCGAATGCAGTGCGTTGATACAAGGTGCCGCCGAAGCGGCGGAAGTCCAACAAGCCTTCGGGTGTGCGGTTGAAGGGAACACCCATGCGGTCGAGCAGGTCGATGATCGCCGGCCCCTGCGCCGTCATGGCCTTCACCGGCGTCTGGTTGGCCAGAAAGTCCCCGCCGTAGATGGTGTCGTCAAAGTGCTTCAGAACCGTGTCGCCTTCGCCCTTCAGGTCCTTGGCCGCGTTGATGCCGCCCTGCGCGCAGACCGAGTGCGAACGCTTGACCGGAACGATGGAGAAGAGGTCGACCGTGCCGCCTGCTTCGGCGATCTTGATGACCGCGGCCAGTCCGGCGAGCCCGCCGCCTACAACGATGATGCGTGGAGTTGCCATTCTTTTACTTTCCCTCCGGGGCTAAAGCCCCGTTTGTGGCGAAACTTTTCAGTGGGCTGAAGCCCACTGCTTAAATCCGGCTACTGCGGTAGAGCAGGCGCGGCCGGGGTGGTTGCGGGAGCGCTTACCGCTGGCATCACATCATCCGGCGCATTGGGATACTTGTATACAACCGCGTAGATACTCGCTAAACCCATTGCACAGAGCAGAACGCCGATCGTCGCGCAGACGTAGCCGAACTTGCGGCGCGCGTCGTTGCCCGGCGTGATGCCCCACTTCGCGGCGAAGAGCCATATGCCGTAGGCGAAGTGCCATGTGGTCGCGATCATCGCCACGATGTAAATAATCAGGATGAGGGGATGCGAGAGCTCGGCCTGCACTTTGTGGAACGCCGCGCCCGGATGCTCCGGCAGGCTGACGCCGTGGAAGCGCTGGCTCCAGACGTGATATGCAATATAGGCCAGAGCGATCATGCCGGTCACGCGCTGCATCAGATACATGAAGTTCCCGGCCCACGGATAGACGTTCACATTGGACCGCCCGCGAAAGGCGATGACGACGCCATAGAGCGCGTGGAAGGCGAGTGGGATGAAGATGAACGCCCACTCCAGCACGCGCACCAGCGGCAGCGAGTTCAGAAAGAGTACCTGCTTCGCGTAGGCGAGCGGGCCGTTCCAGGTCTCGAAGTTGGAGACGATGTGCTCGATCAGGAACGCGCCGATGGGAATGATGCCGGAGAGCGAGTGCAGCTTGCGCCACATAAAGGAGTGGCCTTCGCCGGCGCGGAGCGGCTGAACGCCGCGAAGTTTGGGGGTGGATTCTGTGGCTACTGCCATCGTGCGGTCTGCTCCTGATCTTTGCGGCACTTTTAGGGGTGCGAGTTATTATTTCGTCTGTCAGAACCACCGTCAAGGAAGGGGTGCGAATTACGGCACATCCGGGCGATTATCGATGTTTTGAGCCAGCAGCGCGCGGAACGCCCGTCCCCGGTGGCTCAGCTGATGCTTGGTCTCAAGCGATATCTCGGCCATCGTTTGATTGAGTTCTGGGATGAGGAACAGCGGG
>DATMLK010000062.1:0-6739 GCA_035570215.1 Acidobacteriaceae bacterium
GCGCTCGTCACCGCAGTTGCGCTGCTCTTCACCGCACTTCCCTTCGGCATCGTGCTCAAGCTCGCCTCCACGATGTTCGCCGCGGGCGGCCCAGAGTCCATCTCGGTCGTAGGCGCACCGTGGATCGCTGTCTCCGGCTTCCAGGTCAACTTCAGTTTCGCGGTCGACCACCTCACCCTCATCATGCTCGGCGTCGTCACCGGCGTCGGCTTCCTGATCCACCTCTACTCCGCCGGCTACATGGCGCACGAAGAGGGTTACTGGCGCTTCTTCGCCTACCTGAACCTCTTCATGTTCTTCATGCTGGTGCTGGTGCTCGCGGCGAACTTTCTTCTGCTCTTCGTCGGCTGGGAGGGTGTCGGTCTCGCGTCCTACCTGCTGATCGGTTTCTACTTTACGAAGGACTCCGCCGCCAACGCCGGCAAGAAGGCCTTCATCGTGAACCGCATCGGCGACTTCGGCTTCCTGCTCGCCATGTTTCTGCTGATCGCGCACTTCGGCAGTCTCAGCTTCTCCAGCGTCTTCATGCAGATCGGCTCGCATCCGGAGCTGCAGGGCGGCTTCCTGACAGCGATTGCCTTGCTGCTCATGCTCGGTGCCGCCGGCAAGTCCGCGCAGATCCCGCTCTACATCTGGCTGCCCGACGCGATGGAAGGCCCGACGCCTGTCTCCGCGCTCATCCACGCGGCCACCATGGTTACGGCAGGCATCTATATGGTTGCGCGCACGCATGTGATCTTTGACCGCTCGGCTTTCGCGCTCGGAGTCGTCGCCATCACCGGCGCGGCCACGGCGATCTTCGCCGCCTCCATCGGCATGGTGCAGACGGACATCAAGCGTGTACTCGCCTACTCCACCGTCTCGCAGCTTGGCTACATGTTCCTGGCCTGTGGAGTCGCAGCCTACTCCGCTGCCATCTTCCATCTCGTCACCCACGCTTTCTTCAAGGCGCTGCTCTTCCTCGCCGCAGGCTCCGTGATCCACGCGCTCGGCGGCGAGCAGGACATGCGCCGCATGGGCGGCCTGCGCCACCGCATCCCCGTTACCTTCTGGACGATGACCGCCGGTGTCTTCGCCATCGCAGGCTTCCCGCCGCTGGCCGGCTTCTTCTCCAAGGACGAGATCCTCTACCACGCCTTCGTTTCGCCGAACCCGCTGGGCAAGCTGCTCTGGGCCGTGGGTCTGATCACCGCGCTGATGACCTCGTTCTACATGTTCCGCCTCTGGTACCTCACCTTCTTCGGCGCGCAGCGCTTTGAGGATCATCCTGCATCCGGCAGCCATGCAGATAGTCGCGCGCACAGCGTGCACGAGTCGCCGTGGATCATGCTCGCGCCGCTGGTGATCCTCGCCCTGCTCGCCTTCTCCGGCGGCTGGCTCGGTATTCCCGAGGCGCTCGGCGGCAGCAATCACTTTGAACACTTCCTCGCGCCGGTTTTCACGAGTAACGTCGCCAATGCAGCCGAGCCGATCCAGGCGCTTCACGCCGGGCCAGTGGACGACATGCTTGAGCGTGTCCTCGCTGCCGTCTCCGTTCTCGCCGCCGTGCTCGGTCTCCTGCTTGCAGACTACTTCTACCGCCGCCGGCCGGACGCCGCGCCCGCGCTGGCGAAGAAGCTCGGCGGCCTCTACACCACGCTAGTGCACAAGTACTGGGTAGACGAGATCTACGCCAAGGTCATCGTGCTGCCGATCCTGATGTTCTCGCGCTTCTTCCTCTTCTACGTTGTTGACAAGGGCGTGGTGGAGGGATCCGCTGCTGTGGCCGCAGGCGGCACGCGCGGCGTGGGCAGCATACTTCGCCGCATGCAATCGGGCAACATCCGCTCCTACGCCGGCTGGCTGGCGGCAGGCGCGGCCATACTTCTGGCCGTCACCATCTTCGGCCGGGCAGTCTTTTTACACTAACGCTTTTTGAGGCTTTCGCGGCACATGTTCATGAACTCGCACATCCTGACGCTCATCCTCTTCGTCCCGCTCACGGGCGCGGGAGTGCTTGCGCTTCTGCCGGCAACGGGAAAGACGCAGCAATGGGGTGCGCTCGCCATTACGCTTCTTACCTTCCTGCTGACCCTGCACCTGCCGTACTGGTACAACTACGCCGCCGGCGGCATGCAGTTTGAGACGAACCACCTCTGGATCGCCGCTCCGTCCATTCACTACCACATCGCTGTAGACGGTCTCTCGCTATGGCTCGTCGTCCTTACCGGGCTGCTCGCGCCGCTTGGCGTACTCATCTCCTGGAAGGCCATCGACACCCGCGCCAAAGAGTTCTACGTTCTCTTCCTGGTGCAACAGACGGCGATGTTCGGCGTCTTCGTCACGCTCGATCTCTTCCTCTACTACGGTTTCTGGGAGCTTTCGCTCGTTCCCATGACCATTCTGATCGCCGTCTTCGGCCGCACCGAGAACCGTCGCAAGGCCGCGATGAAGTACCTCCTCTACACCTTCCTGACCTCGGCGCTTCTGCTTGTCGCGATCCTGTGGCTCTACGCGCGCACCGGCACATTCGACTTCACCGTGCTCGCGCAGCTTGCCGCCGCGCACGCCATCTCGCCATCGCACTGCGCGCTCTGGCTGGCCTCGCTCGCCTTCCTGGTCGCCTTCGCGGTCAAGGTTCCGGTCTTCCCGCTGCACGGCTGGCTATCGGACGCTATCTCCGAAGCACCCACAGCTGCTGTAATGGTCCTCGCCGGCAAGCTCGGCCTCTATTCGATTCTGCGGTTCTCGCTCGGCATCTTCCCGGCGGAGTCGCACCGCATCGCACCGCTGATGATCGCGCTCGGGGCGATCGGCATCCTCTACGGGTCTTTAATCGCTCTCGTCCAGACCGACATGAAGCGCTTGGCCGCTTATTCCACGCTCGGCCACCTCAGCTTCTGCATCCTCGGCATCTTCAGCTTCACCATCGCCGGTATGGACGGCGGCATCTATCAGATACTCAACCACGGCATCTCCGGCGGCGCGCTCTTCATGCTGATGGGCATGCTCTACGAGCGCTACCGCACCTACGACATGCGCGACCTGGGCGGCATCGCCCAGAAAATGCCCTGGATGGTCACCCTCTTCGTGATCACGACCCTTTCCCTCATCGGCCTGCCCATACTGAACGGCTTCGTCGGCGAGTTCCTGATCCTCAGCGGCACCTTCGCCGTGCACCCGCACTGGACCGCCGCCGCGACGCTCGGCGTCATCCTCGGAGCGGCCTACATGCTGTGGATGATCCAGCGCGTCTTCTACGGTCATCTTGGCCCCAAGCCGCGCGCCCTGGCTGCGGGCATCGTTCTGCCGGATCTCGGCGCGCGCGAGCAGATATCACTCTGGCCGCTGATCATACTCATGCTGGTGATGGGTGTCGCCTCGCCGTTCTGGATGCGCGCCATTGACTCCAGCGGAACACAGCTGGCCGACAGGCCCGCCGTTGCCGCCGCGCCGCATGTCATCGTTCTCAGCTCCGCCACCTTTGCTCCGCCGGATTCCGACACTGGCGCGACATCAGCGAAAGGAGGCAAGTAGCCATGAACCTTCTTCGCCTTCTGCCGGAGGTCATTCTCACTCTGACCGGCGTGCTCATCATGCTGGCCGAGCCTCTGCTTGCCGCGGGACGCAGCCGCAAGCCGCTCGGCTGGCTGGCTATCGGCGGTACTGTACTTGCATTTATAACCAGCTGGTGGCAGCTGAGCCTGCCCACCGGCACCGCCTTCTACGGCATGGTGCAGGTGGACGCCTTCAGCGTCTACTTCCATCTGCTCATCGCGTCGGTCGTTCTGGTCACGCTGCTCTCATCGCTCGACTACTTTGAAGGCTTCGCCACCCACGCCGGTGAGTACTTCGCCCTCGTCTGCTTCGCCGCCGTCGGCATGATGCTGATGACCAGCTCGGTCGAGCTGCTGATGGTCTTCATCGGCCTGGAGATATCCTCCATCGCCACCTACATCATGGCCGGCTTCCGCAAAGGCAAAGGTGCCAGCGCCGAGGCCGCGCTGAAGTACTTCCTCCTCGGCTCATTCGCCACTGCTTTCTTCCTCTACGGCGTCGCGCTGATCTTCGGTGCGACCGGCAGCACCAGCTTCGCCGGCATCGCTGCTGGCATCCCCGTCACGCATACGCCGCTGCTGGTCGTCACCTCGCTGGCGATGATCCTGGTCGGCCTCGGCTTCAAGGTCTCCGCCGCGCCCTTCCACGTGTGGACGCCGGACGTCTATCAGGGCGCGCCTTCGCCGGTCGTTGGCCTCATGTCCACCGCGCCCAAGGCCGCCGCCTTCGCCGTCCTGCTGCGCGTCACCTATACGGCATACCCAACTCTGCAGCATCGCTGGGCTGTTCTTATTTGGGTTCTGGCCGTGCTCTCCATGTGCGTCGGCAACCTCTGCGCCCTGCTGCAGCGCGACGCCAAGCGCATGCTCGCCTACTCGTCCATCGCGCACGCTGGATATTTACTCGTCGCCTTCACCGCTCTGCAAGCCGACGGCACGGCCGCCGCCTGCTTCTACGCCGCCGCCTACGCCGCCATGAACGTCGGCGCCTTCGTTGTGATCACCCAGGTCGCTGGCGTGGAAGAAAAACTCCGCAACCTCGAAGACTACGCCGGACTCGCCCAGCAGCGGCCTATCCTGGCTGCTTCACTCGCCTTGTTCTTACTCTCAATGACCGGCATCCCCTTCACCGCCGGCTTCTTCGGCAAGTTCTACGTCTTCAGCGCCGCCCTGCACGCCGGACACCTCTGGCTGGTGATCATCGGCATGGCCAACAGCGGCGTCGCCTGCTTCTACTACCTGCGCTTTCTGGTGAACGTCTACTCCCCCGCGCCAGCGTCGAAGGCTGCCAGTCTGCGCGGCAAGAACATCAGCTTCGCCACCGGCACCGCGCTTGCGCTCTGCGTTATCGCGACACTGGCCCTCGGCATCATCCCCGGACGCATCCTGCACCTCGCGGGACGCGCCGCGGAGACATCGCTCATCACGCAGTAGCGCAATACTCCTACCCGTAGCCATAAATATTGAGTGTGTCATTCTGAGCGCCTGCATTTGGGCGCGAAGAGTCCGCCATAGCGCTCGTGCCACTTCAGGCTTCCTCACCCGGAAGCTCACGACAGGTTTGCGGCCGTCAAAGCCTGTGCAGACTCTTCGCGCTGCGCGCTCAGAATGACACTTCAAATTTTGGTCACAACAGAAAAGCCCCCGCCGAAGCGAGGGCTTTCTTATTGCTATGTTGATTTTCAAAGCGGGCAGCGCAAGCTGCTTATTCTGTGCGCTCAGCGAAGGCGGCCAAAGCCCGCGATCCGCCGTGCGCGCAGCACTACTTGACCTTGATGAAGATGATCGCGAAGGTAAACAGCGCGAGCGACTCGATGAAGGCAAGACCGAGGATCAGGAAGACGAAGATTCCTGGGCGGGCGCCGGGGTTGCGTGCAAGAGCCTCGGTGGCAGAGGCGGTCGCCTTGCCCTGGCCCAGGCCGCAGAGGCCGGCTGCGAGCGCCATGCCCAGACCGGCGGCAATGGGAACGAGGTTGTTGGCCGGGGCTGCGCCATCGAACGCAAATGCCGGCGTGGCCAGCAGAAGCGCGGAGAGTGTCATGAAGATGTACTGCATTTGCTTACGCATGGTGTTGCTCCTTGTAGTGCTTGCTTCCTGAGATTCCGTCAGTGGGTGGTTGAGGCTCACCGTGCTGGCCCCCTCACGCTGCCGGGTACAACCTGCGAAGCGAAAGCATAGACTCCGCAGAAACTTAAGATCTTTTGCAATAAAGAACGCTTCTAAACAAATCAGTGATCGTGCGAGACCGCGAGCGACACATAGATCATCGCCAGCAGCATGAACACATACGCCTGCACCACGGCCACGCCGAGATGCAGCCCCATGAAGACCAGCGGGATGCCGACCGGGATCAGCGAGAAGAAGACCAGCGTCAGCAGGTCGCCCGCATACATATTGGCGTAGAGACGCACCGTGAGCGAAAGGATACGTGCGATGTGCGAGATGATCTCGATCATCAGCATCAGCGGCGCCAGCCACCACACCGGCCCCAGGAACTGCTTGATGTAGCCCGCCTTGTTCACGCGGATGCCGTGGTAGTGGTAGTAGACGAAGGTCACCAGCGCAAGCCCAAGCGGAACCACAGGGCTGGCGGTGGGCGACTCCAGCCCCGGAACCAGTCCCAGCAGGTTGCAGATCAAAATGAACATACCGATGACGGTCAGGTACGCGACGAAGCGCTCGTACCCATGCCCGATGATGCTCTCTGCCTGCCCGGAGACGAACTCATCGGCCATCTCGGCAATGTGCTGTACCGGCCCCGGCGTCTCCACGCTCAGGGTCATGCGCACGGCCACAAAGAAAGCCAGCAGCAGGCCGGCGACCAGCAGTTCCATGGCGAAAGCATTGGTGATCGGTGCCTCGGCATACGCGGGCGTGACATGCACCGCAGCCAGCAGACGATCCACCAGACCGGCGAAGTGCTTGTTCAGGATTTCGGTAAACAGCAGCTGTTCAGGCATAACTCTCACGACAGGAAATTTTCAGATGGCTCGCTCAAACCGTCCAGGCGCGCATGACGCGGAAGGCCTCAACCGAGAGCGCGAATACGCCGGCCAGAAACCCTGCACCGAGCGCGTAAGCTGAACCATTCAGAGTCTTTAGAGTAACATACAGCAGCAGCACCGCGATACCCGCATGCAGGATCAGCCCCAGAAAAACAGGAGTCAGCGAAGGCGTCTTGCCAGGCGCTGCATCTTTCTGA
>DATMLK010000063.1:0-7428 GCA_035570215.1 Acidobacteriaceae bacterium
ATCGGGTCTAAATTAAAAACCGGCGTGGTGAACGATCTGCCGGCCATCGATCTGTGCTCGCTCGCGATCGAGATGGGCGCGATGTTCGTGGGGCGGTCTTTTTCGGGGGATAAGCGCCAACTCTCCGCGATGCTGAAGGCGGCGATCTCTCATGAGGGAACGGTGCTGCTGGACGTGATCTCGCCGTGCGTGACCTTCAACGATCACGAGGGCTCGACGAAGAGCTACAAGTACATGCAGGAGCACGACGAGCCGATCAGCGAGGTGGGCTTTGTGCCGCACTTCCAGGACATCGCCGTGGACTACGATCCGGGTACGACCTACAACGTGCAGCTGCATGACGGCAGCCATATGCAGTTGCGCAAGCTGCATGAGGAGTACAACCCGACCGACCGCATCGGCGCGGTGAAGCAGCTGATGGAGGCGCACGCGAAGGGCGAGGTGTTGACCGGCGTATTCTATGTGGACACGCAGAAGCCGAGCTTTACCGAGATGCTGAACCTCGTCGACGAGCCGCTGGGCCAGTTGGCACAGGATCGCGTACGCCCGAAGAAGGAAGTGCTGGACGAAGTGATGCAGCGGCTCATGTAGGTTGCGCATTGAAAGTCAAAAGGCCTCGCTTATGCGAGGCCTTTTCTATTGCTTAAAGATTAGTGGCTGCATACCCACATCTCAAATACGAGATGTGGGGCACCTCCAGTAGTGGCTACAGAATCAATTGTGCTGGCCGGAGTGTTCGCCGGAGGCGTCGGGCTCGGGGAAGTCGGTATCCGCTCCCTGGAGTTCTTCGGGCTGGTTGCGGTGGCCGCCCTGTCCGCTCATGGAGGTGTTGGTCTCGTCGGCGCCGCCTGCGCCGCGGGCTGCGTCGTCTTCAACCGCGCCCTTGTGGATGTCGGAGTCGTGATGGGTGATCTTCGGAGCCAGCGCCATGATCGTTCTCCTTGTATGCAGAGTCTGATGCACTCGCGGGAACAGGTGTTGGCTAGCGGCTCTAGTTAGAATCCGCGGGCAACCCGCGGGCGGAGAGAGCGTTCAACCTGGTGCGTGCGGCAATGGCCTCAGGCGAGTTCGGATAACGCTGGATGAGCGAGTGCAGCTCGCGGATGGCAGCGTCGGTCTGCTTCATGGCGATCAACGCGTTGGCCTTGTGCAGCTGCGCGGCGGGGATCTTGCTGTTGCCGGGGTACTGCTCCAGCACAACGTCATACTGCTTGGCGGCGAGGCCGGGCTTGTTCTGTTTCATCAGGATCTCGCCCATGTAGAAGTGCGCGTTGCCGGCGAGGTTGTTGTCCGGGTAGAACTTCACCACGTCGCCGAACTCTGAGTAGGCGAGCGTGTTCTTCGCGGCGTTGAAGTCGCCGTAGGCGGTCTGGTAGAGCAGTTCAACGGACGGTGTGCCGGCGGGTGTGGCGGCGGAGTGCTTGGTCCTGGCAGGCGTCGCGGGCGGCCCGATATCGGGAATGGGCGTGACCGGCGGCGGCGCGGTATCAGAAGATGCGTCGGGAGCGGTTGCGGGCGCGGCTGCTGGTGCGGTGCTGGGCTGAGTCGCAGGTTGTGCAGGGGACTGGGCGGCCTGCGGCAGAGTGTTAACGGCGGCGTTGATGGACTGCTGCTGGCTCTGCAGATCCTCCATGGCCTTGTTCAGCTTGGCGGTCTCGGCTTTCAGCTCATCGAGCGAGTCATTGAGTGACTGGATCTGGCCGGAGATCTGGTCGATCTTGGCGTTCTGCGCGTCCTGCTGCGCCGCCATCGCCTTGGTGAGCGCGTCCATGCTGACGGACATCTTGTTGATGTTGTCGGCGGTTTGCTGCACCAGGTCCTTGAGCACGCCCATGCTCTCATCGTTGGCCTGTTGCAGGCGCGCGACGGAGTCCTGCAGCGTCTGCACCTCGGTCTGCAACTGCACCATGTCCTTGTTGACGGCGAAGCCGGGAGTGGCGGCGGTGAAGAGAAGAACGGCGGCGAGGATGAGTGGGCGTCTGGTCATGGTTGTTATCTCAGATGCAAGTTTAGCTGAAGCGGACGGGCAAAACATCAGGGGCCCTGACTGATGCAGCCGGACCCCTGATAAGCGTGGAAGAGCGGTAGAACGTTATCTGTCCAGCGAGAACTGCGCGCGGCGGTTTTGCTGCCAGCAGGCATCGTTCTCATCGGTGCAGAACTGCTTTTCCTTGCCGTAGCTGATCACGCGCAGGCGCGAGGCATCCACGCCGGCTGCGACGAGCGCGTTCTTGGCGGCGTTGGCGCGGGTCTCGCCGAGCGCAAGGTTGTACTCGGCCGAACCGCGGTCGTCGCAGTAGCCGCCGATGAGGACCTTCGCCGAGGGATGCGCGGTGAGGAAGGCGGCTGCGGCGGCGATGGAGGTTGCGGCGTCGGGACGGATGTCCGAGCTGTCGTAGTCGAAGAAGACGTCCTGCACGTTCTGGTGGAAGAGCGTGTCGTCGGTCTGGTCGGCGGGGCCGGCAGTGGGTGCCGTGGGCACTTCAGGTATGCGCACGGTCACGCGGACGCTGGCTTCCGTCGATCCGCCGGGGCCGGTGGCGGTGAGATGGAAGTTGGTGGAGGTGCTGGGCGAGGCGTTGGTCGTACCGTTCAGGTTGACGCTGCCGATGCCGTCAATGGTGACCGCGGTCGCGTTCTCCGTGCGCCAGTTGAGCACGACGGACTGGCCGAGGTCGATGGCCAGCGGGTCAGCCGAGAGTGTGGCGGTGGGCGCGGCAGCCGTCTCCTGCGGCGGAGCGGGCTCCGGCGCGGCAGCCGTCTTGTGATGACAGCCGGCGATGCCAAGGATGGCCGCAAGAGCGGCGAGTTGGGTAAAGGTGCGGAAGGAACGTGTTGTGAGGTTCATAGTGGTTCTCCTTTGCGCTGGTCATACACGCTCAAAGCAAAAACAGAAGCAGATTCTTCCCTTCGCGATGCTCAGGGTCAGAATGACAAATAAATGCTAACGCCAACTCCAGTTCGGCATGGTGCCTGTGCCGTTGGTGGTCAACTTGTGGCGTCCGGTGCCGTCGGCGAGCATGGTCCAGATATCGGAGCTCTTGCCGGAGCCGCTTTCAAATACGATATGCCTGCCGTCGGGCGACCAGGAAGGAAAATCGCAGCGGCCGGTATCGTGGGTGAGCTGTATCCACTTCCTGGTGGCGACCTCCATCACATAGATGTCCTGCCCGCCGGGCACGCCGGGGCCGTACTTTCGGTCCCAGGCAAAGGCGATGAACTGGCCATTGGGCGACCAGGAGGGCGAGGTGGCGTAGCCGCCGTCGGTCATGCGCTGCACGTTGGTGCCGTCGGAGTCCATGATGTAGAGCTGCGGCAGGCCGGTGCGTCCGCTGATCCAGGCAAGCTGCGAGTTGGTGCGGGGGTTCCATACCGGCGAGACGTCCGGGCCGACATAGGCGGTGATGCGGCGGAGATTGTTGCCGGCCTCGTCGCCGATATAGATCTCGGGATCGCCGGAACGCGAGGAGGAGAAGGCGATCTGGCGGCCGTCCGAGGACCACGCAGGCGAGAGGTTGGTGCCGCCGATGGCAGGGAAGCTGACCATGCGGCCGAGCAGCATAGAGAAGACGCGGATATTCCATCCGTCATGCCCGAGCGAGGCGAAGGCGAGCCGGTTGCCGTCGGGCGAGATGCGCGGCGAGAGCGTGATGGTGCCAAGGCGCGTGATCTGGTGCTGCTCCTGGCCGTCGTAGTCCATCTCCCAGATCTCTTTGTTGCCGCCCTGCTCGTTCACGTAGAAGATGTGCGTCTCAGCGATGCCGGGCAGGCCGCCGCCGAGGCGGAGGATGATCTCGTCGGCGAACTCATGCGCGATGTGGCGCGTACTCTCGTCGCTGGCGGGCTCGCTGTACTGCTGGCCGAGAACCTTGGGGTCAACGGTGTTGTGGGTGTCGTAGAGCCAGCCGTCGACGACGATGTTGCCGCCGATGACGTTCAGCGAGCCAAATGCGACCATGGCCGCGCTGGCTGGAGCAGCAGACCATTGGGCGACGGCCATCTCGGCCGGCGTGCCGGGCTCGGACATAGGCGCGAGGCTCTGCGAGACGAGGTCGAAGATGCCGGCGGAGTTCAGATCAGAGTAGAGCGTGAGGTCAAAGAGATGCTTGTAGCCGGTGGTCGCGGGGTCAGAGCTAAGCGGCTTGAAGCCGGCGGCGGCGATGCGAATCCTGTCCACGCCGTTCGAGGATTCGATGTGCACCCAGTCCTGCGCGTGCGCCTGCACTCCGAAGCTAATCGCAAAGACGACGACGCAGAAGCGACGGAGGGTGCGCGAAGGGGCGTACGTGTGCGGCGTCAGCATTCTGGCCATCTGCATTCTCTCTCATGGTAGACGCAAACCAGCCCGGATTCGTTGTGAGGAATCTAGTGCAGCTGGTAATCAAAGGTGTACTCCACCGTGATGCGGTCGCCGCGGTAGGTGTCGGGCAGGGGGCCGAAGCCTTCCACGCGCTGCAGGGCGTGCCTGGCGGAGAGATCGAGCGAGATGGAGCCGCTGGCCTTCTCGACGCGCACGTTGGTGGGCGTGCCGTCGCGCAGAACATCAAAGAGCAGCGTGACGGAGTGGCCGTTGGAGGCGCGCGGGTCGGCCTCCTGCTGCCACCAGTTGTTGGAGACGGTGTGGTTGATGCCGTTCACGTAGTAGGCGTAGCGCGCGCCGAAGTCGCTTGCGGGAACGGACATGCTGGAGGTGCCGGTGGCGAGCTGCACGGTGGAGACGGCGATCTGCAGGCCCGGCGCCTCGCCAGCAGGGATGCGGTTGGACGGCGCGACGCTCTGCGGGTGCAGGATGGAAGGCGTGGCGCGCTCGGCGATCTTCGTGGGCTGTTTCACCTTGTTCTGGATGAGGATCTCGTTCGGCCGCGGTTTGGCGACCGTGGCGGGCGTGAGCGGCGCGGGGTTCTGGCTGGGGTTGTCGGTGGCGAGTACGTTGTCCGTAGGCGGAGCGGTGGCGGGCAGGGGAATCGCGTCGACCATGCTGGCCTGGATCGCGCCGGTGGTCTGGGTGGTGTCTCCCCAGGTGTTGCCGAGGGCGTGATGCATCCAGGCGAAGAGCACGATGCTGCCGGCGAAGAGCACATGCAGAAAGAACGAGCCGGCCAGGTTGGTGCTGCCGGTGTTGGGAGACGCCGCGATATGGATGCGCGTGGCCATGGGGTTTAAAACTTTTAAAAGACTCTGCTTATTTTGTTTTACTTCTCCAGCGGCTGCGTGACGATGCTGATATTAGTGATGCCGGCCTGCTTCACCGCATCCATCACTGTTGCAAAGTCGCCGAAGTTCACTTTTTCGTCGGCGCGGAGGTAGACGACCTTCTGCGACGGGTCGCCGCCGATGTTCTTCAGGCGCGCGGGGATTTCGTTGATGTTGATGGGCGTGTCGCCGAGGAAGACCTGCGAATCTTTGTTGATGGTGATGACTGTCCGCTGCTGCGTGAGTTCGTTCACGGTGCGGGTCTTGGGCACGGCCACGTCAATGCCGGATTGCAGCACCGGCGCGGTGAGCATGAAGATGAGCAGAAGCACGAGCACGACATCGACGAGCGGCGTGATGTTGATCTCGGCGAGTGCGGTCTGTGTGCGTCCGTTATTTCCGGTGAAGGCCATAAGGTTCTCCGGGGCTAAAGCCCCTAAATATTCCGCTCAATTCAGTGGCCTAAAGGCCACTGCTTAATCCCAAAAACTAACGCAGCCGTGGATCGAGGTCGGTGTCGTTGCGCAGGTCGCGGCGCAGAGCTGTGCCCTGTTGTACCTCGGGCTGCCCCGGCAGCATGGCGGCGTTCTCGATGGCGTTGAGCAGTTCACGGGAGAAGTCGTCCATGCGCGCGGCGAACTCGCGCAGGCGGCCGGTGAAGAGGTTGTAGCCGACGTAGGCAGGCACGGCGACGAGGATGCCGGCGGCGGTGGTGATCAGCGCTTCGGAGACGCCGGGTGCGACGGCGCGCAATGTGGCTGCGCCGGATGCGCCGAGGCCGTGGAAGGCGTCGATAATGCCCATCACGGTGCCGAAGAGTCCGAGAAAGGTGCTGGTGGAGGCGATGGTGGAGAGCCAGGTCATGTTCTTCTCCATCGCAGTCAGGGCTTCGGAGGCGGCGGTCTGCGCGGCGCGTTCGAGGCCGAGCGGATTGCGCGGCATGCCGCGGCCGCCGGACTGGCGCTGGTACTCGTCATTGATCTCGGTGAAGACGTTGACCAGCGGACTGGGGCGGAACTGGTCGGAGATGGCGGCGATCTCGCTCAGGCGGCCGGATTTGCGAAAAGCCCGCAGGAAGCGGCCGGACTGGGCTTCGGCGCGGCGGAAGCTGAGCCACTTGCCCAGGATAATGCCCCAGGAGTAGAAGCTGGCGAGCAGAAGAATGACGAGGACGCAGAAGGCGATGGGGCCGGAGTTGCGCACCATCTCGAGAATGCCGCTGGCAGTGCCGCCGGTGACGGGGGCAGCGAGCGGGGAATCGTCCTGAAGAAAGAGTGCGAGCAGAGCGGTCATAAGGTTCGGTTCTCTCCGAGATTAGTGTAGCGGATACAGGGCATTCGGAGCAGGATTTGCAGGGCTTACAAGGTGATATCCTCACGCCTATCTGGAGACTGAGATGCTTCTGGAACTGCGCGCGGAAAACTATGCGGTGATCGACCATGCGGTCGCGGGCTTTGGCCCGGGGCTGAACCTGCTCACGGGCGAGACCGGTGCGGGCAAGTCGATCCTGATCGACGCGCTGGCGCTGCTGCTGGGCGACAAGGGGTCGGCAGATGTCGTGCGCCACGGCGCGGAGAAGGCCGTGGTGAGCTGCGTCTTTGAGGCCACGCCGGGCGCCGAGGCGGTGCTCGAGGCGAATGGGATCGATGTGGAGGGGGACGAGATCCTGCTGCGGCGCGAGATCGCGGCAAATGGAAAAGGCCGCGTCTTTGTGAACAATCAGCCGGCGACGGTGGGCGTGTTGCGGCAGCTTGCGCCGGAGCTGGCGCTGGTGCACTCGCAGAGCGAGACGCTGGGTTCGTTTGACCAGGCGCAGCAGCGCGGTCTGCTCGACCGGTTCGCGGGGCTGGAGGAGTCGGCGGTGAGCGCGGCCTATGCGGCGTGGCATGTGACGCGGGAGAAGCTCGAAGCGATGCAGTCGGCCGAGGCAGACCGCCTGCGCATGGCCGACCTGTGGAGCTTCCAGAAGAAAGAAATTGCGCAGGCGAGCCTGAGCGATCCGGCGGAGGACGCTGCGCTCGAGACCGAGAAGCGCGTGCTGGCGAATGCGGAGAAGCTTTATGCGGCGGCGATGGCGGCGCACGAGTTTCTGTACGAGGCGGAGAGTTCTGCGGAGAGTGCGTTGCGGGCAGCTCTCAAACAGGTGGAGGAACTGGCGCGGTACGACGGCAAGTTCACGGAGGCGGTGCAGCAGCTGACGGCGGCGCGCGCGTCGGTGGAGGATGTGAGCGCTGC
>DATMLK010000064.1:0-2089 GCA_035570215.1 Acidobacteriaceae bacterium
GCCGCGCCCCACCGTGCCGCCACGGCCGTGGAAGAGGCGCAACTTGACGCCGGCCTCCCGGGCCGCGACATGCAGATCGCGATGCGCGCGGAAGATTTCCCACGTGCTGGTGAGCATGCCGCCATCTTTATTGGAGTCGGAATACCCCAGCATGATCTCCTGCGTGTTGTTCCATGACTCCAGCAGTTGGCGGTAGCTGGGCGACTGCCACAGCTCGCGGCAAATAGCCGGCGCATTGCGCAGGTCTTCAATCGATTCAAACAGCGGCACCGGCATCAGGCCCGGGTCGCCCGCACCCGCGCCACTACCCTCCACGCGCACGCCGCCCAGCCGCGCGAGCCAGATCACGTTGAGCACATCTTCGCTGCTCGCGGCCCCGCTAATCACATAATGACGAATGGCTTCCGGCGCGCACGATGTCTTTAACTCAGCAATAGTGCGGAAGGTCTCAATCACATCAGAGGAGGCCGGGGTCAGCGGCGCAGGTACTGACGAGGCGCGCGCCGGGTCGCACTTCCAGGCCGAGGCTTCTTCAAGCGCAGCCGTATGCAGCCGCGCATGCTGACGGATATCCAGCGTCTGCAGATGAAGCCCGTAGGTCCGCACCTCGAGCAGCAACGGATCAATCAGCGCATGGGCCAGCCGTGGGCCGCGGTTCTCCAGCAGGCTGGCATGCACAATCTGCAGGTCCTCGAGGAACTCCTGCGCCGACTTGTAAGCGGGTAGACCAGTCAGCGTCGCGTCTAGACTAACCGGCGGGTATCCGTCGGAAAGAGAGTTGCCAACCCCGGCGAGGCGTACCCGGACGCAGCTCAGGAAGCGCCGGTACGATTCGTACTCATAGCGTTCTCCGAAGGCCTGTTGGCCGGTGGTGTTGAGTGCATCGAGATAATTCTGCAGCCGCTGCTCCAGCTCGGCGCTGACCGGCGCCTGCTGCGCCGAACTGGTGAGCAAATCGAGTATCAGCTGAAGCTCCTGCTGATAATGCGCCAGCAGATGCTCACGAGCCATCTGCAGCGCTTCCCTCGTCACCTGTGGTGTCACGTAGGGATTGCCATCGCGGTCACCGCCGATCCATGATCCGAACGAAAGCAACACCGGCATCTCGGCCGGGCTCAGGCAGACGCCATACTCCGCCTCGAAGGCCGCGGCCACTTCGGTATAGAGACCGGGTAGCGTGCCGTAGATGGAAGCGTCGTAGTAGTCGAGGCCCATCTTCACTTCGTCGCGCACGGTTGGCCGGCGGGTTCGAACCTCATCGGTCTCCCACAGCGCGGTGATCTCCGCGATGAGGCTTTCTTCGTATTGCTCCAGTTGCTCATCGGAGAGCGGGATACGATCCAACTGCTCGAGCAAGTCTGCGATGCGGCGTCGTTTGAACATCACCACCCGCCGCGCTATTTCGGTGGGGTGAGCGGTAAAGACAGGGATGATGGAGATGGAGCGCAGCCAATCCACGGCCGCTTCGCCGGAGATGCCGGCAGCGCGCATGGCGCGCAGCGTTCCGCGCAAGGATCCGCGCTGCGTGTCGCCGGAAAGCTGCAGAGAGAGCCGCCGGCGCTTGCGGTGGTTGGTTTCGGCCAGGTTGATGAGCTCGAAGTAAAAGGCGAAGGCGCGTGCCAGGCGATAGGCCTGCACGGTGTCCAGCGATTGGACTCCGCCCAGTCCGCTCGAGAATGGCTGCCCTGCTTCGCCGTTCTGGGCTTCGCGACGCCGAATGGCGATCTGCCGCAGTTCTTCCACTTCGCCGAAGAGTTGCTCGCCCGCCTGCTCGCGCAGGACCTGGCCCAGAAGCATGCCTAGCGAACGGACGTCGCGCCGCAGCGGCGCCTCTTTGATGTCGCCCGTGCGGGCTTCGAGTTCAGCCAGGCGAAGAGGCCAGTTCTCCGGTTTCCAAAGCAGAGTCATTGCCTTTGATTATGCAGGATGCGGCGCCGGCCGGGTGAAGAGTGGGCTCTGTCAGTGCGTTGGCATGGTTTTGAATGCCCGTGCCAGCCCGTCACGGGTGTCTGCAGCATGAGTCGGGCCTGCAAGGTAGGTCAGGCTGCGTGGGCTTGCGCCGGCGGAGACGCCCGCATTTTTCAGCAGA
>DATMLK010000065.1:0-29920 GCA_035570215.1 Acidobacteriaceae bacterium
TACTGCGCGACAAGCATGAGCAGACGCTGATGATGACCGCAGGTGCAAAGAAACACTCCGAGCTGCTGACCGCGCCCCCTGCATGGATCCTGGCGCGCTTCCATACGCATTGCGTACGACGCTCAGATGACTGGGTTTAGCCGTTACAAAGCCGCTATCGCTTACAATGGATAGAACGCCATGTCTGCCACAGCCCCATCCACAACGCCCGTCTGGACCCCGACCGAGACACCGGTGAAGCGCCCCATGCCGCTCGGCCGCCGGGCGAAGGCGGTGACGCGCAAACTGCGCGAGCTTGGATCCATCGCCTCGGCTGTGCTTTCGACCGGACACCCCTACATGGCGCACATCGTGCCCATGCGCCGCTGTAATCTGGCATGCACCTACTGCAACGAGTTTGACGACGTTTCGGATCCAGTGCCGCTGGACGAGATGCTGCGCCGCATCGACGATCTCGGCCGGCTGGGCACGTCGGTCATCACCATCTCCGGCGGCGAGCCGCTGCTGCATCCGGAGCTGGATGCGATCATCGCGCGCATCCGCAAGACTGGCGCCATCGCCGGCATGATCACCAACGGCTACCTGCTGATGCCGGAGCGTATTCAGAGATTGAACGCGGCCGGGCTCGATCACATGCAGATCTCGATCGACAACGTGATGCCGGACGATGTCTCCAAGAAATCACTCAAGGTGCTGGACGCCAAGCTGCGCATGCTCGCCGAGCACGCGGACTTCCATGTGAACATCAATTCTGTCGTCGGCGGCGGCATCGCCAATCCGCAGGATGCGCTGACCATCTCCAAGCGCGCTCTCGCGATCGGATTCAGCTCCACCATCGGCATCATTCACGACGGCAGCGGACAGCTGAAGCCGCTGGGCGAAGCCGAACGCGGCGTGTGGGATGCCGTGCGCAAGCTGACGCGGCGCAGCTACTCGCGCTTCAACGGATTCCAGGAGGCGATCGCCAACGGTCTGCCGAACAACTGGCGCTGCCGCGCGGGCGCACGCTATCTCTACATCTGCGAGAACGGGCTGGTGCACTACTGCTCGCAGCAGCGCGGCTGGCCGGGTGTTCCGCTGAGCGGATATATGAAGGCTGACGTGAAGCGCGAGTTCTACGCGGAGAAGTCCTGTGCGCCGAACTGCACCATCAGCTGCGTGCATCAGGTGAGCTACATCGACCACTGGCGCGCGCCGCAGACGACGCACACCACGCCGGGCGCGCACGGGGATCTAGTGCAGCTGCGTTAGCGCTGTAACTGGAAACAACAGCGGCCACGGCATTATGCCGTGGCTTTTTTATTTTGATTACGTGTACCGGACCAATAGAGCAGTACGCCGATGATGTTCACGATCAGCGTGGCCACGCCGACCTTTATGCCGAAGAGAAGCTTGCTCGGCACATCAATAATTGGATAGACGGCAAAGGCCATTCCGAGCAACGAGACCAGCACGCCGCTGGTGGCGGCAATCTTCAATCCCCAGCCTGGACGCGGAAGATTCCGCAGCGAAACCCTGTATGCCGCGGCCAGCGGCACGGAAAAGAACAGCACATAGTAGATGCCGTAGATCATGACGCTCCCACTATTGATGAGCTGCAGCGCCTCCTCATGCCCTGCACCGACGAGCGAGATGTTACCAACCAGGACGGCGCAAACCACGATGAAAATAATCGACCGTGCCGGCGTCCTGTACTTCGGATGCAGTTGGGTAAACCACCCGGGCACGAGATTGTCCCAGCCGGCGACGAGGGGCAGACGCGACGTCTCCGCGATGACGATGGAGTACTGGGCAGCGAGGCCGACGGCGAGCAGAAAGATGGCGATGCGGCCCAGCAACAATCCCAGGAAGGCTGCCGTGCCGTTGCCGCCGGAGAACGCCGCGGCCAACACCTGCGGTATGGGAGCAGCCAGATCGATCTGGCTGGAAGGCGTGTACTCCAGCAGTGCGGCCGTCATCGCGATGTAGATCAGCGCCGTGATGGGTGCGCCGATCCACGCAGAGCGCATGATGGCGCGGCCGGGATTCTTCGTCTCCCCGGCGAAGACCGCGACCTGCTCGAGTCCGGAGAGTGCGCTGTTGCAGACCTTGCTGAAGAGGTTCAGGCTCAGCAACGTGAGGGCCGGAAACATGAAGCCTATCGGCGCCTGCGGCGCGTGGTGGGGATGCGCCAGCGTGGCATGAGGGTGGTAGAAGAGCAGGACGGCGAGCAGGCCCGCAATCACCACGGTTACAGCTGAGCCGAAGTGCGATATCCATTTGCCGATGTGAAAGCCGGGGATGCATACCAGCAGAATGAATGCGAAGAGCCCAAGGTTGAGCCCGGTGATCATCCACTTGCTATCGGCTATCCATGCCGCGCGCGCGCCAAAGGCATAGGAGAGGCTTGACGCCCAGAAGATGCCAAGATTCGCGACCGCCAGCAGCGCCCATATCGCGAAGTTCCACGCGCTGATAAATGCCGCGCCGGGGCCGAAGACAAACTTCGTCCACTGGTAGACGCCGCCTTCCAGCGGCCAGATGCGCGAGCAATACTGCACCACCATGGCCTGCGGAATAAAGATGGCGAAGATGCCAAGTATCCAGAACCAGGTGTGCGAAGAGCCCTGCCGCGCCGGTATGCCGCACCAGCTGATGCCCACGACGAGCAGGATCTGCATCAGCACCAAATCGCGCAGGCGCAGCTCTTTCTTAAGAGCGTGCGTCTGCTGTGTGGTTGTTTCCAGTGTGGACATGAGGGCTTTCCGCCCTCAGAGTAGCATGATGCTCAGTGCTTCGCGCTGGTGTAGGCGATGGCTGAATCAATGGTCGCGTAGAGCTGGGTGATGTCCCGCACCTGCGCGATGCCGTGATTGGTGACGACCCATATCGTCGGCGTTTCAACGAGACCGATGCGGTTGCCGAGCGCCTTGTCCGCATTCACCTTCGCGGTAAGAACGCCCTGCGGGTCGACGACGAACGGCCACAGGATGCCGTGAGCCGAGGCGAAGTGCGCCGTGAAGTTGTGCAGGTCGTCTTTATTGGAGATGCCGCTCTGAGCGGCGAAGACGGCCAGCCGGTACTGCTCGGCGAGCTCGGGGCTCACCTTGTCCTGAATGTAGCGCGCGTCCACGGCCGCATCGAAGCTCCAGATGTGCATGGGCAGCGGAAAGTCATGGTGCACGTAGGCGATCTTGTATGTGCGTATAGCACCGCGCACGATGGGCGCGGCGTGGGCGCAGGCGGGACACTCCAGGTCCTCAAACTCCCAGATAGCGACCTTTGAGCCGGCGGGCGGCTTGATCATCGAGGTGTCTTTGAAGGTGGTGAGGTCGGACGCGGGTTGCGAGAACTGCGCGCATGCGGGCATGGCGATGGCGAGAGGCAGAAGAAGTGCGAGAGTGAGAGATCGGCGCATAGGATTTGGACGCATCAGCCTTTCTGATGTTTTGAAGATTTTACGCGGAGACAGCTATTCCGTCTTCTCGGAGAAGGTATGAATGCCGCACTCCAGCTTATTGCCGCCCCAGCGGCCTGCGCGGGGATTATTCGGATCGGTCGATATCTGCGTGCAGGGCTCGCAGCCGATGCTGGTGTAGCCCCTGGCATAGAGCGGAAGCGCGGGGATATTGTGCTCGGCGGCGTAGGCCTCCACCCGCGCCCAGTCCCAGTCGGCGAGGATGCTGATCTTCTTCAGGTGCTTGCCGGAGGGTGTGAGATGCTCTTCGATCTTCTTCAGCCTGGCGCGCGTGGGCGACTGTTCGCGCCGCAGGCCGGTGAACCAGAGCTGGAAGGGTTCGATGGAGCGCATGAGCGGCTCGACCTTGCGGATGGCGCAGCACTCGGTGGGCTGCACGATATAGAGCAAGCCGTGCTGGGCCTCATGCTCGGCGAGCGTAGTGACGGGTAATGCGTTGACGAGGTTGAGTTTCCAGTCCTTCGTCATCTGGTCGCGGTAAGCGAGCGTCTCGGCGAAGTGATAGCCGGTCTCAAGAAAGATGACCGGGATATCCGGCTTGTGCCGCAGCAGCATGTGCAGAACGACCATATCTTCTAACTGGAAGGACGAGGTGAAGCAGGCGGGATGATTGCCGGCAGCGCGGAAGATCGCCTCGGTGAGGGCTTCAGCCGTAAGAGATTCGGGATCCGCAATGGCTGAGAGATCGGCGGCGAGCGGCAGACCGCTGAGCTTAATCTCCGTGATCGAGTTGTCGTTCTCCAGGCTCATCGTTTTATTCCTAGGACTGCGCGCCAATCTCTTTCAACACATGCGCGGCGGCTTCTGCGTCGTTCTTAGTCAGATTCGCGGCGGTGAAGAAGGATTCTTCCGCGAGGAAGCGGCGGATGGAGTTCCAGCTCTCCTGCGAGATACTGCCGCTCGCGGAGATGGCGGTAGCACCGGCAAGCTCCGCTGCGCGAATGGCAGCGACAAAGCCTGCTGCGGCGATATGCTCGTCGTCCAGCAGCACGACGCGTTCGCCGCGCGCGAGGATCTCATCGGCAAGGCGCTGGGCCAGCTCCGGCCGTCCCGGAACATGGATGAAGCTGGGCAGTTCGCGCGATCCGGTAGAGGCCTTCTCCAGCGCGCGGTCGATCATCACCGCGCCAACGGTCGCGTTGGTCAGCGGCTCGATCAGGATCATGCTGCCGGTCAGGCGGTTCTCGGCGTAAGTGTCAAAGAAGATGGGGAGGCTGGTCTCGAACTCCACCTCGGCGATATCGTTCATCTCCAGCTGGCGCGCGGGAACGTGCGCGAAGCTGTTGATGTCGATGCGGTAGCGGATCGCCTTCACTTTGGCGCGCACGATGCGCGTGGTGTGCTTGGCGAGATAGGTCTGCCCGACGCTGAGCGGCTGCTCGTGCATCCAGACGACCTTCGCTTCAAAGTGCTGCACGCCGTGCGGAAGCTCATGCGGGCGGACGAGCATGTCGCCGCGGCTGAGATCGATCTCGTCTTCCAGCTCAACGGCGACGGACATAGGATTGATGGCGGTCTTGAGGTTGCCGTCAAAGGTGACGATGGCCTTCACGCGTGTCTGCTGGCGCGATGGCAGCGAGAGTACGGTGTCGCCCTGATGCAATACGCCGCTGGCAACCTGTCCGGCGAAGCCGCGGAAGCTGGCGTCCGGCCGCAGAACCAGCTGCACGGGAAAGCGCAGCGGCGCACCGCTCATACTCTTGGCAACGGGAACGGTCTCAAGATACTGCAGCAGCGTGGGGCCGCTGTACCACGGCATGTTGGCGCCGGCGTTCACGATATTGTCGCCGGCGAGCGCGCTGACGGGGATGACTTCGACGCTCTTGAGTCCGAGATGCTCGGCAAGCGCGAGAAACTCCTTGCGGATGGCGGTGAAGCGGGCCTCATCGTAGTCGACCAGGTCCATCTTGTTCACGGCGGCGACGACGTGCGGAATCCGCAGCAGCGATGCGATGAAGGTGTGGCGGCGCGATTGCGGGAGCAGGCTGCCATGTTTCGCGAAAGCAGCCGCGTCAATCAAAACAATCGCCACATCGGCCGTCGAGGCTCCGGTGGCCATGTTGCGCGTGTATTGTTCGTGGCCGGGGGTGTCGGCGATGATGAACTTGCGCTTCGAGGTCGAGAAGTAGCGGTAGGCGACGTCGATGGTGATGCCCTGCTCGCGTTCGGCCTTCAGTCCATCCGTGAGAAGAGAAAAGTCGATGCCGGTTGTCGCCCGGTTGACGCGGCTCTTGGTGATGGCGGCGAGCTGGTCTTCATAGACCGACTTGGTGTCATGCAGCAGACGGCCGATGAGCGTCGACTTGCCGTCATCCACGCTGCCGGCCGTGGTGAAGCGCAGCATCTCCTGGTCGAGATGGTCGTCGAGAAACCTCTGGAACTCGGGTGAGGGTTGCGCGACAGGCTGTTGATCCATAACGGAAGATGTGGGAACGCTGGGCATTAGAAGTAGCCCTCGCGCTTCTTGGTCTCCATGGAACCCTCTTCATCGTGGTCGATGGCGCGGTTCTGCCGTTCGGAGCTACGGAAGTTGATCAGCTCTTCGATGATCTCGGGCAGCGTGTGTGCGGAGGATCTGATGGCGCCGGTGCAGGGCATGCAGCCGAGCGAGCGCATGCGGACTTCCATCTTCTGCGTCTTTTCGCCGGGCAGAAGAAATGTGCCGGGATAGACGACGACATTCGAGCCGGCGCGCACGACGACGTCGCGTTCCTTCGCGAAGTAGAGCGGCACGATGGGGATCTTCTGCACGTAGATGTAGAGCCAGATGTCGAGCTCGGTCCAGTTCGAGAGCGGGAAGACGCGGATGCTCTCTCCTTTGCGCAGGCGCGAGTTGAAGAGGTTCCACAGCTCGGGACGCTGGTTCTTGGGGTCCCACTGGCCGGCGGGGTCGCGGAAGGAGTAGACGCGTTCCTTGGCGCGGGATTTTTCTTCATCGCGACGGGCACCGCCGAAGGCCGCGTCGTAACCGCCTTCCGTGAGCGCATCGAGCAGTGAACGCGTCTTAAGCAGGCCACAGCAGTTCTGCGTACCGAGATCGAAGGGGTTCGCTCCCTTGGCGATGGCGTCTTCGTTGCGATGCACGATCAGCTCCACGCCGAGCTCCTTCGCATAGCTGTCGCGAAACTCGAGCATCTCGGGAAACTTGTAGCTGGTGTCCACATGCAGCAGCGGGAACGGAATCCTGCCGGGGAAGAAGGCCTTCTGCGCCAGGCGCAGCATGACGGAGGAGTCTTTGCCGATGGAGTAGAGCATGACCGGGCGGGCAAACTCGGCTACCGCCTCGCGGAAGATGAAGATGCTCTCGGCCTCAAGCGCCTGCAGATGGTTCAGCTTCGCCGGCGTAAGCAAATCGTGCACCAGCGCTTCCGCGCCCGCAATGGCGTTGTGGACGGCACCGCGCACGGCGTTGGAGACGGTCTGGGTCACTGAGGCGCTCATGGTCTTTTTCCGGAGCCGGGATTGGCGGCGATGACTTTTATTCGATGGCCGCGCGCCAGAAACGACGCATACGGCCTGCGCACTGCAGGCTCAAAGGAACCTTATTTTGCGCGAAAAGGCACTGCGTTTAGTGTAACTTCTGGCCGACTGCGGGGCAAACAAAGCGCCTGCGGCTTGACACGCCTTCCCGCCTGTCATACTCTGAACTTCGGTTCATGAACATCTCTGTTTCATTCCGTAGCTGTTGTCTCTGTTGCTAGGCGCCCGCCTCGCTCGTACCACCGTGTCCCCAAACACAATCTAACCGCAGCGTAAAACGCGCATTTCCGCGTTGAGGCCTGCATACAGAGAACAATGCACACTGCACGCACATCCAACACCTCTTCCTCCTCGCCACGCCGCGCCGATGCGGCCATGCGCTGTCGTTGTTGCTGCTGTCGCTGTTGCCGCTAAACGCGCCCAGCTAAATTTATCCACCCATCGACATACAGCACGCCTTCGCCGCCAATTTACGAGCGGCCAGGCCACCACATTGAGGAGATCGTGATGCACATCAGGCTTCATTTCACCAAGACCACGCTTCTGGCCGCTGCACTTCTGGCCGCCAGCCTTCCCGCTTCCGCGCAGAGCACAGACGCTGCGCCTGCACCAGCAGCGGCAGCGCCTGCAAGCAGCCAACCAAGCAATCAGGATATTCAACAGACACTGGAGCAGCTGAAGCAGCTCATTCAGCAACAGTCGCAGCAGCTCCAGCAACAGCAGCAGGAGATCAACGCGCTGGAGAGCAAGCACCCCGTGCAGCCGCCACCCGGCACACCCGTACCCGCACCGGGCGCGACAGCGCAGTCTTCCTCGTCGACGCAGCCGCCCGCGGCCGTCTCCGCTGCTGTCACCGGGGGCGCGATCGTGCAGCAGGAGCCCAGCGGTACGCCCTACCACCAGTTTGAAGAGGCTTCGCCGCTCTTCCTTAAACTTGGCAGCGCCACCTTCACGCCGGGTGGGTGGATCGATTTCACCTCCATCTATCGCACCACGGACGTTGGCAGCGGCTTCACCACCGCTCTGGCTACCATCCCCTTCAACAACACCGCTCAAGGTGGCCTGAGCGAGAACCGGCTGACCGCGGCCAACTCCCGCCTCTCGCTGCGCGTGGATGAGGCCTTCGGCAAGACGAAGGTGTACGGCTACGGCGAGATCGACTTCAACGGCACCGCGCCCGGCAACGTCTACGTGAGCACAAACTCCGACGTGACGCGCCTGCGCGTCTTCTATTTGAACCTGAGCGCGGGCAAGTGGGACGTTCTCGGCGGCCAGAGCTGGTCGCTGCTGACGCCAAACCGCAGCGGCCTGTCACCGTTCCTCTCCGAGATCTACAACACCGTGCATCTGGATACGGCGTATAACGCCGGTATCGTCTATGCCCGGCAGGCACAACTGCGTGTGGTCTACCACTTCACGCCGAACCTCGCCCTTGGTCTCTCGGCAGAGAATCCGGAGCAGTTCAGCGGCGCGGCCGTCACCTTCCCCGCCGCGTTCAATACCGCGGAGACGGACCTGAACTCCAGTTCCGGCTCAAACACTGTGGCGAACCTGCATCCGGATGTCATCGCCAAGATCGCCTATGACCATAAGTTCGGCACGCGCAACTGGCATGTAGAGGCGGCCGGTCTGCTGACGCCTGTCGCCATCGCCACCACGCCGACCTCCTCCAAACCTTCCGTTGAGGATCGTCGCGAAGGCGGCGGTGTAGCCGTGAACACAAACCTCGAAGTGGCGAAGGGTCTGCATCTCATCGCAGATTCATTCTGGAGCGACGGCGGCGGCCGCTATATAGGCGGACTCGGGCCGCAGTTTGTCGTCGCTCAGTTTGGATCGACCAACGCTCCTTTAACCGCCGAGTTAGTCCACGCCGGCGCCGGTCTTGGCGGATTCGAGTATCAGGCGACCAAGAGCACGCTGGTCTCTCTCATCTACGGCGGCGCCTACTTCGATCGCGTCTTCTCAGTCGACCCGAGCAATAGTCATCTGGTCGGTTACGGCTTTACCGGCAGCGCCAACACCAACAACCGCTTCATCCAGGAAGGCACGTTCGCCACAGTGACGAGTCTCTTCAAGAAGCCTTCGTATGGTGCTGTGCAGTTGATCACCCAGTTCTCCTACATCGAACGCACACCCTGGTATGTCGCTCCCGGCGCGCCCAGAAATGCTCACCTGCTCGAGAACTACTTCGATATCCGCTATGTACTGCCGTAACAGAGGCATAACAATGGGAGGGTGGTCTGCATCGGCCACCCTCCCTGCATCATCCAAGAAAGAGAGCATTATGAGAGTTCAGAAAAATATCCGCGGCGCAGCCACAGTATTTTTTACCGCCGTTCTCGCCTTCGCACTGCCCTTCGCGGCGATATCGGATGCGAACGCGCAGACCACCATCCACGTCGGCTACTTCCCCAACATCACGCATGCGCAGGCGCTCGTGGGCCAGGCGAACGGCCAGTTCCAGAAGGACCTGGGCTCCGCCGCCACACTGGACTGGCACCAGTTCAACGCTGGTCCGGCGGTGATCGAAGCGTTGTATGCCGGCGCAATCGACATCGCCTACATCGGGCCGAGCCCCACCATCAGCGGCTATGTGAAGTCGGACGGCGAGGCGCTGCGCGTGATCGCCGGTGCCAGCTCCGGCGCGGCATCGCTCGTGGTCCGCAACGGCGCGAACATCAACAGCATTAATGATTTTCACGGCAAGACCATTGCCACGCCGCAGCTTGGCAATACGCAGGACGTCGCGCTGCGCGAGTGGCTTGCCGGGCACGGCTTCAAGACCATCGACAAGGGCGGCGACGTCCGCATCCAACCGACGGACAACCCCGACCAGCTCACGCTCTTCCTGAAGGGTCAGCTGGACGCAGCCTGGGCTCCTGAGCCCTGGGCCACGCGGCTGGTGCATGATGGCGGCGGCCACATCTTCCTGGATGAGCGTGACCTGTGGCCGAATCGCCAGTTTGTGGCGGCGCATGTGATCGTCAGCACCGCGTTTCTACAGGCCCATCCCGACCTGGTGAAGAAGTTCCTGCAGGCCCATGTGGAGCTGACGGAGTGGATCAATGCCAATCCAGATCAGGCT
Organism: Acidobacteriaceae bacterium; assembly: GCA_035570215.1. Classification (GTDB taxonomy): domain Bacteria; phylum Acidobacteriota; class Terriglobia; order Terriglobales; family Acidobacteriaceae; genus JARLFX01. The sequence goes on from DATMLK010000065.1 coordinate 10,023, forward strand.
AAGTTACTCATCAATCAACAGATACAAAAAGACACGGGCAAGGCGCTGCCTCCGGTTATCCTGAATGAGGCGTATTCGCGGCTCTCCGTGACCTACGATCCGATTGCGTCGTCGCTCTACACCTCGGCGCAGCACTCGGTGGACGCAGGTTTTCTGCGCAAGCTGCCGGATCTCTCGCATCTCTATGACCTCACGCTCCTGAACCAGGTACTGGTGGAGCAGAATAAGAAGCCTATTACGCAATGACACTTCCACAGACACAATCGACAACCGCAGGCGAACCGCTGCGCGTCGTCGCACCCAAGCGCTTCATTCCGCACAACGCAAATATTGAGTTGTGCGGGGTGGAGCAGAGCTTTGCATCCAACAAAGGGCCGCGCCTGCTGGCTCTGGACAATATCAATATCAAGATCAACGCGGGCGAGTTCGTCTGTATCGTCGGCCCCTCCGGCTGCGGCAAGACCTCGCTGCTCTCGCTGATCGCCGGCCTCTCTTTTCCCACGCGCGGCGAAGTTCAGTTGAACAACAAGCCTGTGACCGGACCGGGCACCGACCGCATCCTGATCTTTCAGGAGCATGGGCTCTTTCCGTGGCTTACTGTCGGCCAGAACGTCGAGTTCGGCATGAAGATGAACGGCGTGAAGAAGGCCGAGCGCAAGCAGAAGGTGAAGCACTACCTCGATCTCGTTCACCTCGCCAACTTTGAAGACAGCTACACGCATCAGCTCTCCGGCGGCATGCGGCAGCGCGTGGCGATTGCGCGCGCACTGGCGACGGAGCCGAATGTATTACTCATGGATGAACCCTTTGCCGCGCTGGACGCGCAGACGCGCGATCTTCTGCACGATGAGCTGGAGCGCATCTGGCGCGAGACCGGCTGCACCATCGTCTTCGTCACGCACAATATCCGCGAATCCGTCCGCCTGGGCGACCGCGTGGTGCTGATGACCTATCGCCCCGGACGCATCAAGAACGAGTGGAAGGTGGATCTGCCGCGGCCGCGCCACATTGAGGATGCCGCCGTGGCGCAGCTCTCCGCAACGATCCTGAGCGAGATGCGCGAAGAGATCACGAAGTCCATGGAAGCGGAGTTCACGCGATGAATCGCTTTCTGAAGAACGTTGTCTTCTACGCTATTCTGCTTGGCATCTGGTACGGCATTGCGCGGGCGCATATCTGGCCACCGTATCTGGTCCCCGCGCCGGGCGATGTGTATCTTTCGCTGCATGACGGCTTTCTGGATGGCAGCATCTGGATCGGCATTCGTGTGAGCATGGAGCGCGTGGTCGCCGGGTATTTGATCTCCGTAGCGCTCGGTTTCATCCTGAGCCTGATCCTTCTTTCCAGCAAGACGTTGCAGGACACCTTTGGCCGTCTCTTCGCCGGCCTGCAACTGCTGCCCAGCATCGGCTGGCTGCCGCTCGCCATCCTCTGGTACGGCCTGAGCGACAAGGCGATCCTCTTTGTCATCGTGATGGGCTCGGTCTTTTCCATCAGCCTGAGTCTGGAGTCCAGCCTGGCGACGATCCCGCGCATCATCCCCATGGCGGGACGCAATCTGGGCGCAAAGGGCTGGAAGCTCTTCTGGTATGTTCTGCTGCCGGCGAGCCTGCCGAACCTGATCTCCGGACTGAAGCAAGGGTGGTCGTTCGCATGGCGCGCGCTGATCTCGGCTGAGATGATCATCATCTCGCTGGGCCTGGGCCAGCTGCTGATGATGGGCCGCGATCTGAACGACATGAGCGAGGTCATCGCCATCATGATCGTCATCTTCGTCCTCGGCTGGGCGGTCGATACCCTCGTATTCCGCACCACCGAGCGTTACATCGCCCACCGCTGGGGCCTCAGCAACCCTAGTTAAACCGGCCTGGCTGGACGGCGGCACCCCGCGGCGGCGAAACTAAATGCGAAGCTGGAAAGAACATGATTTGCGGCATCTTCCGGGGCGCCGCGATCATCTCTTTAAGCAATGGAGCTTACTCTGATCGCATCGGCACACAAATTGAGGAAGCTGGCTCTCAGTTGCACTGCAATGGCGGTGTTCACGCCGATCCTGCAGGCCCAGAGTGTTGCCACGTTTGTTGTGCCCAGCTTCGCCTCCTCCAGCGTGCATCTGCCCACAAGCTCCGCGGTGAACCCACTCTACGGCAGTGTGGCCAGGGCTCCGGCGACGCAGCAGCCCATCCAGCTATCGCTGATCGACGCCGTAAACCGCGGCCTTGAAAACAATCTCGCGCTGCTCACCCAGCAACAGAACACGCGCATCGACTCCGGCAAAGGCCTCTCTGCCTTCAATGCGCTGATGCCTAATCTCAGCGTGCAGGCCCAGACAGGAACGCAGTCCATCGACCTTGCGGCGCTGGGTATCAAGCCGAGTATCTTCGCGCCGTTGCATCTACCGCCGGGAACCGTTCCCAGCATCGTGAAGGTGAACAACACCAGCGCGCAGGTGAATCTGCACCAGCAGCTCTTCAATCTGCCAGCCATCGAACTCTGGCGCGCCGCCAAGTCGAACACCAGCGTCTCCGACCTCAACACGCTGAATGTCCGCGGCAACGTCGTTCTTCTGGTGAGCAGTGCTTACCTGCAGACGCTGGCGGCGGCGGCTGATCTGCAGAACGAACAGGCGCTGCTGCAGGCTGACGCCACCGCGCTCGACCAGGCGAAGCAGTCGCACGCAGCCGGCGTGGCCACCGATCTCGACGAGCTGCGCGCACGTGTGCAGTACCAGGTGCAGCAGCAGGCACTTCTGAACGCAGAAAATACCTTTGCAAAGGACAAGATCTCCCTGAACCGCATGATCGGGCTCGCCGCGAACCAGCCGATCGAACTCACGGATGCAGCGCCCTATGCGGAGTATGCCGTGATGCCGCTGGACCAGGCGAAGCAGATCGCCTACGGACGCCGCAAAGACTACCTGAGCCTGCTGGCACAGCTGCATGCCACGGAGTTGGATCGCAAGGCGGCAAAGTATCAGCGCGCTCCTTCACTCTCCATGGGCGGATACTATGGCGTGAGCGGCCAGACGGACGGACTTTACCATGGAGTTTTTCTGGCGCAGGGCACGCTTAGCATTCCGGTCTTCCACGAGGCGAGGTTCCGCGGCGACACTGAAGTGGTGGACGCGCATCTCTCGGCGCTGCGCGAGCAGATCGCCGATCTTGAGGTCACCATCGAATCGCAGATACGCTCATCCATGCTGGATGTGCAGGCGACAGCGCAGCTGGTGAAGGTAGCACAGAGCAATGTGGACCTGGCCCGCGAAGTGCTGCAGGACAGCAGCGACCGCTTTACCGCCGGCGTAGACGATAATCTGCCCGAGGTGCAGGCGCAGGCCGTTCTGGCTAATGCGCAGACGCAGATGGTGAACGCCCTCTACCAGTACAACCAGGCCAAGCTGAATCTGGCGCGCAACACCGGTGTGGTGGAGACGCAGTATCAGGCCTATCTCGGAGAGTAGCGTGGGCCAGTTGCGCAAACCAGCGCGTATGCCGCAGCATGGTAAGACACATGGCTGACGCCGCCTCTCCAAACGCTTCTCTTGCCTCTGCTGCGCTAGCCTTTCGCTCACGCGACTTTCGCCGCTACCAGATGGCGCGCTTCGTAGCCATCATCGGCGCGGAGGCTCAGTCGGTCGCAGTCGCATGGCAGGTCTACCAGCTCACGCACAGCGCCAAGATGCTTGGTTTTACCGGCCTTGCACTCTTTCTTCCCGGTCTCTTCTGTGTTCTGCCGGCGGGCCATACGGCGGACCGCTACGACCGCCGTCTGCTCATCCTCGCCTGCTACGCTCTGCAGACCGCCGCCTCGGGATTGCTCTTCTGGTTCTCGTACTACGGCACGCGCCATATTCTCTCCATCTACGCCGTGCTGTTTCTGATCGGCATCGGGCGAGCCTTCAGCGGGCCGGCGAGCTCTGCTCTGGTGCCGCAGCTCGTGCCGAAGGAGCACTTCGTCAACGCCGTCACCTGGGGAGCCACGACCTTCCAGACGGCGAATGCGACCGGACCGGCCATCGGCGGCATTCTTTTCACACTTCCCCTTAGCGGATATCTGGCGTCGCTGCGCGGCGCGCCGGTCGTCTTCCTCTTCACTGTGATCTGCATGCTGACGTTTATTGGCCTGATCGCATCGCTTCATATACGGCCTGGTGTCGCGGACAGCCGTGCCATCTCCATGCAGACCGTGCTCGCCGGGCTGCATTATGTCTGGGGCGCGAAGCTGCTGCTGGGCTCGATCTCGCTGGATCTCTTCGCGGTTCTTCTGGGCGGCGCGGTGAACCTGATGCCCATCTTCGCCAGCGACATTCTGCACTGCGGCCCCAGCGGACTCGGAATGCTGCGGGCCGCACCGTCACTGGGCGCGCTACTCGTCTCGCTTACACTCGTCTTCTTCCCCATCAAACGCCATGCCGGTGCGCTGATGCTGACCTGTGTCGGCATCTTTGGCATGAGCACGATCTGCTTCGGATTGGCGCGTTCGCTGCCGCTGGCGCTCTTTGCGCTCTTCATCGTCGGCGCGAGCGACATGATCAGCGTAGTGGTGCGGTCGTCTCTGCTGCAACTGGCGACGCCACCGGAGATGCGTGGCCGTGTGAGCGCGGTGAACTGGCTCTTTATCGGAGCATCGAATGAGTTCGGGGAGTTTGAGAGCGGCATGACCGCATCCTGGTGGGGTGCCGTGCGTGCCGTGGTGATCGGCGGCATCGGCTCGCTGATGGTCACGGGCACGTGGGCCATTCTCTTCCCAAAGCTGCGCCGCGCCGACAAGCTGACAGCCGAGTCGCTTCTGGCGGCATCGGTGGCCGAAAACAGCCAGCAGCCTGTCGATTAGCGTCAGCCCGTGTTGCGGAGCTATCAGCCTGTGTTTCTTAGCCCAGCGGATATGCCGTTGATGGTCGAGGCGATGGCGCGGTTCATTCCATCCGAATCTTCGCCCGCGCGCTTGCGGCGCATCAACTCCACCTGGATCAGGCTCAGAGGATCGACATACGGGTTGCGCAGCTTGATGGAGCGCGCCAGTACTGGGTTTGTCTGCAGCAGCTCCTGTTGTCCGGTTACGGCGAGAATCATTGTCTGCGTGCGGTTGAACTCCGCTTCAAGCTTCGAGTAGACGCGGTCGCGCAGCGCGGCATCCTCCACCAGCGACGCGTAGAGCTTTGCGATACCGAAGTCGCACTTGGCCAGCGCCATCTCCACGTTGCGGACGATGTCGAGCATGAGCGGGAAGCTCTTCGTCATGGCGCGCAGCTTTTCGAGACCGCCGGGCTTCGCGGCGAATTTTTCCAGCGCGTAGCCCACGCCGAACCACGCCGGCACCAGGTGGCGGCTCTGCATCCAGCCGAAGACCCAGGGAATGGCGCGCAGGTCGGCAAAGGTGCGCTTGCCCGTGCGCCGCACCGGCCGCGAGCCGATGCGCGCGTGCTCCAGCTCCGCCATGGGTGTGCCCTGCTCGAAGTAGATGAAGACCTCGGGGTCGTCGATGATCTGGGCGCGGTAGAACTCGTATGAGGTCTGCGAGAGTTCGTCGAGCACAGCCTCCCACTCCGGCAGTAACTCACCGGTGAGATAGTACGGGTTCTCGCTCTTGGCCAGCAGCTTGATGTCGGGCCGCGCCATGGCGTCGAGCGAGGCGGCGATCATCAACTCAAGATTGCGCTCGGCCAGCACCACGTCAGAGTACTTCCAGTTCAGGACTTCGCCTTGTTCGGTAATGCGAATCTCGCCGTTGAAAGAGTCGAGCGGCTGCGCGAAGATGGCGCGATGCGTGGGGCCGCCGCCGCGGCCGACAGTGCCTCCCCGGCCGTGGAAGAGCCGGAGGTTCACGTTGCACTCACGCGCGACGGTATGCAGCGCGCGGTGCGCCTTGTAGATCTCCCAGGTGCTGGCGATCATGCCGCCATCCTTGTTCGAATCGGAGTAGCCCAGCATCACCTCCTGCCGGCGTCCCCAGGACTCCAGCAGCGGCTCGTAGGCCTTTGACGACCAGAGCGCGCGGCATATCTCCGGCGCGTTGCGCAGGTCTTCGATCGATTCAAAGAGCGGCGCCGGCATCAGGCCGGGATCGTCTCCGCTCGCCTCCACCTGCACGCCGCCGAGACGCGCAAGCCATACCACGGCCAACATATCGTCAACGCAGCTTGCGCCGCTGATGACGTACATGCGAATCGCTTCGGGTGAGTAGGTATGCTTCAGCGCAGCGATGGCGCGGAAGGTGTCGATGACCTCGGCCGTCTGCGGCGTAAGTGCTGGCGGAATGCTCAGTTCGTTCCCCTTCGTCTGCCATGCGGATATCTCCTTCACGGCAGCCGCATGGAACTTTGCATGCTGACGGATATCCAGCGTCTGCAGATGCAGGCCGCAGGTACGCACCTCGATCAGCAAGGGATCAATGAGCATCTTTGCCAGCCGGATGCCTTTGTTCTCGGCGAGGCTCGCGCGCAACAGCTCGAGATCGCCGAGAAACTCTCCTGCGGTGGCGTAAGGAGCAAGCGCCTTCTGCGCCCGCAACGCCATGCCGCTCTGGGTTACGCCGCCCACCCGCGCAATGATGCATGTGACCATCAAACGCGATGTCTCATTCCGCAGGCGCTGCGCCAGGTCCCCTTCACCGGCGGCGCGCATCTGCTCCATATACTCCGCGATCTTCGCTTCGAGCGCGGCGCTCACGGCAACCTGTTGTTTGGAGCTGCCGAGCTGCTCAAAGATGTTCTGCAGCTCCGTACGATAGTGCTTCAACAGGTGCTGGCGCGCCATCTCGAGCGATTCACGCGTCACCTCCGGCGTCACAAAGGGATTGCCGTCGCGGTCGCCGCCGATCCACGAGCCGAAGCGGACGAGCTTCGACGTGGCCGAGAGCGTACTGGTCACGCCATACTCGTTCATCAGCGCGGACTCCACCTCGGCGTAGAGGCCGGGCAGCGTCTGCAGCAGCGAAGCGTCATAGTAATCTAGCCCCATGCGGACTTCGTCACGCACGGTGGGACGCTCGCTACGCACATCGTCGGTCTGCCACAGCGCGGTGATCTCCGCCATCAGCTCCTGCTCGAAGAGAGCGATCTGCTCCGGCGGAACGGGAATGCGGTCCAGCGCCTCCAGAAGCTCCGCGATGCGCCGGCGCTTGAACATCACCGAGCGGCGGGCTACTTCTGTCGGGTGCGCGGTGAAGACCGGCATCACGCATATCTTCTCCAGCAGCGCCAGCGCCTGTTCGGCGGTGAAGCCGGCGGCACGCATGCGGCGCAACGTACCCCGCAATGAGCCCCGCTGCGGCGGTGCCTTTTCGTCCAGCTGAAAGGAGAGCCGGCGGCGCTTGCGATGGTTCGTCTCCGCAAGATTGATCAGCTCAAAGTAAAACGCGAAGGCGCGGCTGAGTTGCTTCGCCTCCGAGATATGCAGCGTGCTGATGAGCTTGAGCATCTGCTGCAGGCTGCTTGTGGCAAGCGCATGATTGCCCGCGGCATCGGCCTCGCGACGCGTGATCGCGGTGCGGCGCAGCTCCTCCACCATGGCATAGAGCGCATCGCCTGCCTGTTCGCGCAGTACATCGCCCAACAGAATGCCGAGCGAGCGCACGTCACGCCGCAGCGGAGCATCTTTTATCTCGCCGGTGCGGGCTTCGAGTTCGGCGAGCCGCTCCGGCCAGCCAACGGGCTTCCAAAGTGAGATCACGTGCGACTCCTGAATGCGAATACTGGCGATGCGATACAGACTGTGAATCGAGTGCTTCCATTATTGCAGCAACCGGCCCCGGCCGCCTAACCCGCGTGAATTATGAGAGCGTCTCCTGCTCTTCGAGCACCACGGCCATTTGCTCCCACTCGGCAAGCAGGGCCGCATGCCGCGCGCGGAGATCATCCAGCAGAGCGCTCTGGCGCTGGGTCTCCTCCGCGGAGACGAAGTTGCCCAGAGCGGCCTCCGTATGCGCAATCGACGACTCAAGCCGCGGAATCTCCTCCTCCACAAAGGCGTTGCGCTCGCGCATCTGCTTCAACCGGATGGGATTCAGCCGCTTTGCGCGACTCGCGGACTCCGCGCTCTCCGTCGGCGCATCGCTGGTGAGCGCGACGTTTGCTGTCTTTTCAGCGGACGCTGGCGCGGCCGCGCCCTGTTTGCGCCAGAGATAATCCTCGTAGTTGCCGGGGTAGACGTGGACATGGCCGCCTTCGACCTCAAAGACCTTGGTCGCGAGACCATCAATAAAGTAGCGATCGTGCGAGACGAAGACGACGGTGCCGGTAAAGTTTGCTATGGCTTCGAGCAGCACGTCCTTCGCCCGCAGGTCGAGATGGTTGGTCGGCTCGTCCAGCAGAAGGAAGTTCGCCGGGCTCACCAGCAGCCGTGCCAGAGCGTATCGGTTGCGTTCGCCGCCGGAGAGTACGCCGAGCTTCTTGAAGGCGTCGTCGCCGCTGAAGAGAAAGCAGCCGAGCAGCCCGCGCAGCTCCGCCTGCGGAATCTTCGGCGCGGAGGCGGTGATGTCGTCGAGCATCTTCGCTTCGCCGTTGAGCACCTTGTACTGGTCCTGCGCGAAGTAGTCCGGCAGCACGTTGTGGCCCAGCTTCACCGTGCCCGCGGTCGGCGGATCCAGGCCGGCGAGCAGGCGGATGAGCGTGGATTTACCCGCGCCGTTCGCACCGACCAGAGCGATGCGGTCGCCGCGCTCGATAGTGAAGTTCACGTTGCGCAGCACGCTTTTCTCACCGTAGCTCTTGTCCATGCCGGAGACTTCGATCACCGTACGCCCGGAGGCCGGCGGCTGCGGAAAGCTGAAGTGGATCGTCGACTCCTCTTCGGGAATCTCGATGCGCTCGATCTTCTCCAGCTCCTTGATGCGGCTCTGCACCTGCTTCGCCTTCGTCGCCTGTGCGCGAAAGCGATTGATGAAGGCCTCAAGATGCTCGATCTGCGAACGCTGATTCTTGTAAGCGGCTTCCAGCTGCGCGCGGCGCTCGTTCTTCTGCTGCAGATACTTTTCATACCCGCCGCTGTAGAAGTGAATGCGCTTGTTCCATATCTCGACGGTCTTGTTCACGGTCACATCAAGAAAGTAGCGGTCATGCGAGATGAGGATGAAGGCCTGCGGATAGCCGCGCAGATAATCCTCCAGCCAGTTGCGGGTCTCGAGATCAAGATGGTTCGTCGGCTCGTCCAGCAGCAGCAGGCTCGGCTTCTGCAGCAACAGCTTGGCGAGCGCGATGCGCATCTGCCAGCCGCCGGAGAACTCCTCCGTGCGGCGCGGCCAGTCTTCCTTGCCGAAGCCGAGGCCGCCGAGCACGGCACCCACCTGCGCATCCAGCGCATAGCCATCATGATGCCGCAGCAGTTCGTCGATCTGCGAGAAGCGGCGCGCGGCGACGGCATACTCCTCGCCATCGTGCGGAAGCTCTGCCAGCTGTGCGGAGAGCGTCTCCATCTCACGCTCCATCTCCTGCGTGGCGTGAAAGACGCTGAGACACTCTTCGAAGATGCTGCGGCCGCTCAGCGCGAGACCATCCTGCGGCAGATAGCCGAGCGTCATGCCCTTGGTGCGCTGCAGTGTGCCGTAGTCCAGATGCTCGAGGCCGGCGAGCACCTTCAGCAGCGTCGATTTACCCGTACCGTTGCCGCCGACGAGACCGGTGCGCTCCTCCGGCGTGATCAGCCAGTTTGCATCTTCAAATAATGTCTTGGGACCAAAGCGCTTTCCCGCGCCGGTGAGCTGCAGCATGCTTCTATTTTCTCATTCATGTGCTTGGGATCGCCCGCTTCCGCCGCCGCCGCAGTAAACTTGTCTGCATGGCGCGGAAAAAGGTTCTACTAAGTTGGAGCGGCGGCAAAGACAGCGCATGGGCGCTCCACCTTTTGCGGCAGGATGCATCGCTCGAAGTAGTGGCCCTGCTCACCACTATCAATGAAGTCTTTCGCCGCGTGGCCGTGCACGGCTTTCGCGAGGAGTTGCTGGATCGCCAGGCCGAGGCCACCGGACTGCCGCTCTGGAAGATCGATCTGCCGTTTCCCTGCACCAACGAGATATACGAGGTGAAGATGGCTGCGGCCTGCGCGCGCATGGTCACGGAGGGCATTGAGGCTGTCGCCTTCGGCGATCTCTTTCTCGAGGACATTCGCGCCTACCGCATCGCCAAACTCGCCGGCACGGGGCTGGAGCCGCTCTTTCCCGTGTGGGGCATTCCTACAGACGCGCTCGCGAAGCAGATGCTTGATGGCGGCCTGCGCGCGCGGCTTACAACGGTGGATCCACACCATCTTGATGCGAGCTTTGCTGGCCGCGAGTTCAACGCTGCTCTGCTTGCCGAGCTGCCCGCGAGCGTCGACCCCTGCGGCGAACGCGGCGAGTTCCACTCCTTCTGCTTCGCCGGCCCAATGTTCGCGCAGGAGATCCCCGTGGAGTACACGCACACCGTGCTGCGCGACGGCTTTGCCTACGCCGATCTTGTGCCGGCAACTCAATAAGCTGTGGCCCCGCACTCGCCCATCGTGGCGCAGAACAGTAAAATCGCCAGCATGAGCTTCAGCCGTCTTCAACGCACTCTCCCCGTTCTTGTTCTCTGTATGGCTTGCTCTATCGGCAGCGCCCATGCAAATGCGCAGATGCTGGCGCACCCCGGCTGGTCCGGCAATGGCATGGCGGCGGAACCGTGGTGGAAGCATGCCGTCATCTACGAGATCTTTCCCAGCAGCTTCCGCGATGCGGATGGCAACGGCAATCTGAAGGGCATCACCCAGCATCTTGACTACCTGCAGTCGCTGAACATCGATGCCATTACTCTTTCGCCCATCTATAGTGCATCGCCGGAAGGCTATACGACGGGCTATATGGAGATAGATCCACAGCTTGGCACGATGGATGACTTTGACACGCTGATGCGCGAGGCCGGACGCCGCAACATCCGCGTGTTGCTCGGCATGGATCTTGATCCCGCGTGCATTCAGGAAAAGGCTGCGCTGAGCAGTATCCACTTCTGGCTCAATCATGGCGTTGCCGGCTTTGAGGTCTATGCCAGCGCGGTAGATCCGGCGGAGATCCACCCGCTGCTGCACGATCTGCGCAAAGCGACCGACTCCGCCGTGGGGCAGCGCATGCTCGTGGGCGAAACCAGCGCCGCTACTGCCGCAGAGCTGGCAAAGATGTACGGGCACAACGATGAGCTGCAGCTTCCCTTTGACACGCAGTTCGCCGCCATCGACAAGCTGGATGTAACCGCATTCCGCATGCGCCTGACCGAGGCTGAGACCCAGTTGAATGGCAACCAGCCGCTGCTCTACTTCGACAACCCGGACAAGACGCGCAGCTGGGATCGCTTCAGCGAAGGCATGAGCAGCGCGCGGGATCGGGATTCGATCGCGCGCATTTTCGCCACGGTTCTGCTCACTACGCGTGCCGCCGCGCAGATCTACTATGGGCAGGAGATCGGCATGAGCGGCGGCGAACGCATGTCCATGCCATGGGACCGCAGGGCCAACGCCAGCAGCACAGCTACGAACGTCGCGGACGAGGAGAAGGATCCTGATTCACTGCTGAACTGGTATCGCAAGCTCATCGCCCTGCGCAGCAGCAACACGGCGCTGCGCAGCGGGAGCAACGTGATGCTGAACCATGACGCGCAGAATACGCTGGTCTGGATACGCAAACCGGCCAAGCCATCGCTCGATGATCCAGCCGTCGTGATCGCGTGCAACTTCTCCGCGCAGCCCGTCACGCTCTCACTCAACGCCGACATGAAGAGCAATGGCGTACGCGGCAGTTTTCTGCGCACCATCGTCCGCACCGATCATGGCATGGGGCCGATGGATCTGGACGCGCTACAGCTGCCGCCGTATGGGGTCTACATCGGCGAAGTGCGCTACTAGAACCAAGGTGGCTACCTGTTACGGTGGAAAACTATCGCCGGATACGCCATTTCAGCCAGAATCCCTCCGAAAGGCAAGTGGCATTCCCATCTGGATAATCCACTCAAACTACTGATTTTATTGTATTAATGGCAGTAAAACCGGTTTCGGCAGATCCGTCTGTGCACTGGCCGTGCCTACAACCCAAGTTGTAGACAACCCTGCCTTCGTGGGATTCAGTCAAAGTATTGTGAGTACTAAAGTTTATTCAGGAGTTACCCAATGTCCACCTTGCCCATGAACATCGCAGAGCAAAGCGCACCGCAGCGGCGCACCCCGAAGTCGATCAGCAACGCACGCCGCCAGGCTCGCATGCAGAAGCAGCTCGGAGTCGCGCTCTTTCGCGACAGCGCCTTTGAAGCTGTGCTGAAGTACGCTCTGGTGTGGATGGTGCTGATCGCCATGGTCGCGGGCTTTGCAGAGACCTATGCCTCGCACGACAAGTTCTATCTCTACAACCTCGACGTGCCGCGCAAGATTCTGTAACCCAGGTATTTAAACTACCCGTGACAAAAATTAGCTCGTCACACCTCTGGCGTTTCGCCGTCCGCGCAGGACCTAGAGTACGCGGCTGTGCTTGTAGCCTTCGCGCGTGAGCACGGCCAGCAACTCGTCCACCTGCTCGCGCCCGCGAGTCTCCATCGTGATATCGATCACCGTATCGCCCAGGTTCACGCCGTAGTAGGCGCGATTGTGCAGCGTGTCCACAATGTTGGCGCGATGCTCCGCGATGAGCCGCGTCAGGTCGGCGAGCGCGCCCGGCTTGTCCAATAGATGAATGCGCAGGCGGATCAGGCGGCCATCCTGCACCAGGCCGCGTTCGATGATGCGCGAAAGCAATGTGACATCGATATTGCCGCCGCAGACGAGCACGCCGGTGTGCGCGCCCTGCAGCGATGTCTTCTTCTGCAGCAGCGCGGCCAGGGCTGTGGCGCCTGCGCCTTCCGCAAGCGTCTTCTCGCGTTCCAAAAGAACAAGGATCGCGCTGGCGATCTCGTCTTCGTCCACGGTAATGATCTCATCGACATACTTTTCGACGAGCGGCAACGTCACGTCGCCCGCGCGGCGCACGGCGATACCGTCTGCGATGGTCGTCGCGGCATCAATAGTGACCGCATGATGCTTCGCCACGGCCGCCACCATCGACGGCAGCCGCGAAGTCTGTACGCCGACGATGCGAATCCTGGGATTGCTCTCCTTGATAGCGCAGGCGACACCGCCGATCAGGCCGCCGCCGCCGATCGGCACCACGACAGCCTCCAGCTGCGGAACCTGCTCCAGCATTTCAAGTCCGATGGTCCCCTGCCCGGCGATCACCTGCGGGTCGTCAAAGGGATGAATGAAGGTCATACTCTCAGCCGCGCAGATGCGCGTCGCCTCTTCGTAGGCGGCCTCATAGTTCGCGCCGTGCAGCACAACCTCTGCGCCAAAGTTCTTTGTCGCCGTGACCTTTACCAGTGGAGTTGCCAACGGCATTACGATGACCGAGCGGATGCCGTGCCGGGTCGCATGATAGGCCACTCCCTGCGCGTGATTGCCTGCGCTGGCGGCGATGACGCCATGCTTCCTTTGGTCTTCTGACAGCTGGAGAATCTTGTTCAGAGCGCCACGCTCCTTGAAGGAGCCTGTCATCTGCAGGTTGTCCAGCTTGAGATAGACCTGCTGGCCCGTCTGCTCCGAAAGATGCTGCGAGTGGGCGCACGGCGAAAGGTAGATCGATTTGCGGATGCGCTCGCGCGCCTGCTGTACGTCGCGCAATGTGACTGTAGGTTGGCTGGCCATGTCTTAGTTGATGTTACCGGATGCCTTTCCTGTGTTCGTTGAGGCGGCCCGGAAGCGGTTCGCTTTGGCAAACTCCTCACGCAACTCCGGCGTCTTCAGGTTTTCGCGCAGATGCGCCAGACGCTGTTCGAGCGCAAGCAATGTGCCGGCGATCGGCTTGGTATTGCTCAGCGCGACATCACGCCACATGCTGTACGGGCTTGCGCCGAGGCGCGTCATCTCGCGCAGCGCGCGGCCGCCTATGGCACGCATATCTTCCGCATCGCCGAACTCATCTTCCAGCAGCGCACTCATCGCCGTGGACACCATCTGCGGCAGATGGCTGACCCAGGCGCAGAGAACGTCGTGCCGCTCCGCGTCGAGATCCATCGTACGGCTGCCGAATTTTTCTACGAGCGCACGCCACTCTTTTCCAATCGCGGTGGATTTACTCGAAGCCGGCGTGAAGAGCCACATCGCATCCTGAAAGAGCGCGGCCTCGCCCAGCGCCGCTCCACCGGACTCCTTGCCCGCCATCGGGTGGCCGGGCAGAAACGTTGCGCTGTCGCCGAAAAATATCTTCGCGGCTGCGTTCGTGATCTCAAGCTTGGTGCTGCCCGTGTCCGTCACAAGCTGCCCAGGCTTCATCACGGCGGCGAGTTTCGGCATCCAGTCCAGGATCGCGAAGACCGGCACGGCTAGCACCACCACATCGGAGTTTGCTGCTGATGCGAGCGTCTTCTCCTGGCCGCGCACGATCTCGCTCACCGCGCGCATCCCGAGTGCGGCATCTGCCTGCGCAGCGTCGGCATCGCAGCCGGTGATGACACCGGTGAATCCCGCACTACGCAGCGCGAGGCCCACCGATGTGCCTATGAGCCCCGTTCCGATGATGGTGATGCGCTGTATCAAAACAGCCTCTCTTCTTTCTGATGTTGCTTTATGCGCGCCTTTACGCGACCGTCCGGCCGACGGCCTGTGCCACCAGCTTCAACTGGCCGACAAGCTTCTCCAGCTGCTCCGGACGGAGCGACTGCGCGCCGTCGGACATAGCCTTGTCCGGGTTAGGGTGCATCTCCATCAACAGACCGTCTGCGCCGGCAGCGACAGCGGCGAGTGCGAGCGGTGGAACGAGATCGCGAATGCCGACGCCGTGCGACGGATCGCCGAGCACCGGAAGATGCGTCAGCTTCTTGAGCACCGGGATCGCGGAGATGTCCATGGTATTGCGCGTGTACGTCTCAAAGGTTCGGATGCCGCGCTCGCAGAGCATCAGGTCATAGTTGCCGCCGGCCAGGATGTACTCCGCCGAGAGCAGGACCTCTTCGATCGTGGCCGCGATGCCGCGCTTCATCAGCACAGGCTTGCGCACGTGGCCGAGCTCGCGAAGCAGGTTGAAGTTCTGCATGTTGCGCGCGCCGACCTGGAAGCAGTCGATGTACGGCAGCATCAGTTCGATCTGCGAGATCTCCATCACCTCGGTGATGACGAGCAGGCCGGTCTCCTCTGCCACTTCGCGCAGCAGCTTGAGGCCTTCGAGCCCCATGCCCTGGAAGGAGTACGGCGAGCTGCGCGGCTTGAAGGCTCCGCCGCGGAGGAACTGCGCACCGGTGGCGGCCACCTGCTTCGCCGAGAGAAGGATCTGCTCGCGCGATTCCACCGAGCATGGACCCGCCATGATGGTGACCTGGTTGCCGCCGACGACGACGCCGTTCTTGAACTTCACCGTCGTTCCCTCGGGGCGGAAGCTGCGGCCCGCGAGCTTGTACGGCGAGGAGATGCGGTAGGCGTCATGCACGCCGCTGAGGACCTTGAACTCAGTTACTTCGAACTGCGACGGCGTACCTACGCCTGCGAGGATCGTCTGCTGCGCGCCGGTGGTGCGGTGGACGTTGAAGCCCAGCTCCACCATGCGCTCGATCACGTTCTGGATATTCTCTTCGGTTGCTCCACTTGCCATTGCAACGATCATTTTCTTTTCCTTATCTTTCCATCACGCCCGCAGGCGAAAATTTTTATCGTTCTTAATCCTTGTCATTCCGCTGCAGCGTTCGCATCACGTCGATGATGCGTTCGTAGATGTGCTGCAGCTGTTCGTTCGGCAGCGGTCCCGGGTTCGCGGAGAGGACGTGGTCAAAGACCGCCTTCTCGCGTCCGGGTTCGTAAATCGCCATCGCTGCGTTCTTCTTGAGCTTGCCGATCTCGAGCGCGGCCTTGGTGCGCTCGTTGAGCAGATGCACCAGCTGCTCGTCCAACTCGTCGATTTTCTTTCGCCAGTCTGAAATATCCATAGCTTCGCCTCGCCGGTGCGCACAGTGGGCGCAAGCTCCATGATACAGTTTTTGGCCGCTAAACTCTGTATGGCTAACATATCTACCCGCGCAACTCCGCAATAAACTTGCCCACGGCAGCAGCCGCATCCTGCGGCTCCGTACGCTCGATCAAAGCCACGATCGCGCTGCCCACAACAGCTGCATCGGCGAATTTTCCGACTGCCTGCACATGCTCCGCGTTCGAGATGCCGAAGCCGACAGCTATTGGCAACTTTGTAAACTGCCGAAGCCGGGTGACAAGCTCGGAGGCGTCGCCAGCGACCTTGTCCTGCGTGCCGGTGATGCCGACGCGGGAGATGGCGTAGATGAACCCCTGCGATGCGGCGGCGATCTTCTTCAGCCGGACGTCGGGACTCGTCGGCGCGGCGAGGAAGATAGGCGCGAGCTTGTTCGCGTGCATATGCTGCAGATACTCATCAGCCTCTTCAACGATCATGTCCGTAGCCAGCACGCCGTCTGCGCCGGCTTCGGCTGCGCGTTCGCAGAAGTTCTTCAGGCCGAGGCGCAGCAGCGGGTTCAGGTACGAGAAGATCACGATGCCGGCCGCGGGACGCGCCTTGTGCAGCTCCTTCGCAATGCCAAGTACATCGACGAGGCGCACGCCACGTGCCACAGCGCGTTCACTAGCGCGCTGGATGACGGGACCGTCGGCAAGCGGATCGCTGAAGGGCACACCGAGCTCGATCACGTCGGCGCCATTGTCGATGGCGGCAAGCGCGATGTCGCGTGTCTCGTTCAGGCCAGGATCGCCTGCGGTGAGGTAGGCGACGATGCCGGGCTTTTTGTTCGCGAAACTAATCGGCATGGTTGGCTCCCTTGAGCTTCAGTTCGCGGGCGAGGATACCCATATCCTTGTCGCCACGGCCGGAGACGTTGACCATCAGCACATCACTCTTCGCCATCTTCGGCGCCTGCTTGATCGCTTCGGCAACGGCGTGTGCAGACTCAAGCGCGGGCAGAATGCCTTCGGTGCGCGAGAGTGTCACCGTGGCTGCGAGCGCCTCTTCATCGCTCGCCATGGTGTACGTCGCGCGGCCGGAGTCGTGCAAAGCCGCGTGTTCCGGGCCGACGGAGGCGTAGTCGAGACCGGCGGAGACGGAGTGCGTGAGCGAGACCTGGCCGGCATCATCCTGCAAAACATAGCTATAGGTCCCCTGCAGAACGCCGGGCAGCCCGCCGCCCTTGGTCATGAATCGTGCTGCGTGCTCGCCGAGACCGTTGCCGCGGCCGCCGGCTTCCACGCCGATGAGGCGGACGTTCGCATCCGGAATGAACTCGTAGAACGCGCCGATGGCGTTTGAGCCGCCGCCGACGCAGGCGATGATCGCGTTGGGCAGCTTGCCTTCGGCTTCGAGGATCTGCGCGCGCGACTCCCTGCTGATGACGCGATGGAAGTCGCGCACCATCGTCGGGTACGGATGCGCACCGAGGACACTGCCGAGGAGGTAGTGCGTGGTGCGGACGTTGGTGACCCAATCGCGCATCGCCTCGTTGATGGCGTCCTTCAGCGTGCAGCTGCCGGAATTCACGCCGCGCACCTCCGCGCCTAAAAGCCGCATGCGGTAGACGTTCAACTCCTGCCGGCGCATGTCCTCTTCGCCCATGTAGATCACGCACTCGAAGCCCAACAGCGCGCAGACGGTAGCGGTGGCGACGCCGTGCTGGCCGGCGCCTGTCTCGGCGATGATGCGCTGCTTGCCCATGCGCTTGGCGAGCAGACCCTGGCCGAGCGCGTTGTTGATCTTGTGCGCGCCGGTGTGCAGAAGGTCTTCGCGCTTCAGATAAATTTTTGCTCCGCCGAGCGTCTCGGTCAGCCGCTTGGCGAAGTAGAGCGGCGTGGGGCGGCCGACGTAGTGGTGCAGCAGGTCGTCGAGCTCGGCGTGGAATGCGGGGTCGGCCTGGGCCTGCGCGTAGGCGTGCTCGAGCTCTTCGAGCGCGGCCATCAGCGTCTCGGGCACGTAGCGGCCGCCGTAGGCGCCGAATCTGCCGGGGGTGATCGTTGCTGTCGCCATTTGTAAACCCTCCTGCACTGCACAAAACAAAAGCCGCAACCTTTGGGGTCGCGGCTCGCTGGGCTTTCCTGAAACTTCTACAGATTCGTAGACTTTACCGGGAACACTCCACCTGAGCCGCTACTGTGTGCCAGTAGCGGATAATAAAGCCGAAGTGGAAGCGGTTCGTCATCCCTTTCAGGATAGACCGAGGGGCGAAAATGTGCAAATTGGGGCCAAAACGTAACAATTACAGCTGTTTATCAGAGGATCTCTTCGAAACGTCTCTTTACCGAAAGCCCCCAAAGAGCCTTGTCTGCATTTCGCAATGAACAATTCCATTTTTCGCTTTGCTTTATGACTACAGGAAGAAATTCGTCAACGTATTTTTGCGCCGTCCAGCCGTCAGTTGTGGCTGGAAATAAATTCAGCACTTCCAATACGCGAAAATCAATGATCGTGAATTTTTCGGGATAGCAGATTGTCAAAATAGTAGTCGCAACGGCAAGCTTAATGCCATGAATCTGCATTAACGCTTCTAGCGCATCAAGGCCATTTCCAACTCCTGCACTCCTTATGGCCTTGTTGATTATGAGCAAATTTTTGTTAGAAATAGTTCTACTGTCTGATGCCTTGATACGGCCAAGCTTCCACTTCAATATATGCAATACATCTTTCTTGTCTAATTCTTGCTTCGCAAGAATTTTTGCCTTTATTTTTGGAAATACTCTGTCTTCCGCATCGTGATAATCCAAGCCATCTTCCAAGTCTTCCTTTGAAAGTTTGCTCATCACAGGGTCTCCAATTAGCTCCGTGCAGCCGCCACAAAAGCGCGGATTTTGGCGGCATCTTTCATCCCGGGCATGAACTCCGTGCCGCTGGCGACGTCCACACCCCAGGGGTGGAGTGCGGCGATGGCTTCGCGGACGTTTTCGGGAGTCAGCCCGCCGGCGACGATGATCTTCAGGCCGCCGGCGTCTGCATCCAGCACGGCGCGGGCGCGCTTCCAGTCGAAGCTCTTGCCGGTGCCGCCGCTGGCGGTGGTGGTCTTGGTATCAAGCAGGATAGCGTCTACGCTGCCGGCTTGGGCGACGGTCTGCAACTGTTCGCGGAAGTTTTTCTCGGCGAGGCCTGCATCGCCATCTACGGTCCAGTGCAAAGTTTGAATGAGGAAGAAGTCCGGGCCGAACTCCCTGCGGAGTCTGGCGATGACCGTGGGGTCAAATGCGAAGTGAAGCTGTGCGCCGGTGAGACCGGCGGCGTGAACGTCGTGGATGATCTCGTCCGCGGTACGGGCGTGGAAGACGCCAATTTTCTTCACTGATTTCGGAAGCGCGTGGGTGATGGCGGCGACCTGCGCCGCCGTCACCTGCCGCGAGCTCTTTGCGAAGACGAAGCCGAGCGCGTCGACACCGGCTTCGACCGAGTGCTGTGCGTCTGCGAGATTGGTGTGGGCGCAGATCTTTACGAACATGGCTACACCTTCACTGGTTCTGCCAGCAACGCGCGTAGAGCATCGCCCGGTGCGCTTTGGCGCATCAGCGATTCTCCGACGAGAAACGCATCGTATCCCGCGGTGCGGAGTTTCTGCAGATCACTGGCGGTGTGGATACCACTCTCTGCGATGCGGACGGCATCCTTCGGCAGCATCGCCAGCAGTTCGAGGCTTACGTCGAGACTCACATCGAAGGTCTTAAGATTGCGCGCGTTCACGCCGTAGGCATCGCAGCCCCAATCGGAACCCAAGCCGAGCACGCGCTCCAGCTCTTCACGATTGTGGACCTCGCAGAGCGTGTCCAGCTCCATCTTCTTCGCGGCATCACGGAGCGTGCGGAGCTCGGCGTCGGTGAGCGAAGCGGCGATGAGCAGAATGGCGTCGGCGCCGGAGGCACGGGCTTCAAGGACCTGGAACTCGTCGATCATGAAGT